>JAKONI010000073.1 GCA_022702015.1 Beijerinckiaceae bacterium | reverse complement strand
CGGGTCGAGGCGGCGTAGTCGGCCACGCCGAAGGACATCGCCTCCAGGCGCTTCGACGACTGGGCGATCGCCTCGACATTGGCCATGCCGAGGGCGGTCTCGATCAGCACCTCGAAGCCGATCTGCTTCTCACGCTTCTTGGCCTGCTCGATCTGGGTGACCAGCACGTCGATCGCGTAGACGTCGGCCGGGACGCCGACCTTGGGGATCAGAACCATGTCGAGCCGCGGACAGGCTTCGACGATGTCGACCACGTCGCGGTACATGTAGTGGGTGTCGAGACCGTTGATGCGGATCATCATGGTCTTGTTGCCCCAATCCAGGTCGTTCAACGCCTGGATGATGTTGGTGCGGGCCTTCTCCTTGTCGTCGGGGGCGACGGCATCTTCCAGATCGAGGAAGATCACGTCTGCGGCGGACGACGCGGACTTCTCCATGAAGGTCGGGTTGGAGCCGGGGACGGCGAGTTCCGAACGGTGCAGACGCGCCTTGGCCTGCTGGATCAGGGTGAAGCTCATTCCTGTGTTCCTCCTTGTGTGAGTCTTTTCCCGCGCGGGTGGGGTGCGGCGCGCTGGGGGGTGAACTGGTGCTCCCGCGTGCGGGAGACAGGGCTCACGCTCGCGATGGCGTGGGTGGGAAGGCCTTCACCCCGTCGCCCCGAAGCCTACGGCGATGCAGTTGATCGACAGGAGCAGGGCCGACTTCACGGCTTCCTTCCGGTCCTCGTCCGTCTCGCTGCGGAAGCGGGCGAGCAGTTCCACCTGCTCGCGGGACACTTGGTTGATCGTCGGCAGCCGGCCCCGCAGCCGGTCGCGGAACAGGGGGAAGCGCTCGGCGAGCTCCGCGCCGCCGCTCACCCGCAGGACCATCTCCCGGGTCAGGGCATATTCCGCCTCGATGGCGGAGAAGATCCGCGCGCGGACGGCCTGGTCCGGCACGAGGCCGGCATAGGCGCGGGCGATGTCGAGATCGACCATGAGCAGGGTCTTCTCCACCTCGTCGAGCACGAGGCGCAGCACCCGTGATTCGCCGAACAGCCGCCGGAGCGTCGCCTCGCCCTCCCGGCCTCGCACGTCGAGGAAGCTCGCGAGCCCCGAGCCGACCCCATACCAGCCGGTGATGACGTGCCGGTTCTGCGACCACGCGAAGACCCAGGGGATCGCCCGCAGGTCGGCGAGCGACCGGGCGCCGAACCGCCGGGCCGGGCGGGAGCCGATGTTGAGGAGCGCGATCTCGTCGAGGGGGCTCGCGGCCTGGAAGTAGTCCACGAGCCCGTCCGTGTTCAGCAGGTTGACGTAGGCCGCCCGCGACGCTCCGGCCAACGCCTCCAGGGCGTCGTCGTGCCCGGTGGGCTGGCCGGGGCCGTCCCCCGCCAGGGCGTGCTCGAAGACCGAGGCTGCGAGCAGTTCCATCTGGTAGGCGGCGGTGCCCCGGTTGGCATACTTGAACGAGACGACCTCGCCCTGCTCCGTGATGCGGAAGCGCCCGCGGATCGAGCCCGGCGGCTGGGCGGCGATGCCCCGGTGGGTCGGCACGCCGCCCCGGCTCACCGAGCCCCCCCGCCCGTGGAAGAAGGCGATGGGCACGCCCAACTCCTGGCCCAGCCGGGTGAGCTTGCTCTGCGCCTTATAGAGTTCCCAGTTGGCGGCGACGAAGCCGCCGTCCTTGTTCGAATCGGAATAGCCGATCATCACTTCCTGGACGCCGCCCTGCCAGCGGGTAGAGCGGCGCACCACCGGCACGCCGAGCAACTCACGCATGATGGCGGGGCCGGCGCGCAGGTCGTCGATGGTCTCGAGCAGGGGCACGATGGGCAGAGGGCAGATCTCGGTGCCGGTGGCGTCGAGGAACACCCCGGCCTCCTTGGCGAGGAGGTAGGCCCCGAGCACGTCCGGCACCGAGCGGGTCATCGACAGGACGAAGGAGCCGAAGGCCTCCCGGTCGAGGGTCTCGCGCATCTCGGCCACGAGGGCGAAGGTGGCGAGCGTCTCGCGGGCGGCGTCGGGCAGGGCCTCGAAGGATCGCTCGGAATCGCGCGGCCGGGCGAGGCCCGCGTCGAGCCAAGCCCGCCACGCGGGCGAATCGAGGGCCGGGGGCTCGCCCTCGCCGTTCTCCTGCTGCCAGAGGGCCCGGAGCGTGTCGGTGGTGCGGGTGGTGTTCTCGCGCAGGTCGAGGCGCACCGTGGAGAACCGAAAGATCTCCACCATCCGCCGCACGGGGCGCACGAGGTCCCGGGCCAGCGCCCCGCACTGGGCGTCGGCCAGAGCCCGCTCCAGCACCCGCAGATCCTCGATCAGGCCGTCGGCGCTGGGGTAGTCCGGGCCGGAGGGGTGCCGCCCCTCGTTGCGGGCGATGGTCGCCTCGATCTTGCGCAGGATGCAGGTGAGGTACTGGCGATAGGCCTCGCCGGGGTTGCGCCGCTCGATGGCCCGCGCCTGACCGCTCTCGGCCAGTTGCTGCGACAGGGCCTCGCGGAAGGCGGGGGGCACGGCCAGCGTCCGCTCCGTGAGGGAGAGGGTGCGGCCGAGTTCGCGCACGCCGTCGCGGTAGCGTGAGAGGGAGGCCAGGGCGTTGCGCTGGAGCGTCGCGCGGGTGACGGCCGCCGTCACGTAGGGGTTGCCGTCCCGGTCGCCGCCGATCCACGAGCCGAACTGGAAGAACGGCGGCACCGTGAAGGTCGACTCGGGGTAGGTCTCGGCCAGGGCTTCCTCGAGGGAGTCCATGGTCTCGGGGAGCATCTCGAACAGGGATTCATCGAAGAAGTGCAGCCCCCAGGCGACCTCCCGCTCGACGGTCGCCTTCTCCAGGTGCAACTCGCCGGTCATCCAGACGAGCTCGATCTGGTCGCGCAGCTCGTTCATCAGGCCGTTGCGCTCGCGGGTCGTCCAGCGCGGCATCTCCAGTTCGCGCAGTACGAGGTAGATCCGCCGGAACTTCTCCAGCACCGTCACCCGCTTGCCCTCGGTGGGGTGGGCGGTGATCGTCGGGCGGACCCGCAGGTCGTTGAGGAGGGCCTGGATCTGCGCCGGCGGGGTGCCCCGCTCCCGGGCCTCGGCGAAGACCTTGGAGAAGGAACCGCCGAGCGCCGCGCGGCCCTCCGTCCGCTCGGTGTGGCGGCGGCGGCGCATGGCGGCGTTCTGCTCGGCGATGGAGATGAGCTGGAACCAGATCCCCTGCACCTGGAGGGCACGGGCCAGCATCTCCGGGGAGAAGCGGGAGATGTCGGCGGTGCCGTGCAGCACCCCCTCCAACTCGGGGTCGTGCCGCCGGGCCACGTCGAGGAGGGCCTGGAACAGGATGTCGAGCGCCCCCTCCGAGGAGGTTCCGGTGATCACCGGCGGCGCGAACCCCGTGACCGATGCGGAGGAGGGGGTGGCGTGGAGGGTCGTGGGCATGGGAGGCCCTTTGTCCTGTCATTCATGTCGAGGCGCGCGGCGCCCCCCTGAGGCGGGGTCTATCCCCGTCTCGCCCTCACCCTGAGGTGCGGCGTGAGCCGCCTCGAAGGAGGGATCCAGGGATCGCCGCGCACTCTGGAGCCCCCCTTCGAGGCCCGCTGGCGCGGGCACCTCAGGAAGAGGACCAGGGTGGGAGAAGGCTCGCTGTTCGGCCGCCCTCCGGAGAGGGGGGAGGGAGGGTGTTACGCCGCCCGCGCCAGCACGTCGGCGACGGTCTGACCGAAGGAGCCCGGATCCGGCGCCACGGTGAGGCCGTAGCTCCTCATGATCTCGGCCTTCTCGGCGGCGCTGTCGCCGGTGGCGGAGATGATCGCGCCCGCATGGCCCATGCGCCGGCCCTTCGGGGCGGTGAGCCCGGCGACGAAGCCGATCACCGGCTTCGACATGTTGTCCCGGATCCAGGCGGAGGCCTCGGCCTCCTGCGGGCCGCCGATCTCGCCGATCATCAGCACCGCGTCGGTATCCGGGTCCATCTCGAACAGGGCGAGGTGGTCGAGGAAGGACGAGCCGTTGATCGGGTCGCCGCCGATCCCCACCGAGGTGGAGATGCCGAGCCCGAGTTCCTTCAACTGCGAGGCGGCCTCGTAGCCGAGCGTCCCCGAGCGGGAGATCACCCCGACATTGCCCTTCAGGTAGATGTGGCCGGGCATGATGCCGAGCATGGCCTTGCCCGGCGAGATGATGCCCGCGCAGTTCGGGCCGACCACCATCGTCCGCTTCTCCTTGGGGTAGCGGTAGAGGTAGCGCTTCACCCGCATCATGTCCTGGGCGGGGATGCCGTCGGTGATGGAGCAGACGAGGCGAAGCCCCGCATCGGCCGCCTCCATGATCGCGTCCGCCGCGAAGGGCGGGGCGACGAAGGTGATCGAGGTGGTGGCCCCCGTGGCCTCCACAGCCTCCTTCACGGTGTTGAACACCGGCAGGCCGAGGTGGGTGCGCCCGCCCTTGCCGGGGGTGACGCCGGCCACGACGTTCGAGCCATAATCCAGCATCTCCTTGGCGTGGAAGGTGCCCTTGTCGCCGGTGATGCCCTGGACGAGGATCGGGGTGGTTTCGTCGATGAGGATGCTCATGGCGCGCTCTTCCTCGATTCAGCGTTGGGTTTTGGCGGCACGGCAGGCCTCCACCGCCTTGCGGGCGGCGTCGGTCAGGGTGTCCGCGGTGATGAGGTCGAGCCCGCTCTCGGCCAGGATCTTCTGCCCGGCCTCGACGTTCGTGCCGGCGAGCCGCACCACCAGGGGCACGTCGATCCTCACCTCGCGGGCGGCCTTGATGACTCCCTCGGCCACCCAGTCGCAGCGGTTGATGCCGGCGAAGATGTTGACGAGGATCGCCTTCACGTTGCGGTCCGAGAGGACCAGCCGGAAGGCCGTGGCCACGCGCTCCGGGGAGGCGCCGCCGCCGACATCGAGGAAGTTCGCCGGATCGCCGCCGGCGTGCTTGATCATGTCCATCGTCGCCATGGCGAGCCCGGCGCCGTTGACGATGCAGCCGATCTCGCCTTCCAGGCCAATGTAGCTGAGGTTGTGCTCGGCGGCCTGTGCCTCGCGGGGGTCGCCCTGCGAGGGGTCGTGCATGTCGGCGATGGCGTGGCGGCGGAACAGGGCGTTGTCGTCGAAGGACATCTTGGCGTCCAGCGCCAGCACCCGGTCGTCCTTGGTGACGACGAGGGGGTTGATCTCCAGCATGGTGCCGTCGCAATCGCGGAACGCCCGGTAGGCGTTCATGATCGTCTTCACGGCGGCGGCGACCTGCTTGATGTTCAGCCCGAGCTTGAAGGCGATCTCCCGCGCCTGGAACTGTTGCAGGCCGACGGCGGGCTCCACGACCACCTGGATCAGGGCGTCGGGCTCGTTGGCGGCGATCTCCTCGATCTCCATGCCGCCGCGCTGGCTGGCGATGACGCGCACCCGCTCGGCCTTCCGGTCGAGGACGTAGCCGAGGTAGAGTTCGCGCTCGAACGGGTCGGCGGTCTCCACGTAGACCCGCTGGACGGGCTTGCCCTCGGGCCCGGTCTGATGGGTCACGAGGCGCTTGCCGAGGAGTTCCTTGGAGGCGTCGCGGACCTCGTTGTAGGTGCGGCAGAGCTTGATGCCGCCGGCCTTGCCCCGGGCGCCCGCATGGATCTGCGCCTTCACCGCCCAGAAGGAGCCGCCGAGTTCGGTCGCGGCGTAGACCGCCTGATCGGGGCTGAAGGCGATGGCGCCCTTCGGAACGGCGACGCCGAAGCTCGCCAGCAGCTCCTTCGCTTGATACTCGTGGACGTCCATCAGGCGCCTCCCCGGAGTCTTTTCTCGACCCCCCAACGCCGTTCATCTTACTGAGGCGGAAGGATTTTGCCCGTCAAACTTTTTTACTCGGGCGTTGAGCCCCCCTTTCTCGCGGCTGCAACACGGATCGTATTCATTGCTGCATCGCGAAGTGCTTGAAACGACGAAGCCGGACGCTTGCGGCGCCCGGCTTCGACTTCCCGTCTCAGACGAAATTCTCTTCGCCAACTCATACCGAAGCGCGAGGCCCTCCCCCGCCGAGGGGAGAGGGAAAGGTGGCCTCAGTTCACCTTGGCCTTCACCACCTCGTAGATCTTCTCCGTCAGCGGACCGGCTTCGGCGAGGATCTGCTCCAGTTCGTCCAGGCGCTCCTGCGCGAACTCCCGGTCATCAAGGCCCTTGGCGTTGACGTAGACGTTCAACGCCGCGCTGCGCAGGCCGGCCTGCGCCGACAGCACCGCCACGCCGGCATCCGAGACGACGTTGAGGTTGCCCTTGTCGGCGGTGATGGCCGCGAGGTCGATCACCGCCCGGCAGGCCCGGCAGCAGGAGAGCGGCACGTCCGTCGCCTCCTTCAGCGCCGCCTGGATCGCCTTGGCGCGGGCCGCCTTCTCCTCGTCGGTGCCCTTCGGTAGGCCGTAGGCCCCCATCACCGCGTCGAAGGCGGCGACATCCTGCGCGATCATGCCGGTGAGCCCGGCGCGCAGCCCCTCGGAGCGGGCGAGCACGTCCTTCAACTCTTCCTCGACCTCGGCGTACTTCTTCTTGCCGATGGTCAGGTTGCACACCATCGAGACCAGGGCCGCGCCCATGGCCCCGGAGATGGCCGCCGCCCCGCCGCCGCCGGGGGTGGGGGCGGCGCTGGCGAGTTCCGTAAGGAACGTCTCGATCGAGTCGGTCTCGGGCCGGGTCTTGTCGCCCATCATGCCATCTCCTTGGCGAGGGCATAGATCTCCTCGGCATCGAACACCTTGTCGGTGCTCTCGAACAGCTTGCCGATGCAGGCCCGGTGCAGCTTGAGCTTCAGCCCGCCGATGCCGAGCGCCCCGAAGGTCGACTTGCCGTGGCGCTCCTTGCCCTTGTCCATGGCGTCGAGGCCGCCGATCCCCGTCGGGGGCTGGGCGTTGTAGTCGGCCAGGAACTGCACCGCCGGATCCTCGGCCCAGGCCGATTCCGGAAGCAGCTCGACGCCGATGGCGCCGGCGGCGAAGATCAGGTTCTTGCCCTTGGCCAGCGCGATGCGGGAGGCCTCGTCCGGCGTCGCGGCGGCGGCGACGTCGACCTTGAACCGCTTGTTGATGGCATCCGCCGCGGCCTGGGTCTTGTCCAGCGCCCGGCCGGCGAGGGTCACCTGCGCCCCTTCACCCGCCAGCAGGGCGGCCGAGCGCATCCCCACCGGGCCGGTGCCGCCCAGGATCACGGCGGTCTTGCCCTGGAGGGAGCCGGCGGCCTTGGCCACCAGCGCCACGCCCGCGGCGGCGGTGGTGTTGGAGCCGTTGGAATCGAGCATGCAGGAGACGCGGAACGGGCCGAAGAAGCGCTTCTTCACCGCCGCGAACACCGCCTCGCCCTCGGCCATGCTGCCGCCGCCGACGAAGATCGCGGTCGACTTCTTCTCCGAGCCGCCCCGTGTGTAGATCGTCCCATCGACATAGGCGCCGACGTTCTCCGGCGTGACGTGGCCGTAGCCGGTGATGTGGTCGGCCCCGCCATCGTAGCCCACCACCACGTCGAAGACGCTGGGGGCGGCATCGGTGTCGAACTGGAACAGCAGCTTTTTCATACGTCTCGGACCTTTCAGTCGCTTGCAATGAGGAGCCGGATCCTCCCGCCTGACCCCTCATCCTGAGGTGCCCACGGCAGTGGGCCTCGAAGGAGGCCTCCAGGACCCGGTGCGATCCCTGGAACCCTCCTTCGAGGCCGCTGGCGCGGCACCTCAGGATGAGGATGAGGGAAGGACCAGCGGGGCGCTTTCGTCCCCTCTTGCCCTCACACCACGTTCTGCGGCTTGCCCGCCACGAACGCATCGACGTTGTCCACGAGCTGATCGGCGAGGATCTGCATCGCCTCCTTGCTGGCCCAGGCCACGTGCGGCGTGACGATGAGGTTCGGCAGGTCGGCCTCGCAGAGGATGTTGCCGTCGCGGGGGGGCTCCTGCGCCACCACGTCGAAGCCGGCGCCGGCGATGGTGCCGTCCTTGAGGGCTTCGAGGAGGGCCGCCTCGTCCACCAGACCGCCCCGGGCGGTGTTGATGAGGATGGCGTTCTTCTTCATCCGCTTGAGTTCGGCGGCGCCGATCAGCCCCTTGGTCTCCGGCGTCAGCGGGACGTGCAGGGTGATGACGTCTGATTGGGTGAGCACCGTCTCGAAGTCGGAGAGGCCGTCCTGCGGGAAGGTGTCGTAGGCCAGCACCTTCATGCCCAGGGCCTCGGCCCGCTTGGCGATGGACTTGCCGAGCGCCCCGTAGCCGACGATGCCCAGCGTCGAGCCGGCGATGTCGTAGATCGGGTAGTCGAAGTAGCAGAACTGCGCCGACTTCGCCCAATCGCCTCGCTTCACCGAGTTGGCGTAGGGCACGATGGCCCGGCGCAGGGCGAACATCAGCCCCACCACGTGCTCGGGCACGGTGTTGAAGGCGTAGTTGCGGATGTTGACGACGGTGATGCCCTGCTCCTTGGCCTGGGCCTTGTCGACCACGTCGGTGCCGGTGGCGGCCACCGCGATGAGCTTGAGGTCGGGGAGCTGCTTCAAGGTCTCGGCGCGCATCGGCACCTTGTTGATGAGGGCGATCTCGGCCCCCTTCAGCCGCGTGACGATGTCCTCCGGGGTCCAGGTCGACTCGTACTCGACGTAATCGTGGGGGAAGCCGAAGGGCTTCAGCGTCGCGTCGAGCGACTCCCGGTCGAGGAACACGATCTTCTTCGCCATGGGTCGTCGGCTCCCTCTCCGGCGGCCGGGCGGCGGCCGGCTCCATGTCCACGCTGTTTTCTTATGGTGATGCGGCGGGGGGATCGAGCCCCCCGCCGCCCGCGCGTCACGCCTTGTGCAGCGGGTTCTCGCGCAGGTAGCTCGACGCGGCGGCGACGCCCGAGCCGGGGGTCAGCGTCATCCCGCAATCGATCATCGCCATCTCGGCGCCGGCGATGGCGCCCAGCAGCGACAGCTCGTTGAGGTCGCCCAGGTGGCCGATGCGGAACACCTTGCCCGCCACCTTGGAGAGGCCCGCCCCGAGGGAGAGGTTGTAGCGCTCGTAGGCGTGGATGATGATCTTGGCGGCATCGACCCCCTCCGGCACGACGATGGCCGTGACGGTGTCGGAGTTCCACTTCGGCTCCTTGGCGCAGGGCTTGAGGCCCCAGGCCGCCACCGCCTGGCGGGTCGCCTCGGCCAGCACGGCGTGGCGATGGTAGATGTTCTCCAGGCCCTCTTCCTTCATCACGGCGAGCGCCTCGCGCAGGCCGTAGAGGAGCGGCAGGGCCGGGGTGTAGGGGAAGTACCCGCCCTTGTTGGCGTTGAGCTGGTCGGCCCAGGCGAAGTAGGCGTGGCCAAGCCGGTCGTTGCCGCCGCCCGAGCCGCCCTCGGCGACCTTGAGGGCCTTCTGGCTGACGCAGAGCAGGCCGAGGCCGGCGGGCAGCATGAAGCCCTTCTGCGAGCCCGCCACCGCGCAATCGACCTTCCACTCGTCCATCTTGAACGGCAGCGAACCGATGGAGGAGATGCCGTCCACGAACAGCAGGGCCGGGTGGCCGGCGGCGTCCATGGCCCGGCGCACGGCGCCGATGTCGCTCGTCACGCCGGTGGCTGTCTCGTTGTGGACGATCATCACCGCCTTGATGGCGTGGTCCTTGTCGGCCCGCAGGGCCTCGCCGATCTTCTCCGGGTCGGCGCCCTTGCCCCACTCCTCGTCCTGGACGACCACGTCGAGGCCGAGGCGCTGGGCCATGTCGACCCAGAGGTGGCTGAACTGGCCGAAGCGGGCGGCGATCACCTTGTCACCCCGGCAGAGGGTGTTGGTCAGCGCCGATTCCCAGATTCCGGTGCCCGAGGAGGGGAACAGGATCACGGTGCCCTCGGTGGTCCCGTAGACCATCTTGGCGTCCTGGAGGAGCGGCTTCACGAGCTCGGGGAAGCTCGGGGAGCGGTGATCCTCGGACTGCACGGACATCGCCCGGATGACCCGATCGGGGATCGTGGTCGGGCCGGGGATGAAGAGGTGGTTGCGACCGGGACGCCGGGTTGCGGCCATGATGTCTCCTCCGAATTCGTTGGGCGCACGGGATCAAGCCCGGCGCGGGAACTGTCGCGCATGTCGGGGCGACGTTTCAGGGAATTGGCGGGAGCCTCCCCGACGCCTGCGGCGCCGGAGCGACAGCCCTGGACCGTGGGCGCTGCGGAGCGGCAGGCGGCTGTGGCCGCTCGCGTCGCGGCGCGCGTCCCCGCGCCGGTCGCCTCCGATGTGCCGTCCTAGCCTCGCGGCGTCCGGTTCGCCCGCCGCCTTCCCTTCCGCGCTCGCCCCACCGGCGGCCCGGCCGGGGCCGTCGGATCGAAGGTATTATGGGATGGTGCCGATCGAAAGCAAAACCGGAAAATCTTCGGAGGAAGGGCAAAAAAATTTGGCGTGCACCGCAACCTTTCTCCGGCGCCCTTGAAAGGACTTTCCGGTTCCCGTCCGGCGGCGTCATCAAATTGAGACGTGATCGCGCTCTGGATCCCGGCCGAACGACGCCGGGAGACCACCGTGGCTGAGGACGACGACAGGCCGATCCGCGTCCGCACCCTGTTCCTGTCCGACCTGCATCTGGGCACCCGCGGGTGTCAGGCCGGGATGCTGCTCGACTTCCTCAGGGACTACGACGCGGACACCCTCTACCTCGTCGGCGACATCGTCGACGGCTGGCAGCTCAAGTCCGGCTGGTACTGGCCGCAGGCCCACAATGACGTGGTGCAGAAGCTCCTGCGCAAGGTCCGCAAGGGCACCCATGTGGTCTACCTGCCCGGCAACCACGACGAGTTCCTGCGGGATTACGTCGGCACCACCTTCGGCGGCATCGAGATCGCCGACACGGCGATCCACGAGGCGGCGGACGGGCGGCGCTACCTCGTGATCCACGGCGACCAGTTCGACATGGTGATGCGCCATCAGCGCTGGCTCGCCCATCTCGGCGACGGGGCCTACACCCTGGCCCTGTGGCTGAACACGGTGCTCAACCGCTTCCGCCGCCGGCTCGGCCTGTCCTACTGGTCGCTGTCGGCCTGGGCGAAGCGCAAGGTGAAGAACGCCGTCAGCTTCATCGGCAAGTTCGAGGAGATCCTCGCCGAGGAGGCCCGCCGCCGGGGCGCCGACGGGGTGATCTGCGGCCATATCCACCACGCGGCGGACCGGGCCATCGGGGACCTGCGCTAC
>JAKONI010000070.1 GCA_022702015.1 Beijerinckiaceae bacterium | reverse complement strand
ACACCGTGCGGGTGCCGGAGCCCTCCTCGCGCATGAAGAACGCCTCGTCGGCGAGGTCGGTCCGCGCCAGCCCGGCGCGGCCGGCGAGGGGATGGTCGGGGGCGGCCACCAGCACCAGGGGGTGCGGCCCGAAGGTCGCGGCCTCGATCGGGAAGTCCCGGGGCGGGCGGCCCATCACCGCGAAGTCGATCTCATAGCCGCGCAGGGCCTCCACCGTCTGGCCGCGGTTGCGCACGGAAAGGCTGATCTCGACGCCGGGGTGCTTCTTGGAAAAGCCGGCGATGACCTGCGGCGCGAAGTACTTGGCCGTGGAGACCACCCCCAGGGCGACCCGTCCGCCGGAGATGCCCCGGAGCGAGCGCAACCGGTCGGTGCAGGTTTCGAGGATGGTGTTGATGCTGTCGATCGCCCACAGCATCTCCTTGCCGGCATCGGTCGGCTTCAGGCCGGAGGGGGTGCGATCGAACAGCAGGAGCCCCGCCTCCTCCTCCAACTGGCGGATGCGCGCATAGAGTGCCGCGGAGGTGACGTTGAGCTCCTGGGCCGCCCGGGTCATGGTGCCGAGCTTGGCCACCGCCGCGACCGCCTGGAGCTGCTTCAAGGACAGGTTGCGCATGGGTCGGGTCTCGATTTTTTGACCTCGGCGGTAAGGCAGTTCAGATTTCTTGGAGGCTGTTGGAGAGTTCCTGTCAATCTCGGGGCTGGGCCGACTATGATGCCAGCCTGAAGGCCGCTAAAGAGCCGACACAGGCGAGATGGCGCAGGGAAGGACAGGCGAATGGCGGATCTAGCGGTCGGGACGCCCCTCGACGCCTACCTCGCGCAGGTGACGCAGGCCAACGGGCAACTCAAGGATGCGGTCGCCGTGGTCGCGGCCGTGGCCGAGGCGGCCATCGCCATCAGCGCGGTGATCGGGCGTGGGGCGCTCGGCGGCGACCTCGCCGCCGCAGGCGAGCAGAACAGCGACGGCGACGTGCAGAAGGCGCTCGACGTCATCGCCCACGAGCGCGTCACGGAGGCCCTGCGCGGCGCCCCCGTCGCTACGGTGGCCTCCGAGGAAGCCGAGGGTGTGATGGTGCTGAACCCGGGCGCACCGCTCGCCGTGGCGATCGACCCCCTCGACGGCTCGTCGAACATCGGCGTGAACATGGTGGTGGGCACCGTGTTCGGCATCCGCCCCGTCGTCCAGGGCGAGGACGTGGAGGCGAGCTTCCGCACGCCCGGCACCACGCAGCTGGCGGCGGGCTTCGTGAACTACGGCCCGGCCACCGCCCTCATCGTCACCTTCGGCGAGGGCACGCAGAGCTTCGTCCTCGACCGGGACGAGGGCCGGTTCCGCCTCACCAGCGCGGCCATGAAGATCCCGACCTCGGCCAAGGAATACGCGATCAACGCCTCGAACGCCCGGTTCTGGGACCCGCCGGTCAAGGCCTTCATCGAGGATTGCCTGCGCGGCACGGAAGGCCCGCGCGACAAGGATTTCAACATGCGCTGGCTCGGCTCGATGGTGGCCGACATCCAGCGGGTGCTGACCCGTGGCGGCGTGTTCCTCTACCCGGGCGATTCCCGGAAGGGCTACGCCCGGGGCCGCCTGCGCGTCCTCTACGAGGTCGCCCCGGTGGCCATGCTGATCGAGCAGGCCGGCGGCGCCGCCACCGACGGGCAGACCCGCATCCTCGACCTCACCGCCACGGGCATCCACGAGCGCGCCCCGCTGATCTGCGGCTCCACCGAGGAGGTGATCTGCGTGGCGTCCTACTATGCCGGCGGCAAGCCGGATGCGGGCCGCTCGCCGCTGTTCAACCAGCGTGGCCTGATGCGGCCCTGAGGGCGGCGGGTCCGGTTCGGATCGCGGCGATGTCGGCGCGCCACCCCATCATCTCGGTGACCGGCTCCTCGGGGGCCGGCACCACCTCGGTGCGGAACACCTTCGAGCAGATCTTCCGCCGGGAGGATGTCAGCGCCGTCTTCATCGAGGGCGACGGCTTCCACGCCTTCGACCGGGACACGATGCGGGGGATGATGGCGCGGGAGGCGACGCTCTCCCACTTCGCCCCCAAGGCGAACCTCCTGCCCGAATTGGAAGAGGTGTTCCGCGACTATGCCGCCTCGGGAACGGGACGGACCCGGCACTACGCCCACGACGCGCACGAGGCGCGCCTCTACGGCATCCCCGAGGGCGCCTTCTCCGACTGGGAGGATTTCCCGCCGGGTTCCGACCTCCTGTTCTACGAGGGGCTGCACGGCTGCGTGGTGAACGACCAGGTCGACATCGCCCGCTACCCCGACATCAAGATCGGCGTGGTGCCGGTGATCAACCTGGAGTGGATCCAGAAGCTGCACCGGGACCGCTCGTTCCGGGGCTACTCCACGGAGGCGGTCACGGACGTGATCCTGCGGCGGATGCCCGATTACGTGCAGACCATCTGCCCGCAATTCTCCTGGACCGACATCAACTTCCAGCGGGTGCCGACGGTGGACACCTCGAACCCGTTCATCGCCCGGTGGATCCCCACCGCCGACGAATCGATGGTGGTGATCCGCTTCAAGGATCCGAAGGGGATCGACTTCTCCTACCTCGTGTCGATGATCCACGATTCGTTCATGAGCCGGGCGAACTCGATCGTGATCCCCGGCGGCAAGCTCGATCTGGCGATGCAGCTCATCCTCACGCCGATCATCATGCAACTGGTGGAGCGGCGACGCAGGCTGGCTTGACGTTCGCATTGGGCCGATGGACCGGGTTACAGGGGCCTTCCATCCGCCCTTCCACCCTGAGGGACCCGCCGAGAAGCCGATCTATCCCATCACTCCCCTCATCCTGAGGTGCCCGCCTCAGCGGGCCTCGAAGGAGGGCTCCAGAAGGCTCCACGTTTCCTGGAGGCATCCTTCGAGGCGGCTTCGCCGCACCTCAGGATGAGGGGAGTGATGGGAGGAATGGAGTCGCGCTGGCCCCTGCCATCTAAGAGTCGACTCATGTTTCCACCCGTCATCGCCCCCTCGATCCTGTCGGCCGACTTCTCGAAGCTCGCCGAGGAGGTCCGCGCCATCGATGCGGCCGGCGCCGACTGGATCCACCTCGATGTGATGGACGGGCATTTCGTGCCCAACATCACCTTCGGGCCCCCGGTGGTGAAGGCGCTGCGGCCGCACACGGCGAAGTTCTTCGATTGTCACCTGATGATCGCCCCGGCCGATCCCTACCTCGCCGCCTTCGCGCAGGCGGGGGCGGACGGCATCACCGTCCATGCGGAGGCGGGGCCGCATATCCACCGCTCGTTGCAGACGGTCCGCGACCTCGGCAAGCGCGCCGGCATCGCCATCAACCCCGGCACGCCGGCCACCCTGGTGGAGCCGCTGCTCGACATGGCGGACTTGGTGCTGGTGATGACGGTGAACCCCGGCTTCGGCGGCCAGAGCTTCATCAAGAGCACCCTCGACACCATCGCGCGGGTGCGGGCGATGATCGCCGGGCGCGACATCCACCTCCAGGTCGATGGTGGCATCGACCCCGACACGGTGCGCTTGGCGAGCCGGGCCGGGGCCGACACCTTCGTGGCCGGCAATGCCGTCTTCAGCGGTGGGCCCGGCGCCTATGCCGAGCGCATCGCGGCGATCCGCGCGGGCGCCGAGGGGGCCTCGGGCCGCAGCCTCGCGGTCTAATCCCGGCGGAGCCGCCGCCGCCGGCCCTCCTCGCGCCCGTGGGCCTCGGTGGCGAACAGCATCGTGCCGGCGGCGAGGCCCAGCGCGGCGGCGATGCCGAACTTGAGCCAGCGGGGATCGGCCGCCGCGACATGGTTCGTCGCGCGGGAATCGAACCGGCCGTGGGCGCCGGGATCGGTGTCGACGGGCTCGTAGAGGTTGTCGGGGCGGTTGGCCTGGGCACGCACGTTCGTCATCTCCCCACGATAGCCGTGCCGGGCGAGGTAGCCGTCGATCCAGCCCGGGATCAGCATGTTGCCGAGGATCGCCTTCCAGGCGGGCCCGCCGATCCAGAGTTCGCGGGGCGCATCGTGCGCGGCGCGGAACACGTGCCGGGCGATGGCCTCCGGCTGGTAGATCGGCGGCACCGGCTCCAGCTTGCGCGGCAGGCGCGAGCGGGCCCAATCGAACTGGGGCGTGTTGACGGCCGGCAATTGCACCATCGTCAGGCGGACCTTGCTATGGTCGTGCAGCAGTTCCGAGCGGAGCGAATCGACGAAGCCGCGCACCGCCGCCTTGGCGGCGCAATAGGTCGCCTGAAGCGGAATCGAGCGGTAGGCTAGGGCCGAGCCGATGTGGACGATGGTGCCCCGGTCGGCGGGGACCATGTGCTTGAGGGCCGCCAGGGTGCCGTGGACCTGGCCGAGATACGTCACCTCGGTGACACGCCGGAACTCCTCGGGGCTCGTCTCCTGGACCGGCGCGTAGACCGTCACCATCGCGTTGTTCACCCAGACGTCGATGCCGCCGCAGGTGCGGGCCACCGCGTCGGCGACCTCCTGCACCGCCTGCGGGTCGGCGACGTCGGCGGCGAAGGCGATCGGGCGGCCGCCGAGGCGCTCCACATCCCGGATCGTGCCCGCGAGTCCGACCTCGCCCCGGGCGATCAAGCCGACGTTCCAGCCGTGCCGGGCGAATTCCTGGGCCACGGCCCGGCCGACGCCGGCGCTGGCGCCGGACACCACGACGGTCGGGCGTCTCGAAATGGGGGTGGGCATCTTTGCTCCGTGAAAAGGCAATTCCGCCGCACAACGCCTGGTGGCGCCACTCTTTCCCCCACGGAGAGAAGGAATGTGCGCGTTGCCTCCGCCGAGGGCGGCGGCCTATAAAAAGCGCAGTTCCATCAGCGGCGTCCGGGGGCCTCGGCTCCCACGTCGCGCTCATCACAAGTCCGTAGGCAGATGGCCGGTCATTCCCAGTTCAAGAACATCATGCACCGCAAGGGCCGCGTCGACGCGGTCCGGTCCAAGATCTTCGGCAAGCTCGCCCGAGAGATCACGGTGGCGGCCAAGCTCGGCACGCCCGATCCGGCGATGAACCCGCGCCTGCGGGCCGCCGTGCTCGCCGCCCGCGCCGAGAACATGCCGAAGGACAACATCGAGCGCGCCATCAAGAAGGCCTCCGGCGCCGACGGCGAGAGCTACGAGGACATCCGCTACGAGGGCTACGGCCCCGGCGGCGCCGCCCTCATCGTCGAGGCGCAGACCGACAACCGCAACCGCACGGCGAGCGACGTGCGCTCGGCCTTCACCAAGTCGGGCGGCAGCCTCGCCGAGACGGGGGCGGTGGCCTTCATGTTCGACCGTGTCGGGGTGATCACCTATCCGACGGGCGTGGCCGACGCCGACACGATGCTGGAGGCGGCCATCGAGGCCGGCGCCGACGACGTGTTCTCCGGCGAGGACGGCCACGAGATCGTCTGCGCCCAGGATTCCTACGGCGAGGTGACGAAGGCCCTCGAAGCCCGGTTCGGCGACCCGACCCGGACGGGCCTGGTGTGGAAGGCGCAGAACACGATCGACGTGGACGACGAGACCGGCGAGAAGCTGATCCGCCTCGTGGAGGTGATCGAGGACCAGGACGACGTGCAGAACGTCTACGTCAACTTCGCCCTGTCGCCGGCGCTGATGGCCAAGCTCGAAGCCTGAGCCGCCGGGGATTGCGGAGCAAGGCGCGGGATGCGGCCGGGACGGGGCCGGGCGAGGATCGCGGGAACGGGCACGGGGCCCGTGCCCCAGGAGCCGAGGCCATGCCGACCCCCATGCCCGATGCGGACACCGCGAGCCCGCCCCCCTTCGACCGGGAGGAGTCCCGCTGGGACGCGCTGCGCGCCCGGGACCGCCGGGCCGAGGGGGCCTTCGTCTACGGGGTGCGGACCACGGGTGTGTACTGTCGGCCGGGTTGCGCCTCGCGCCTGCCCCGGCGGGAGAATGTCAGCTTCCACCCCACCTGCGCCGCCGCCGAGGCGGCGGGCTTCCGCCCTTGCCTGCGCTGCCGCCCGGACGGGCCGGGCGCGCGGGTGGGGCGCCGGGAGACGGTGGCCCGGGCCTGCCGCCTGATCGACGCGGCGCCGACCCCGCCGACGCTCGCCACCCTGGCGGCGGAGGCGGGGCTGAGCGCCTTTCATTTTCACCGGATCTTCCGGGAGATCACGGGGGTGACGCCGGCCGGCTATGCGCGCGCGCGCCGGGCCGCCCGCGCCCTGGAGGCCCTGCCGGCGGCGGCCTCGGTGACGGAGGCGATCTATGAGGCAGGCTACAATGCGTCCAGCCGGTTCTACGCGGACATGAGGGGCCACCTTGGCATGGCGCCGGAGACCTACCGGCGCGGGGGCGCCGGCCGCCGGATCCGCTTCGGCGTCGGGGCGTGCGACCTGGGGGCGATCCTGGTGGCCGCGACGGAGCAGGGGGTCTGCGCGATCCTGCTTGGGGACGAGCCCGCAGCCCTGGCGGCGGATCTCCGCGCCCGCTTCCCCGCCGCCGAGCTGATCGCGGGGGACGCGGCCTTCGGGGAGTGGATGGCCCGCGCCATCGCCGTGGTGGAGGCCCCGGGCCTCCCGCACGACCTGCCCCTGGATATCGGCGGCACCGTCTTCCAGCAGCGGGTCTGGGACGCCCTGAGGGCGATTCCCCCCGGCGCCACGGCCACCTACACCCAGGTCGCCCAGGCCATCGGCGCGCCGGGGGCCTCCCGCGCCGTGGCTCTGGCCTGCGGGGCCAACCCCATCGCGGTCGCCGTCCCCTGCCACCGGGTGGTGCGGGCGGACGGCTCCCTGTCCGGCTATCGCTGGGGCGTCGGTCGCAAGCGGCAGCTCCTCGACCGGGAGAAGACCCCCACCGGCCGGTGATTCAGCCTCCGGTCGGGCCCTGTTCCGTCGTGCGGGGGGGACGCGGGCTAGTGCAGTGACGCACTCGCTCCGTTCATGCGCCTCTGCCCTAGCCTTTTGCTTTTGCATCAATTTTTCCAGACTCGGCTGATGCCTCCGTCTGGATCGATGCACTATATCGTGTTCCACGGAGTGGATACCGGTTCGGCCTGAGAGAATGCGGCGGACGCCAGGGATCAGGGCGCTTGCACCGTAGGGGCGTCGCGAAGCGGGCCCCATCCTCATCCTGAGGGGGCCGCGTCGGCGGGCCTCGAAGGAGCGATCCAGACGACGCCGCGATCCCCGGAGGCCTCCTTCGGGGCGGCTCCGCCGCACCTCAGGATGAGGTGGGGCGTGGGATCGGACAGGATGACCGAACTCGTCGCGATCCCTGTGGACGGGACGAGACGATCCCGCCCGGTTTTCCTTCGAGCGTCGTCACCGCCGGAGCCCCGGCGGACCGGCGGGGCCGAGGAAGCCCGGGGCCATCGGTCCGGGGCCGGGGCCGGTATTCGGGCCGGGCGTCATCCCCGGGACCCGCAGGCGGGGGTCGCCCG
>JAKONI010000026.1 GCA_022702015.1 Beijerinckiaceae bacterium | reverse complement strand
TCTCCCCTGAAGGCGCTCGCCGTCGACATCGCCCGCAACCTCGAAGCGCCGATCGAGGGGATGAACCTGCCGATCCGCGTGGAGACCCGCACCGGCGACACGCCCTCCCACAAGCGGACCCGGCAGGTCAGCCGTCCGCCGGACATCCTGCTGACCACCCCGGAACAGCTCTCCCTGTTGATCGCCCACCGCGAGGCGGCGGACCTGTTCGCCAACCTGCGCTGCGTGATCCTCGACGAGTTGCACGCCCTCGTCACGTCCAAGCGGGGGGACCTCCTGTCCCTGGCGATGGCGCGGCTGCACCGGCTCAGTCCGGGACTCGTCTCGATCGGGCTCTCCGCGACGGTGCGCGAGCCGGACGAGTTGCGGAAGTATCTGGTGGCGCAGGGGCCGCCCGTTCCGGCACCCCTTTCCCGGGAGGACGGGGAGCGGGGGAATGGCGGCGCGCTCGCCGACCTCGTGGTGGTGGCCGGCGGCGCCCGGGCCGACCTGCGGATGCTCGACACCGGGCGGCCCCTGCCCATCTCCGGCCACACCGCGTGGCACTCGATGGAGGCGATCTACGACCTCATCAAGCAGCACCGGACGACGCTGGTCTTCGTCAACACCCGGCTCCAGGCGGAGTACACTTTCCAGGAGTTGTGGCGCCTCAACGAGGACACCCTGCCCATCGCCATCCACCACGGCTCCCTCGATGCCGCCCAGCGGCGGCGGGTGGAGGCGGCGATGGCGGGGGGCGGCCTGCGGGCCATCGTCTGCACCGCCACCCTCGACCTCGGCATCGACTGGGGTGACGTCGATCTCGTCGTCAACGTCGGCGCGCCGAAGGGGGCGAGCCGGATCATGCAACGGATCGGCCGGGCCAACCACCGCATGGACGAGCCGTCCAAGGCCTACCTCGTCCCCGGCAACCGCTTCGAGATGCTCGAATGCCAAGCGGCCCTCGATGCCGTGGAGGAGGCCGCCCAGGACACCCCCGACGCCCGCCTCGGCGCCCTCGACGTGCTGGCCCAGCACGTCCTCGGCATGGCCTGCGCCGACGCCTTCGACCCGGGCGACCTCTACGACGAGGTCGTCTCCGCCGCCCCCTATGCCGGCCTGACCTGGGAGCGGTTCGAGCAGGTCGTGGACTACGTGGCCACCGGCGGGTACGCGCTCAGGGCCTACGAGCGTTTCGCCAAGATCCTGCGGGGGCCGGACGGGCTGTGGCGGGTCCGGGACGCCCGCGTCGCGCAGGCCTACCGGATGAATGTGGGCACCATCGTCGAGGCGGCGCGCGTGAAGGTGCGCCTCGGGCGGAGCCTCCGGGGCAAGCCCGGGACGGTGCTGCCGAAGACCGGCCGGGTGCTCGGGGAGATCGAGGACGAGTTCGCGGAGACCCTGACCCCCGGCGATACCTTCCTGTTCGCCGGGGAGACCCTGCGCTTCGAGGGACTGGCGGAGGATGAGGCCCTCGTGACCCGCGCCCCGCCGGGGACCGACCCGGCGATCCCCTCCTACGCGGGGTCGAAGTTCCCCCTCTCGACCTTCCTCGCCGAGCGGGTGCGGGCCATCATCGCCGACCCGTTCGAGTGGGACCGGCTGCCGAAGGCGATCAGCGAGTATCTGCTCCAGCAGCGCCGCCGCTCGGTGCTCCCCGGCGAGCGGGACCTGCTGGTGGAGACCTTTCCGAGGGGCAAGCGCCACTACCTTACGGCCTTCCCCTTCGAGGGGCGGCTCGCCCACCAGACCCTCGGGATGCTCCTCACGCGGCGGCTGGAGCGGGCCGGGCTGCGGCCGCTGGGCTTCGCCGCCAACGATTACGGCATCGCCATCTGGATGACTTGGGACGTCTCGGAGCGGGCGGCCTTCGACCCCGATTTCATCGGCGAGCTCTTCGGGGAGGACATGCTCGGCGACGACCTCGAGGCCTGGCTCGACGAGTCGGCGATGATGAAGCGCACGTTCCGGCAATGCGCGGTGATCGCCGGGCTGATCGAGCGCCACCACCCCGGCCAGAAGAAGACCGGCCGGCAGGTCACGATCTCCACGGACCTGATCTACGACGTGCTGCGCAAGCACGAGCCCGACCACATGCTGCTGGCCGCCGCGCGGCAGGATGCGGCAACCGGACTCCTCGACGTCCGGCGCCTCGGCATGATGCTAGAGCGCATCCAGGGGCGAATCATCCATCGCGCCCTCGACCGGGTGTCGCCGCTCTCCGTCTCCGTCATGCTGGAGATCGGTCGCGAGCGGGTCTATGGCGAGGGCGCGGACGAGATCCTGGCCGAGGCGGAGGCTGAGCTTCTTCAGGAAGCGCTGGCTTGAGTCGAGGCCCGCGCGACGGTTCGCCCTCCCCCGACGCGATAGAGGATGCCCTGGTGGCGGCCGGACTCCGACTCGAGAAGACCCAGAAGCACCCCACGATCACGCTGGCCGGCGAGGTTCTGACCCTCGACCTGTGCGGCGGCGTATGGCTTGAGGCCCACCGTACGCTGATCGTCTCCGACCTGCACTTGGAGAAGGGTTCGTCCTTCGCGGCCCGGACCGGCCAGTTCCTGCCGCCCTACGACACCCGCGAGACCCTGGCCTGCCTGCACGAGGCGGTCGTCCGGCACGATCCGGCGCGGGTCGTGGCGCTCGGCGATTCGTTCCACGATGCCCGGGGCCCCGAGCGCATGGAGCCCGGCGACCGGGCGATGATCGCCGCCCTCCAGGAGGGGCGGGACTGGGTCTGGATCGCTGGCAACCACGATGCCGCCGTGCAGGATGGGGTGGGCGGGCGCTACGCGGAGGCGATCACCCTCGGCGGTCTCGTCCTGCGCCACGAACCGGGCGCCCCGCCGGCTCCGGGGGAAATCTCCGGCCACCTCCACCCCTGCGGGAAGGTCGCCATGCGTGGCCGGGCCGTGCGCCGGCGCTGCTTCGTGACCGACGGCACCCGCCTCGTCATGCCGGCCTTCGGTGCCTATGCGGGCGGGCTGAACGTCCGGGACAAAGCCTTCGACACCGCCTTCCCGAAGGGTTTCACCGCGTACCTCCTCGGTGATGGGCGGGTCTTCGCCATCGGCCGGGCGCAACTGGCGCGGGACTAGTAAGCAATGCGGGCCAAGGCAAAGTCTTGAACCTATGATTGTATAATTTCTTACATTGATATGAAGCCAGCTAAATACATGATACACACCGCGTAACAACCTCAAGTTGAGTTCCGCGAATAATATTCGTATTCGTTTTGTGGTAATTTTGCTCTAGCCTTCACTTAGTGTTGGCCCATATGCTGTTTCTTAGAATTGGCATAAGGTAATTCGCGCACGTGAGCGGGTTTGTGGGGCAATGGAACGCCGGGTCGGCTGCGACCGGCGATCAAATTCAGGCGATCCTGCGCGTCGCTCGGCGCTATCTCGCCATGGATGTCGGGTTCATCTCCGAATTCGTGCGGGACGGCCGCATCTTCCGGTACACGGATGCCGAGGAGACCCGCCACGAAATCGAGGAGGTGGGGGCGGACCCGATCCGGTCGAGCGTCCCCCAGTCTCCGGCAAGGGCCGTCGTCCCCGGGATACCGGACGACGTGGCGGCCGATCCCCTGGCGGCCCCCTTGCCCGGCAGCTCCGCGATCCCGCCGGGCCCCCTTCTCAGCGTCCCGCTCCGGCGTCCGGACGGTACGACGTTCGGTTTCCTGTCCTGTTTCAGCTTCAGGCCCGAACGTACCCTGACTTCACAGGACCAAAGCGTGCTTCGGATGTGCGCGGACGTGGTGTGCGCGGTGCTGGAGTATGAAGGGAAAGTCGCCGCCGAGGCTGATTCGCGCCGCAACCGCATACAGCGGATCATCGCGTCGGAGGGCATCGATATGGTGTTCCAGCCTATCTACCAGGTGGGCGATTGTCGGCTTCTCGGGTTCGAGGCTCTGTCGCGCTTCCCCCATGCCCCCCAGCGCACCCCCGATCTCTGGTTCGCGGAGGCCGAGGCCGTGGGTCTCGGCCTCGAACTCGAATTCCTCGCCTGCCGCAAGGCCCTCGAAGCCCTGCCCCTCCTCGACGAGACGCTGCGCGTCGCCGTCAACCTTTCCCCCGCCGCGATCGCGAGTCCGCTGCTCGGTGAGGTCTTCGCCCACGTGCCTGTGGACCGCGTGATTCTCGAGATCACCGAACATGCCGTCGTGGAGTGCTACGTCAGGTTGCGGGAGGCCCTCACCCCCCTCCGGCAACGCGGACTGATGCTGGCGATCGACGACGTCGGGGCGGGACATTCCACCTTCCGCCACATCCTCGACCTGAGCCCCGACCTCGTGAAGCTCGACCGGACCCTCATCAACGGTCTGCGACGGGACACCGCCCGGAGGGCACTGGCCGAGGCGCTGACGATGTACGGCAAGCGCATCGGCTGCGAGGTCATCGCCGAGGGCGTCGAGGACCAGGAGGATCTTGGGGTGATCCGGGAGATCGGCATCACCCGCGTCCAGGGTTATCTGCTGGGCAAGCCGATGCCGCTGGAGGCGGCCCGCGCCCTGCCCCTCGCCAAGACCCGCTGATCAGAACCAGCCCCGGAGGCGGAAATACACGATCGGCGCGATGGCGCTGAGCAGGATCAGGCCGAGGGCATAAGGGTAGCCGTAATTCCAGTCGAGTTCAGGCATGTGCTTGAAGTTCATGCCGTAGATCGACGCGATGAGCGTCGGCGGAACGCCGACCACCGATACGACGGTGAGGACCCGGAAGACGTTGTTCTGTTCGATGTTGATGAGGCCGAGGGCCGCGTCCAGGAGGAACTGTACGTTCTCCGCGAGCCGGGTCTCGAATTCATCGAGGGATTCGATATCCCGCTTCAACGTCTCGTAGCGGCCGTCATCGACAAGCTCCAACCCTTCGCAGGCGCTGGCCACGAAGGGGATGATGCGCTCCAGTCCGAGGAGGCTCGCCCTCAACTTGCCGAGCACCTTGCCCCGGCGGCTGATGCCCCGGAGGATCCGCCGCAGGGCGAGGTCGCGGCGGCGGGGCGGCGGGTCTTCCATGCGGCGGGCGTTGGGGCCGCGCACGTCGAAGTCGAAGATACGCCCCGACAGGGAGTCGAGGTCGGCGGCCATCTCCTCCAGGGCGTCGGCGAGGCTATCGACCAGTTCCTCCAGCAGGAGGACCAGGATCTCCCCCGGATCCCCGCCCTCCCCGTCGTCGAGCCGCGTCCGGGTCTGGGAGAAGGCCCGCAACTCGTGGAAACGCACCGTCACGAGGTGATCCCGCGTCAGCAGGAAGCCTAGCGGCAGGAGTTGCGAATCCGCGTGTTCGAAGGTGATCATCGGCGTCGAGAGCGACAGGCCACCCTTCAGCCGGCGCAGACGGCTCGAGGATTCCACCTCGGAGAGGGCCGCCCGGGACGGGATCCGCAGACCGGTCTGCGCTTCGGCCGCCGCCACCTGCTCGGCCGAGGGATTGAGCAGGTCGATCCAGACGCCCGGCCCCCTCGGCGGAGCCTCGGCCACGGGCGCGGCGGTTCCGGAACCGTTCGTCTTGGCCATCGTGCGGGGGGTCCGTGCGTGCGTCGCCGGTGTCCGAAACCAGCGGGGTGGGGTGCGACAGTCTTGACTTGAAAACTCGCGATAGCTATCTCGCGGCTGTTAGCACTCGTCTGGTGAGAGTGCTAACAGAGGTGCTACCAGCGAGGGCGTCGGTGGCCCGGTGGGCTGCATCAACGCCATCCCCAGACCTGACGCAAGAGGCTGCTCATGAAGTTCCGTCCGCTGCACGACCGCGTGGTCGTCCGCCGCATCGAGAGCGAAGAGAAGACGAAGGGCGGGATCATCATCCCCGATTCCGCCAAGGAGAAGCCGCAGGAGGGCGAGATCATCGCCGTCGGATCCGGCGCCCGTGACGAGACCGGCCGGGTCAATCCCCTCGACGTGAAGGCCGGAGACCGCGTGCTGTTCGGCAAGTGGTCCGGCACCGAGGTGAAGATCGACGGTGAAGATCTCCTCATCATGAAAGAGTCGGACATCATGGGCGTGGTCAACCTCTGACCACGGCCTGACCGACCCGCACAGGTTTTATGCCCCGTGAGGCCGAATACGGCTCCGG
>JAKONI010000018.1 GCA_022702015.1 Beijerinckiaceae bacterium | reverse complement strand
TAGAAGCCGTTCTCGATCACCGGGCCGATCGTGACCTGGGTCTTCGGCCACAGGGACTGCACCGCCTCGGCGAGCACGTGGGCGCAATCGTGCCGGATCAACTCCAGGCTGCGCGGGTCGGCGCGGTCGAGGAACTCGATGCGGGCGTCGGCCTCGATGGGGTCGCCGAGGTCGCGGACGGTGCCGTCGAGCGCCATGGCGACGGTGCGCTTGGCGAGCGACTTGGCGATGCCCTCGACCACGCTGCGGCCGGTGGTGCCGGCGGCGACCTCACGGGTGTTGCCATCGGGAAAGGTGAGGACGGGCATGGTCGGTCTCCTGGCTCACTCCTGCGAACGGGGCAGGTAAGCGGTTGGGGGATAGGGAGGCGGGCCGTGTAGACGCTTTCACGGCGCGAGGAAACGGGTTCCCAAAGGGCGAGCCCTTTGGCGGGTGCAGGGCAGAGCCCTGCGAATCTCGGGGCTTCGCCCCAAGACCCCACCCAAGACTTCACCCAAGGGCGTGACGCCCTTGGGGATCCCCGGGACTCAGCCCACCGCCCGGATGGCGCCCTCGGCCTGCGCCTCGGCCAGCGCCCGGCCCACCATGAGGAGCGCCGGGCCCTCGAGGCCGGCGGCCTCGACCCGCGCCGCGAGGTCGGCGGCGGTGCCGCGCACCACCTCCTGGTTCGGGCGGGTGGCGTTGAAGACGAGGAGCGCCGGGGTCTGCGGGTCGAGCCCCTCGGCCACCGCCCGGTCGAGGAGGGCGCCGAGCGTCCGCTTGGGCATGTAGACCACCGTCGTCACGCTCGGATCGCCCAAAGCAGACCAGTTCAGGTCCTCGGGCAGGCCGCCCTTGCGGTCGTGGCCGGTGACGTATTGCAGGCGGCGCGCCGCGTCCCGGTGGGTGAGCGACAGGCCGAGGGAGGCCGCCGCGCCCTGCGCCGCCGAGACGCCCGGCACCACCGTCACCGGGATGCCGGCGAGGCGGCAGGCGTCGATCTCCTCCCCCGCCCGGCCGAAGACCAGGGGGTCGCCCGATTTCAGCCGCACCACCTGCTTGCCCGAGCGGGCGAGCTGCACCATCAGCGCGTTGATGTCGTCCTGGCGGCAGGAGGGGCCGTGCCCGGTCTTGCCGACGAGCATGGTCCGCGCCTCGCGCCGGGCGTAGTCGAGGATCGCCGGGGCCACGAGGTCGTCGTAGAGGATCACGTCGGCGTTGCGTAAGCTCCGCAGGGCCTTCAGCGTCAGGAGTTCGGCGTCCCCCGGCCCGGCGCCGACGAGGGTCACGGCCCCGCCCTTGGGCGCATCCTCCGTCTGGTCGAGGAGTTCCGTCAGGTCGGCCTGCCCCGGCTCCCGGTCGGGCTCGGCGAAGGCGCGCTCGGTGAACCGCTCCCAGAAGAAGCGCCGGTCGGAGAAGCCGTGGAAGCGGCCCGTCACCTGCTCCCGCCAGTCCCGGGCGGCGGCGACCCAGCGAGCGAACCCGCGGGGCAGCATCGCCTCGATCCGGGCGCGGATCGTCTGGCCGAAGACCGGGGCGGCCCCCTCCGTCGAGATGCCGACCACCAGGGGCGAACGGTTGACGATGGCGCCGAACTTCACGTCGCAGAGGTGCGGCCGGTCCACGGCGTTGACGATGGCCCCCGTGGCGCGGGCGGCGGCGACGAAGGCCACCGCGTCGATCTCGTCCTCCATGGCGCCGACGCAGAAGGCCGCGCCCCAGAGGTCGTCGGGGGTCCAGGGGCGCTCGTGCAGGGTGACGGTGCCGTCGACGATCTCCCCCGGCACGGCGCGGAGTTCGTCGGAGGGCTCGGGGGCGTAGACGTCCACCAACGCCCCGGCGGCGGCCAGCACCTTCACCTTCCACGGCGCCCCGCCGGAGGAGCCGGCGAGCACCACGCGCTTGCCCCGAAGCGGCACGAAGACCGGCAGCACCGCAAGCGGCTCCAGGCCGGCGGCGGCGGTCTCGCGGGGGGCGCGGTTCGGGCGGGGGGCGGAGGTTGGATCGGTCACGGGTCCATGTCCAAGGCTTCGCCCCAATCCTCGCCCTCATCCTGAGGTGCTGCGGAGCAGCCTCGAAGGAGGGCTCCAGGGATTGCCGAGGCTTCCGGAGGTCTCCTTCGAGGCCCGCTGACGCGGGCACCTCAGGATGAGGTGGTGGGTGGGACGAGCGTGTCCTTCACCACAGGTCTACCACCAATCACGCCGCTTGTGCGGTCTGCCCGGCCAGCAGCTTGCGGATCTCTGGGATGCACGAGCCGCAATTCGTCCCGGCCTTGCAGGCGGCACCCACCGCCTCCACGGTGCCCGCCCCGGCGCGGATCGCACCGGCGATGACATCGAGGCCGACCCCGTGGCAGGCGCAGACGGTGGGTCCCGCGCCCGCCGTGGCGGCCCGGCCGGAGAGGAGCGCCCGGCGCTCGGGGGCCTCCGGCTCGATCCCCGCGAAGAGGGCCTTGGCCGCCTCCCAATCGGGACGGGCCTCGTAGGGGGCGACCGCGATGCTGGCGACGAGACGCGCCCCCTCATAGACGGCGCAGCGGTAGCGGCCCCTCGCGTGGTCGGCGTACTCGGCGAGTTCGGTGCCTCCGGCTTGGACGAGGCCGCGCAGGGCCAGGGCCACCTCCCGCGAGCCGTCCTGGGTGGCGAACTGCACCCCCCAGCCGCCGGGGATCGCGGCCTTGGCCCACCACCAGCCCTCGGGCATCGGCACCTCGGTGCGCGACAGCACGAAGCCCCGCGCCCGGTAGGCGACGGCCGCGATGGCGGCCGGGGTCGCCTTCAGTTCCGGCTGGCCCGAAACCGGGTCCGGGACGCCGCGCACCAGGGCGCCGACCCGGGCCGTCGAGGCGTAGGCGGCGTTCCAGTGCATCGGCATGAACAGGTGGCCCGGCGCCACCGCCTCAGTGATCGTCACCTCCAGTTCGGCGCCGCCGTGGGCCGTGGCGACCCGGGCGATCCCGCCCTCCGTCAGGCCGTGGGCGGCGGCGTCCTCGGGGTGGACCTCCACGAAGGGTACCGCCCGGTGGGCCGAGAGGCGCGGGCTCTTCCCCGTGCGGGTCATGGTGTGCCAGTGGTCGCGGACCCGGCCGGTGTTGAGCACGAAGGGATGCGCCCCGCCCGCCGCCTCGGCCAAACCCGGGGGCTGCACCGCCACGAACCGGGCCCGGCGGTCGAAGGTGTAGAACCGGCCGTCCGCGAACAGCCGGGGCTTGACCCCGCCGCGCTTCGGCAGCGGCCATTGCACCGGGCCGGTCGCCGCGTAGGCGCTGTCGGAGATGTCGGCGAGGCCGCCGATGTCGAAGTCGCGGGTGCCGCCGTTCTCGTAGGCCGAGAGGGCGGCGTGCTCCCGGAACACGGCGGCCGCGCTCGGATAGTCGAAGGCCTTCCCGTGCCCGAGGCGCCGGCCGACCTCGGCCAGCACCGCCCAGTCCGGCCGGGCCTCGCCGGGGTTCGGGAGGAAGCGCCGCTGGCGGGTGATCCGCCGCTCGGAATTCGTGACCGTGCCGTCCTTCTCCCCCCAGCCCTGCGCCGGCAGCAGCACGGTGGCGCGGGCCTTGGCCTTCGCCGTGTCGGCGTTGGCCATGATGTCGGAGACGATCAGCAGATCGAGCCCTTCCAGCGCCGCGCGGACGTGATCCGCCCGGGGCATCGAGACGACCGGGTTGGTGCCCATGACCCAGAGGGCCTTGATCCGCCCGGCCCGCACCGCCTCGAACAGGGCCACCGCCTTCATGCCCTCGCCGGTGATGATCCGGGGGGCGGTCCAGTAGCGGCGCACCCGGTCCACCTCCTCGGGGGCGAAGTGCATGTGGGCGGCGAGCATGTTCGACAGGCCGCCGACCTCCCGCCCGCCCATGGCGTTGGGCTGGCCGGTCAGCGAGAACGGCCCCTGCCCCACCCCGCCGATCCGGCCGGTGACGAGGTGGCAGTTGATGATGGCGTTGCCCTTGTCGGTGCCCTGCATCGACTGGTTCACGCCCATGGAGAAGGCGGTGACGACCCGACGGGTCCGGGCGAACAGATCGTAGAAGGCGGCGATGTCGGCTTGCGGGAGCCCCGTGGCGGCGGCCACCGCCGCGATGTCCGGGGCGATCTGCCGGGCGCGGTCGAGGGCGGTGTCGAGGCCCGCCGTGTGCTCCTCCACGAAGGCGCGGTCCCGGAAGCCGTTGTCGGCGAGGTGGAGGAGGAGGCCCGAGAACAGGGCCACGTCGCTGCCGGGCCTCAACCCGAGGAACAGGTCGGATTCCTGAGCCGTCTCGGTGCGGCGGGGGTCGATCACCACGAACTTGGTGCCGCGCTTGGCCTTCGCGTCCGCCATGCGGCGGAACAGGACCGGGTGGCACCACGCGGTGTTCGAGCCGACGAGGACGATGAGGTCGGCCTCGTCGAGATCCTCGTAGCAGCCGGGCACCGTGTCGGAGCCGAAGGCCCGGCGGTGGGCGGCGACCGCGCTCGACATGCACAGGCGCGAATTGGTCTCCACATGCGGCGTGCCGACGAAGCCCTTCGCGAGCTTGTTGGCGACGTAATAATCCTCGGTGAGCAACTGGCCGGAGAGATAGAAGGCGATCGCCTCCGGCCCGTGCGCCTCCGCGATCCGCTGGAGCCCCGAGGCGACGGTGCCGAGCGCCGCGTCCCAGGAGACCCGCGCCCCGTTGAGATGCGGGTGGAGCAGCCGGTTCTCCAGCGACAGCGTCTCGCCCAAGGCCGAGCCCTTGGAGCAGAGCCGGCCGAGATTGGCCGGATGCTCCGGGTCGCCCGCGATGGCCGCGCCCCCCTGCCCGTCCGGCGTCGCCAGGACGCCGCAGCCGACGCCGCAATACGGGCAGGTGGTGCGGACCTCAGCGGTCATGGCGGGTTCCTCGGGTGTGGGTCTCGTCGGTGAGGCAAGAGGCGGGCCGGGCCCAGTCGCTTCCCGGCCTTCCCCCCATCCTCCCCCTCATCCTGAGGCGCCCGCGTCAGCGGGCCTCGAAGGAGGGCTCCAGGGATCGCGGAGACGTCTGGAGCCCTCCTTCGAGGCGGCGTTGCCGCACCTCAGGATGAGGGGGAAGGATGGGAAGGGCGGCTACTCAGTACACGTCCGCCTGATACCGTCCGGCCTTCCTGAGGGCGGCGAGGTAGGCGACCGCGTCCTCGGGGCTCTTCTGGCCGTGGGTGGCGGCGACGTCGATGATCGCCCGCTCGACGTCCTTGGCCATGCGCTTGGCATCGCCGCAGACGTAGAAATGCGCCCCGCCTTCGAGCCACTTCCACAGGTCGGCGCCGTTCTCGCGCATCCGGTCCTGGACGTAGGTCTTCTCCGACCCGTCGCGGGACCATGCGAGCGACAGGCGGGTCAGCACCTTGTCGTCCTTCAGCTTGGTCAATTCGTCCTTGTAGAAGAAGTCCGACGCCTGCCGCTGGTGGCCGTAGAACAGCCAGTTCCGGCCCGGAGCCTGCGTCGCCGCGCGCTCGCGCAGGAAGGCTCGGAACGGCGCGATCCCGGTGCCGGGTCCGCACATGATCACGTCCTTCGACAGGTCCGCCGGCAGGCCGAACCCGTGGGCCTTCTGGAGGTAGATCTTGACCTTCGTCTGCTCGGGCAGACGCTCGCCCAGATGGGTCGAGGCGACGCCGAGCCGCAGCCGCGAGCGATGGTTGTAGCGCACGGCATCGACGGTCAGCGACACCCGGCCGGCATCCATCTTCGGCGAGGACGAGATCGAGTAGAGCCGGGGCTGCAACTCGTCCAACGCCTCGAGGAAGACCTCCGCATCGGGCCGCGCGCCCCGGAACTTGTGCAGGGCGCCGAGCACGTCG
>JAKONI010000005.1 GCA_022702015.1 Beijerinckiaceae bacterium | reverse complement strand
TCTGGCGCTGCCCCCCTCATCTCGATCCGGCCTCAGCGCCCCTCGCCCGGCTTCGGTGCCTGGAGCCTGTCGAGGAGTTGCACGATGGTGTCGGCGCAGGCCTTGGTCGGCTCGTCGTCGGCGCATTTCACGTCGACCCGCGCGTCGCCGCGCTCAAAGATGAAGTGGGCCGCCTTCGAGGGCGGGGGCGGCGGAGGCGGCGGGGGGCCGTCGGCGCGGCGGGGACCGCCGGGCGGCGGCGGCGGCGGGGGCGGCGCGTCGGCCTCCGGGCCGGGGCGCGGACCGCGCGGGGGCGGCGGGGTCTGGGCCATGGCGGCCGTGCCGAGGAGCAGGGTCGCGGCCCCGGCGAGACAGAGCAGGCGCTTCATGGGATGTCCTTGTGTTCAGCACGTGGGGCGACGCGGCACCGCAACGCATGGCGGCCCTGCCGGTTCGCGGCGGGGCCGGCGGTGGCGGGCCGGACGCCCCCTCGATAGGGCCGGGGGCGCCAACCGGCCCTGAACCGGCCCGTTAAGCTCCGGTTCAGCCCCGGGACGGCGATCCGCTTTCGACAGGCCGGCCCGCATCGTGTAGACGGGCGGCCTTCCCACGGAGGCCCCTGTGCTCCACGTCTCGACCCGCGGCGAGGCCGCGCCGCTCTCGTTCTCGGATGCCCTTCTCGCCGGCTTGGCCCGGGATGGCGGACTCTACGTGCCCCAGACCTGGCCGCGAATCGCCCGCGACGACATCGCCGCGCTCGCCGGTCAACCCTATGCCGAGGCGGCCAAGCGCGTCCTGCGGCCCCTGGTCGATGGCGAGATCGCCGGAGCCGACCTCGACCGGATGATCGATGGCGCCTACGCCACCTTCCGGCATCCGGCGATCTGCCCGGTCACCCAGCTCGACGACAACCTGTTCCTGCTGGAGCTTTTCCACGGCCCGACGCTCGCGTTCAAGGACGTGGCGATGCAGCTTCTCGGCCGGCTGATGGACCATGTCCTGCGCCAGCGGGGCACCCGGGCGACGATCGTCGGCGCCACCTCGGGGGATACCGGCTCCGCCGCCGTCGAGGCGTTCCGAGGGCTCGATCGGGTCGACGTGTTCATCCTCTACCCGCACGGGCGGGTCTCCGAGGTGCAGCGCCGGCAGATGACCTCGGTGGACGCCCCGAACGTCCACGCGCTGGCCATCGACGGGACGTTCGACGACTGCCAGGCCATCGTCAAGTCCATGTTCCAGCACGGGGATTTCGCCGACGCGGTGCGTCTCTCCGGCGTGAACTCGATCAACTGGGCGCGGGTCGCGGCGCAGGTGGTCTACTACTTCACCAGCGCCGTGGCGCTGGGCGCCCCGCACCGGGAGGTCTCCTTCGCCGTGCCGACCGGCAATTTCGGCGACATCCTCGCCGGCTGGGTGGCCAAGAAGATGGGCCTGCCGATCAAGCGCCTGATGATCGGCACCAACGCCAACGACATCCTGGTCCGCACCCTGGAGCACGGCGCCTACGAGCTGCGCGGCGTCGAGGCCACCACCTCGCCCTCCATGGACATCCAGATCTCCTCGAACTTCGAGCGGCTGCTGTTCGAGGCCCTGGGCCGGGATGCGTCGAGCCTGTCGCGGCTTATGGCCGGGCTGAAGCAATCGGGTGGTTTCCACCTCGACGGGGCGGTGCTGGCCAAGGTCCGCGACGAGTTCGACGCCCACGCCGTGCCGGAGAGCGCCGTGATGGAGGAGATCGCCCTGACGCACGCGGCCACCGGCGTGACCCTCGATCCGCACAGCGCCATCGGCGTCAATGCCGGCCGGCGGCTCCTCCAGAAGGATCCGCGGACGCCGGTCGTAGCGCTGGCCACGGCCCATCCGGCGAAGTTCCCGGATGCGGTGGCGAAGGCGACGGGGGGACGGCGCCCCGCCCTGCCCCCGCACCTCGCCGACCTGATGGACCGGCCCGAGCGGCTCACCCGCGTTCCGAACGATCAGGGGGCCATCGAGCGCCTGATCCGCGAGCGGGCCCGCATCACGAAGATGGGCTGAGGTACGCATGAACCAGCATTTCTCGACCCATGCCGCCTCCCCGACCTTGAAGGTCACGCGGCTTCCCAACGGTGTCACGGTCGTGACCGAGCCGATGCCGGGGGTGGCCACCGCGAGCCTCGGGGTGTGGGTCGGCGCCGGCTCCCGCCACGAGCGGGCGGACGAGGGCGGTCTGTCGCACCTCATCGAGCACATGGCGTTCAAGGGCACCGCCCGCCGCACGGCCCGGGCCATCGCCGAGGAGATCGAGAATGTCGGCGGCGACATCAACGCCGCCACCTCCACCGAGACCACGAGCTACACCGCACGGGTTCTCGGCGAGGATGCCGGCCTCGCCCTCGACGTGATCGGCGACATCCTGACGAACGCCACCTTCGAGGCGGGGGAACTCGCCCGGGAGAAGGGGGTGATCCTCCAGGAATACGCGGCCATCGAGGATACGCCGGACGACGTGGTCTACGACGCCTTCACCGAAGCCGCCTTCCCCGGCCAGCCGGTGGGGCGGCCGATCATCGGGCGCCCGGAGACCATCCGCAGCTTCGACGAGGCGGGCATCCGCGCCTACCTCGCCCGGGAGTACACGGCGGACCGGATCGTCGTGGCGGGCTCGGGCAGCGTCGAGCACGAAGCGATCGTGGCGGCGGCGGCGCAGCATTTCGGCGGCCTGCCGGCGGCCTCGGCGCCGCCGATGGAGCCGGGCCATTACGGCGGCGGCGAGCGGCGGATGAAGCGCAAGCTCGAACAGGCCAACCTCGTCATCGGCCTGCCGGGCCTCTCCTTTCGGGACGAGGGCTACTACGCGCTTCACATGTTCGCGCAGGTGCTGGGCGGCGGCCTGACCTCGCGCCTGTGGCACGAGGTCCGCGAGACGAGGGGCTTGGCCTACGAGATCTCGGCCTTCCACTGGCCCTTCTCCGATTGCGGCCTGTTCGGCATCGGCGCCGGCACGGCGGGCTCGGATGTGGCCGAGCTCGTGGACGTGACCCTGGAGGCCACGACCCGCGCGGCCAGGGACCTCGACGGCACCGAGATCGCCCGCGCCAAGGCGCAGCTGAAGGTCTCGCTCCTCTCGGCGCTGGAGACCCCCGGCGGCCGGATCGAGCGCAACGCCCGCCAGATCCTCGCCTGGGGCCGGGTGATCCCAGCCGCCGAGGTCATCGCCAAGGTCGATGCGGTGAGCGTGGAGGATGTCCGCGCCGTGGCGAAGACCATGCTGGCCGGCACCCCGACGCTCGCCGCCATCGGGCCGATCAAGGGCCTGCCGTCGATGGAGCGCATCGCCGAAGGGCTGCGGGGAGGCTGACCGGGAGGTCCATCTCACCGTCCCCATCCTGAGGGGCCGCTGCCTCGCCGCACCTCCGGATGGGGGCGAGGGTGGGAAGCGGGACGGTCCAGAAGAGGGCCGACAACCCCCACCAACTTGATTTGGCCGCAAAGGAGGGCGATCCGCGACCGGTGGACCGGCGCGGCCCCGGCCTTGCCGGGCGTCAACGTGGTCTTTACCAATCGAGGCCGCCAGGGCGGCCGCAGCCCACACCCCCGGCCGGACACGTCAGCCCTTTGCGCATCCTCGCCCTCCTCCTGATCCTGGTCGGCGGCCTCGTCACCGGCGGCCCCGCCCGCGCCGTGGAGGCGGTCCGGGTCGGCCTCGAACAGCCGGTGATCGACCTGACCGGCGCCATCGAGCGCTACCGGTCGGACGGCGACCTCGTGCAGATCTCCACCGCCGCCGGCAAGGACGGCATCAAGCGCAAGATCGTCGTGAAGGCCCGGGACGCCGGCGCCCGGCCCGACTGGATCGCCTTCGCGCTGACCAACGACACCGACGAGCAGATCGACCGCATCCTCATCGCCCCGCATTTCCGCCTCGTCGGCTCGGGCGTCATCTGGCCGGATCTCGGCGGCTCGCGCATCGCCGCCATCACCGCGAGCCAGGGCATCCGCCCGGAGCGCGACGAGAACCCCGACGCGGACCAGTTCACCATCACCCTCGATCCGGGCACGACGGTCACCTACGTCGCCGAATTGCGCAGCGCCAACGTCCCGCAGCTTCACCTGTGGGACCAGGACGCCTACCGGCGGAAGACCTCGGGGCTGACCCTCTACAAGGGCATCATCATCGGGATCAGCGGGCTGCTCGCCCTGTTCCTGACCATCGTCTTCGTGGTGAAGGGGGCGATCATCTTCCCCGCCGCCGCCGCGCTGGCGTGGTCGGTGCTGGCCTATGCCTGCATCGATTTCGGCTTCCTGCAGCGGGTCTTCCCCGTCACCGAACTGGCCGAGCGGGTCTACCGGGCGTCGGCGGAAGCGGTGCTCGGGGCGACGCTGCTGGTCTTCCTGTTCGCCTACCTGAACCTCGCCCGCTGGCACGTGCGCTACAGCCACGTGGCCTTCTTCTGGCTCGCCTTCCTCGCCGGCCTCGTGGGGCTCGCGGTGTTCGATCCGCCGGTGGCGGCGGGCGTGGCGCGGATCTCGATCGCGGCGGTGGCCGGCATCGGCCTGCTGCTGATCCTCTACCTGTCGGTCCACAACGGCTACGACCGGGCGATCCTGCTGGTGCCGACCTGGCTCCTCCTGATGATCTGGGTGACGGCGGCGGGCTTCGCCGTCACCGGCCAGATCGGCAGCGAACTGGTGCAGCCGGCCCTGATTGGCGGCCTCGTGCTCATCGTGATGCTGATCGGCTTCACCGTGCTCCAGCACGCCTTCGCCGGCAGCGGGCTGACCCACGCCCTCGTCTCGGACACGGAGCGCCGGGCGCTGGCGCTGACCGGCGCGGGCGACGTGGTGTTCGATTGGGACGTGCCCGCCGACAAGATCTTCGTCGGCCCCGAGATCGAGGCGCAGCTCGGCCTCTCGCGCGGCGCGCTGGAGGGCCCGGCTTCGCACTGGCTCGGCGCCCTGCACCCCTTCGACGTGGAGCGCTACTCCGCCGCCCTCGACACGGTGATCGAGGAGCGCCGGGGCCGCATCGTCCACGATTTCCGCCTGCGCTCGGCGGCGGGCGGCTACTTCTGGTACCGGATGAAGGCCCGTCCGGTGATCGGCGCCGACGGCGAGGTGATCCGGGTGGTCGGCACCATCGCCGACGTGACCGAGGTGAAGACCGCCGAGGAGCGCCTGCTGCACGACGCCGTGCACGACAGCCTCACCGGCCTGCCGAACCGGGAATTGTTCGGTGATCGCCTCGACGCGGCCCTCGCCTTCGCCGGGCAGGATCCGCGCCTCAAGCCCACGGTCCTCGTCCTCGACATCGACCGCTTCACCGGCATCAACGACGCCATCGGCCTCTCGGCGGGCGATTCGATCCTGCTCACCCTGTCCCGGCGCCTCGGGCGGCTGCTGCGGCCGCAGGACACCCTGGCCCGCCTCTCCGGCGACGAGTTCGCGGTGATCCTCCTCTCGGAGCGCGATCCCGACCGGATCCTGGCCTTCGCCAGCATGATCCAGCGGGCCATCGCCACGCCGATCACCTATGCCGACCGGGAGATCTTCCTCACCGTCTCCATCGGGCTCGCGCTCTACGAGGGCACCCTCAAGCGGGACGAGGTGCTGAAGAACGCCGAGGTCGCGATGATCCAGGCCAAGCGCCAGGGCGGCGACCGGATCGAGGTGTTCCGCGCCCACATGCGCGCCGAGCGCTCGGACCGGCTGATGCTGGAGGGCGACCTGCGCAAGGCCATCGAGCGTAACGAGATGCGGGTGCTGTTCCACCCCGTCGTCCGCCTCGACGACCGGACGGTGGCCGGCTTCGAGACGGTGCTGCGGTGGGACCACCCGAAGCTCGGGCGCATCCCCGCCGCGACCTTCCTGCCGCTGGCCGAAGAATGCGGCCTCATCGTCAACCTCGGCATCTTCGCCCTGGAGCGCACCGCCCTCGAACTCGCCGCCTGGCAGCGGTCCCTTGAGGTCGAGCCGCCGATCTTCGCCGCCTGCAACCTCTCCTCGCGCCAGCTCCTGCGCCACGATCTCCTGCACGATGTGAAGACGGTGCTCGCCCGTTCCGGGGCGCTGGCCGGCTCGCTCAAGCTCGAATTCAGCGAGAGCCTTGTGATGGAGAACCCGGAATACGCGGCGCAGATGCTCTCGCGGATCCACGACCTCGGGGCGGGGCTGTGCCTCTCGGATTTCGGGACCGGCTACTCGGCGCTGTCCTACCTGCAGCGCTTCCCCTTCGACACGATCAAGGTCGATCGGGCCTTCGTCCGCCAGATCGCCTCGGGCCAGACCGGTATCCTGCGGTCCATCGTGAAGATGGCGAGCGAGTTGAACCTCGCCATCGTCGCCGAGGGCTGCGAATCCGAGGCCGACGCCGTGGCGCTCGCCGAACTCGGCTGCGAATATGCGCTCGGCCCCGCCTTCGGCGAGCCGATGACCGTGCTCCAGGCCCGCCAGATCGTCGGCGCCGCACCGGAGGCCGCCTAGGGCAGTGACGCACTCACTCCGTTCATGCACCTCTGCCCTAGCCCTTTGCTTTCGCATCAATTTTTCCAGGCACGGCTGACGCCTCCGTCTGGATCGATGCACTAGGTCCTTCGCCGGTCCGATTAAGCGCACCTTAACCACGTTCGCGCAGAGTCCCCTGAGAGGTCGCGTGAGGTGGGGATCAGCGGATGGCCGAAGCGGTGAGGCGTTTCCAGACGGCGGGCAGCCCGGATCTCGTGCGCCGCCTCATGGCCCGTCCGGTGCGCCTCGCGCATCAGGCCCGGACCCGTCTGCCGGAGCGCGAGGCGGCCGGCGCAACCCCTGCCGTGACGGCGGAGGCCGAGGTGGCGGCCCCCGATCTCGGGCGGCTCGAAACCGAACTGGAAGTCCTGAAGGCGATCCTGCGGGCCCAGCGCAAGGAGGTGGAATCCCTCCGCGCCCAGCGCCAGCTCCTGACCGAATCCTCCCCGGACGACGACGTGCGGGCGACCCGCGAGCGTTGGGCCGCCCTGGTCGACAGCCTGCTGGTTCAGCCCCGCTGACCGGCGGGCGAGGCGTGAGGAGCGAGGGTTCGGCCATGCGCGCGCGCTGCTCGCTCGTCGTCAACGGCCGTGCGGTCCGGTGTTCCACCGGCGATACGCCCCTGGAGGCCGCCCTGGCCGAGGGGATGATCGCGCCGGTGCCCGGCCTGCACGGAGTCAACCTGCTTGGGCAGGCGGCGGCGCCGGCCGGGCGCCGGGCGCCGGCGCGCCGGGGGCGCGAGACCCATTATCCCCTGCCGGAGGTGCCCGAGACCCGCCCCGCCGCGGCCGTCCTGGCACGTCCGCCGCAGGACCGGGCGCGGCAGACCCTGAAGGGCAGCCTCACCGGGATCCGCCGCCTCGGCCCCGGGGTCGTCGAGGTGGTCGCGACCCTCCTGCGCCGCCCGCTCCACGAGCCGGGCCAGCACTACACCGTCACCCTCCCCGGCCTGCCGCCCCTGGACCTGTGCCCGACCCTGCGGGTCGATGGCTCGGCCGAATTGCACGAGGCGGTGTTCCACCTGCCGAGGGACCCCGACGGCGACGCCGTCGATGGCCTCGCCCTCGGCCAGGAGATCAAGCTCAAGGGCCCCTTCGGGCGCGGCCACTATCGGCCGGGGGGCGGGCGGCTGGTGCTCGCCGCCTCGGGGGCCGGCTTCGGGCCGATCTGGGCCATCGCCCACGCCGCCCGGTACATCGAGCCGGGGCGCGACATGGCCCTCGCCGTCTCCGCCCGGGACGCCCTCGATCTCTACATGCGCGACAGCCTCGACTGGCTGCGCGGCACCGGCGTCGGCCGGATCGTGCTCTGCGCCGAGCGGGGCCGCCAGCGCCCGCCGGACGTGCGCCCCGGATCGCTCGGCGCGCACCTCCCGCATCTGCGCGCGTCGGATGTGGTCCACGTGGCGGGCGACGTCGCCACGGTCGGCGCGGTTCAGGCGCTGGCCGGCGCGGTCGGCGCCCGCTGCCACCCGATCATCGTGGGATAAGGGGGATCCCCAAGGACGAGTCCGTGGGTGGGGTCCAGGGGCAAAGCCCCTGGAAACCCGGCCCCTGGGTTCTTGCAGGGCGCCGCCCTGAACCCGCCAAAGGGCTTGCCCTTTGGAAACACGGGACTCAGTACACCCGAGCCGGCTCCTCCTGCGGGCGGTTGGCCTTGCCGTCCAGCGACTTCTCGATGACCTTGGCCAGCCCCATCATGATCTGGTCGATGGCGTAGTCCTTCGGGGTGTAGACCGCGCGCACGCCCATGTTCCGGAGCACCAATTCGTCCTCCTGCGAGATGATGCCGCCGACGACCACCGGCACGTGATCGAGCCCCGCCTCCCGCATCTGGGCGCGGACTTCGCGCACCAGCGGCACGTGGCTCCCCGACAGGATCGACAGGCCGACCACGTGGGCGCCCGTCTCCTTCGCCTTGGCGACGATCTCGGCGGGCGTCTGACGGATGCCGTCATAGGTCACGTCGAAGCCTACATCCCGGGCGCGGAGCGCGATCTGCTCGGCGCCGTTGGAGTGGCCGTCGAGGCCGGGCTTGCCGACCACGAGCTTCGGCGTCTCGCCGAGCCGCTCCCCGAGGTCGGCGATCAGCAGGCGGGCCTCCTCGGCCGCGCCGGAGGAGGCCGTCTCGCGGGTCACGCCTGTGGGGGCCCGGTACTCGCCGAAGACCGTCCGCAGGCGTCCGCCCCACTCGCCGGTGGTGACGCCGGCCTTCGCCGCCGCGATGGAGGCCGGCATGATGTTGGCCCCCGAGCGGGCCGCCTGCTCCAGGGCGTCGAGGGCCGCCTCGACCGCCTTGGCGTCACGGCCGTCCCGCCACGCCTTGATGCGGCCCGCCGCCTCCATCTCCACCGTCTCGGAGACGGAGAAGATCGCCCCCTCCCCCGCCGTCAGCGGCGAGGGCTCGCCCTGCTGCCACTTGTTGACGCCGACGACGATCTGATCGCCGGCCTCGATGGCGGAGATGCGCCGGGCGTTCGATTCCACCAGGGCGCGCTTGAGGGCGCCGGTCTCCACCGCCGCCACGGCGCCGCCGATGCCGCCGATCCGCTCCAGCTCGGCCCGGGTCTGAACCTTGAGCGCCTCGACCTTGGCCTCGATGACGTGGCTGCCGTCGAAGATGTCGTCGTATTCGAGGAGATCGGTCTCGAAGGCCAGGATCTGCTGCATCCGCATGGACCATTGCTGGTCCCAGGGGCGGGGCAGGCCGAGCGCCTCGTTCCAAGCCGGCAACTGCACGGCGCGCGCCCGGGCGCGCTTCGAGAGGGTGACGGCCAGCATCTCGATGAGGATGCGGTGGACGTTGTTCTCGGGCTGCTGCTCGGTGAGCCCGAGGGAGTTCACCTGCACGCCATAGCGGAAGATCCGCTTCTTCGGGTCGTCGATGCCGTAGCGTTCCTGGGCGATCTCATCCCAGAGTTCCGAGAACGCCCGCATCTTGCAGATCTCGGTGACGAAGCGCAGCCCCGCATTCACGAAGAACGAGATCCGGCCGAACACGTCGGGGAAGCTCGCCTCGTCGAAATCGGGATCCTCCCGCACCGTGTCGAGCACGGCGATGGCGATGGCCAGCGCGTAGGAGAGTTCCTGCACCGGCGTCGCCCCCGCCTCCTGCAGGTGGTAGGAGCAGACGTTCATCGGGTTCCACTTCGGCACCTCCCTGGTCGTGAACAGGATCACGTCCTTGGTAAGCCGGAGGCTCGGGGCCGGCGGGAACACGTAGGTGCCCCGCGACAGGTACTCCTTGATGATGTCGTTCTGGGTGGTGCCCTGGAGGCTCGCCATCGGCGCGCCCTGCTCCTCGGCCACCGCGAGGTAGAGGGCGAGCAGCCACGGGGCCGTGGCGTTGATCGTCATCGAGGTGTTCATCTGGGCGAGCGGGATGTCCTGGAACAGGGTCCGCATGTCGCCCAGATGCGCGATCGAGACGCCGACCTTGCCGACCTCGCCCCGGGAGAGCTCGTGGTCGGGGTCGTAGCCGGTCTGGGTGGGCAGGTCGAAGGCGACCGAGAGGCCGGTCTGCCCCTTGGCGAGGTTGCCCCGGTAGAGCGTGTTCGACTCCGCGGCGGTGGAATGGCCCGCATAGGTGCGGATGATCCACGGCTTGTCGCGCTTCACCTCGGCGATTCCGGCGCTCGCGCCCATGTCACCCACTCCCCAACCGTATTTCGATGCCGCGCCCGGGACGCCGCTTGCGGCGCAGCGTAGCCGAGGCCCGCGCCGCCGTCATCCACGCCGGGTTGCACGAAAAATCGGGGTTGACGGTGAAGGGAATTTGAGAGGTCGCGCTCCGTTTCCCCGAGCGGACCGAGGCGAACCGGGGATCCGCCGCGATGGAAGGCGGTCCGCGACCCCGGATCGCTTCGCTCCGCCCGCCATGGCGACGGAGGTCCTACCGCCCGAACCGCTCGAACTTCGGGAAGCTGCGCGCCATCATCAGCCCGACCTCGGCCCGGTGGCCGAGCCACTTCTCCAGGATCGCGGCGTTGGCGAGCCGCCCCTCGGCGGAACCGTCCTGCCAGGGCAGGCCGTCCTCCAGGCGGAAGACGTGGGCCTGGGTGAGCTGCCCGCTGCGGCAGCGCTGGAGCCGCACGCCCTTGCCCCGGGACAGTTCGGCGAGTTCCGTGACGGGGAAGATCAGCAGCAGCTTCTCGGTGTTCACCACGGCGACGTGGTCCCCGTCCGCCGGCACCAGCACCGTGGCGGTGGCATCCCCGTCGAGGCCGAGGATACCCTTGCCCTTGCGGGTGTTGGCGATCAGCGCGTCCGAGGGCGCCACGAAGCCGCGCCCGTCCGACCCGGCGATCAGCACCTTGGTCTCCGGCCGGTACGGCAGGGCGGCGACCACCTCCGTGCCGTCATCGAGGTCGACCATCAGCCGCACGGGATCGCCGAAGCCCCTTCCCCCCGGCAGCTTCGAGGCATCCAGGGTGAAGACCTTGCCGTTCGAGACGAGCAGCAGGATCTTCTGAGTCGTCTCGCTCGGGAAGGCGATCTTGAGCCGGTCGTCGCCCCTGAAGGCCACGCCAGACAGGTCGGCCACGTGGCCCTTGAGGGCGCGGATCCAGCCCTTCTCGGAGACGATGACGGTGATCGGCTCCCGCTCCACCAGGGCGGCCGTGAGGTCGACGCCGGCGGTGTCCGGCGGGTTCTCCAGGCTCGTCCGGCGGCGGCCCAGCTTGGTCTCGGGGCCGAAAGTCTTCTTCACCGCCCGGATCTGGGCCTGGATCGTCTTCCACTGCGCCGGCTCGGAGGCGAGCAGGGCGTCGAGCTCGGCCTTCTCGGCGGTGAGCGCGTCGAACTCCCGGCGCAGTTCCATCTCCTCCAGCTTGCGCAAGGAGCGCAGGCGGGTGTCGAGGATGGCGTTGGCCTGGACCTCGGTGAGTTCGAACCGGGCCATGAGGGCGGGCTTCGGCTCGTCCTCCTCGCGGATGATGCGGATCACCTCGTCGAGGTCGAGGTAGACGATCAGCAGGCCGCCGAGGATCTCGAGCCGCCGGTCGATCTGGCCGAGGCGGTAGCGGGAGCGGCGCTGCAGCACCGTCCGGCGGTGATCGACCCACTCGCGCAGGCACTCGCTGAGCCCGATCACCTTCGGCACGAGGCCGCCCACCAGCACGTTGAGGTTCAGCGGTACCCGCGCCTCAAGCTCGGTGAGCCGGAACAGCGATTCCATCAGGATCACGGGATCGACGGTGCGGGAGCGGGGCTCCAGCACCACCCGCACGTCCTCGGCGGACTCGTCGCGCACGTCGGCGAGCAGCGGAAGCTTCTTCTCCTGGAGAAGCTCGGCCATCTTCTCGATCAGCCGGCCCTTCGGGATGCCGTAGGGGATCTCGGTGACGACGATGGTCCAGGTGCCCCGGCCGAGGTCCTCCTTGTGCCAGCGGGCGCGGACCCGGAAGCCGCCCCGGCCGGTGCGGTAGGCTTCGGCGATCGATTCGGCCGAGTCCACGAGGATGCCCCCGGTGGGGAAATCCGGCCCCTGCACGAACTTGGCGAGCTGGCCCGAGGTCGCCCCGGGATTGTTGATGAGGTAGAGGGCCGCGTCGCAGAGTTCCGCCGCGTTGTGCGGCGGGATCGAGGTCGCCATGCCGACGGCGATGCCCTGGCTGCCGTTGGCCAGCAGGTTCGGGAAGGCCGCCGGGAGGACGATGGGCTCCTCCTTCTCGCCGTTGTAGGAGGGGCGGAAGTCGACCGTGTCCTCGTCGATCCCGTCGAGGAGCAGCCGGGCCACCTCGGTGAGGCGGGCCTCGGTGTAGCGGTAGGCGGCGGGGCCGTCGCCGTCGATGTTCCCGAAGTTGCCCTGGCCGTCGACCAGCGGATAGCGCTGCGCGAAATCCTGGCTGAGGCGCACCAGCGCGTCGTAGATCGCCTGATCACCGTGGGGGTGGAAGTCGCCCATCACGTCGCCGACGATCTTCGCGCATTTCTTGTGCGCGGTGTTCGGGTCGAGCCGCAGGAGGCGCATGCCGTAGAGGATGCGCCGGTGCACCGGCTTCAGCCCGTCGCGGGCATCGGGCAGGGCCCGGTGCATGATGGTCGAGAGCGCATAGGCGAGGTAGCGCTCTTCCAGCGCCGACTTCAGCTCGACGCTTTCGATGCCGTCGCCGGACGGCGGCTCGAAGGGCTGGCCCATGGTGGTTTCCGGCTTTCAGACTGGAACGTAACGCGAACAGATTAACCGGCGGCGACGCCGAGCGCAACGAATCGCGCCCGCTCCTCCGGTGGCGTGAGGCCGCGCGGACCCCAGACGTGCCGGTCGAGGAAGTATCCCGTCAAGGTAAACCCTTGCGCAACGCCGTCCGGGCCGGGCGCCCCGCCCTCGCGCAGGAAGGTCGGCAGGGCGAGGAGGCGGTCCTTGTAGGGCTCGCCGGCCGCCGCGCTCACCGC
>JAKONI010000417.1 GCA_022702015.1 Beijerinckiaceae bacterium | reverse complement strand
GAGGTCTTCACCCACGGCTTGGAGCGCAGGCCCTTGGCGACCGCGTTGCGGGCCAGCAGCCCGGCGCCGATCATCACGCTCGGGTTCGAGGTGTTGGTGCAGGAGGTGATCGCCGCGATCACCACGTCACCGTGGCCGATGTCGAAGTTGGTGCCCTCGACGGGGAAGCGGCCGGAGATGTCGCCCCCCTTCTTGAACTCGCTCTGCATGGACGAGGCGAAGCCGGCCTTGGCCTCGGCGAGCAGCACCCGGTCCTGCGGGCGCTTCGGCCCGGCGAGCGAGGGCTGCACGGTGCCCATGTCGAGTTCGAGGGTGTCGGTGAAGACCGGGTCCGGGGTCTGCGCGTCGCGCCACATGCCCTGCGCCTTGGCGTAGGCCTCCACGAGGGCGATCCGGTCGTCGGCGCGGCCGGTGACCTTGAGGAAGTCGATGGTCTTCTGATCGACGGGGAAGAAGCCGCAGGTGGCGCCGTATTCGGGGGCCATGTTCGAGATGGTCGCCCGGTCGGCCACCGGCATGTCGTCGAGGCCGGGGCCGTAGAACTCGACGAACTTGCCGACCACGCCCTTCTTGCGCAGCATCTGCGTGACGGTGAGCACGAGGTCGGTGGCGGTGGTGCCCTCGGGGAGCTTGCCCGACAGGCGGAAGCCCACGACCTCGGGGATCAGCATGGAGAGCGGCTGGCCGAGCATGGCCGCCTCGGCCTCGATGCCGCCGACGCCCCAGCCGAGCACGGCGAGGCCGTTCACCATGGTGGTGTGCGAATCGGTGCCCACCAGCGAATCGGGATAGGCGATTTCCTCAGCCCCTTCCTTCCTCGTCCAGACGGTCTGCGACAGGTATTCGAGGTTCACCTGATGGCAGATGCCGGTGCCCGGGGGCACGACGGAGAAGTTGTCGAAGGCCGACTGGCCCCACTTGAGGAAGGTGTAGCGCTCGCCGTTGCGGGCGTATTCCAGCGCGACGTTCTCACCGAGTGCCTTCGGGGTGCCGAACTCATCGACGATGACCGAGTGATCGATCACGAGATCCACCGGCACCAGCGGGTTGATCTTCTGCGGGTCGCCGCCCAGCGCCACCATCGCGTCGCGCATGGCGGCGAGGTCCACCACCGCCGGAACGCCGGTAAAGTCCTGCATCAGCACGCGCGAGGGGCGGAAGGCGATCTCGACCTCGGCCTTGCCCTTCTGCTCCAGCCAGCCGACGGCGGCTTCCACGTCGGCCTTCTTCACCGAGCGGTCGTCCTCGAAGCGCAGCAGGTTCTCGAGCAGCACCTTCATCGAGAAGGGGAGCGAGGCGGCCGAGGCGAGGCCATTCTTCTCGGCCTCGGGGATCGAGTAATAGGTATAGGTCTTGCCCCCGGCGCTCAGCGTCTGGCGGGCCTTGAAGCTGTCGAGAGATGCCACGGCTGGTCGTATCCTCGCTGCGAATTGATCGAACACGCGCAGGCATAACCCGCGCCACGAAGGTGTTCGGCCTTTATAGCGCCCGACGGGCGCGCGCCGCCCCGGGAGTGCCCGGATCGAACGGTGCGCGGGGGGCGATTTGGACGCCCTGAATGCCGCGCGGCGCAGCCGTGGCCCGTATAGAACGTTTCGAATCTGGCCGCTACGGGGGCAGGATGACACGCGCGGTCGGGTGTCGTGCGCTTCTCCCCCTTTGCGGGGATCGCTGCCGAATCCGTCCCACCCGTCACCTTATCCCGGGATCCTCGCCGAGAAGCCCCCGCTCCCCTCACCGCCCTGATCCCGAGGTACGGCGACAGCCGCCTCGAAGGAGGCATCCAAGGATCGCGGCGCTGACTGGAGATCTCCTTCGAGGCCCGGCAAGCCGGGCACCTCAGGATGAAGCCGAGGGTGGAATCGGAAGCATGGCTTCGGCATCGCGACGATCCCCGCAGAGGGGGGAGAGAGATCCGCTCAGCCCCGCTGCGCGCGGGCCAAGCCATCCTTGAACTTGTTCGGCGAGGCCGCCAGCCGGCGCAGGGCGGCGGCGTTGGCGGCCGCCTCCTGCGGCCCCATGTCCTGCCGCAACACGGTCTCGGCCTCGTCGTAGCGGCCCTTCAGGCCCAGGACGAGGGCGAGGTTGGCCCGCATCTTGGCGTCGGCGCCGGGCAGGGAGACGGCCAGCCGCATGGTCTCCTCGGCTTGATCGAGGTTGCGCGAGAGGGCGTAGGACAAGCCGAGATTCGATAGGAGGGAGGGCTCGTTCGGGCGGATCTTGAGGGCCGCCTCGTAGAAGCCCTGGGCGCGGGCCTGATCACCGAGCTGGGCCGAGGCCGACCCCTCGGCCGACAGGACGCGCCAATCGGGGTTCGCCGGGGTGTGGGCGTTGGCCAGCACCTCCAGGGCCTCGCGGTAGCGGCCGGCTTCCACCAGCGACTTGCCGTAGGCCGCCAGGATCTGCGTATCCTTCGGGTTGCGCAGGGCCGCCTGTTGCAGCACCGCGCTCGCCTGGTTGACCTGGTCCGTGGCCCGCAGGGCGCGGGCGTAGCGGAAGGCCATGCGAGGGTCGCCGGGGTTGGACTTGTAGGCCTCGGCCAGACCGTCGAGGTCGCGGCGGGCCGCCGAGATTGGGGTGGCGACCTCGCCGATGGAACCCGTGGTCTCCGGGGAATCCGTGTTGCACGCGCCTAGCGTCAGGGCGAGGCCGAGGGCGGCGACGGCGGCGAACCCGCGGGGGGCGGAACGGGCCGGGAGCCGTTCAAATCGGATCGGGGCCGGGGTCATGCTACGCTCCGCACAGGGCTCACGGCGTGGGCGGGGCGGGTTGCGCCCAGGGCGCTTCTCCACTCCGAGGCCCGAGTGGTAGACCGTTAAGCCTAATCCCGGGTTAAGGGGCCTCGCGTCGGGGCCGCGCCGGGCACGCGAGGGTCCATGAGCGAGGCCGAAGCCCCCACCACCGGCACAAGCCCCATCGCCGAACTTCTCCCCGCCGACACCGCCGCGATCACCGTGACCGGCGTGCCGGCCAGCGGCTGGGAGGTCGGCCTGCCTTCCAAGGACCGGGCCTTCGCCTGGGCGACGGGCTTCACCGGCAAGGCCGGCAGCGTGGCCTTCCTCCCGGCGGCGGATGGCAGCGTCGCGCGGATCCTGTTCGGCCTCGGCGACCCCGATGCGCCCGGCGCCGACCCGTTCCTCGCCGGCCGCCTGCCGGGCCTCCTCCCGGTGGGGGCCTACCGGCTGGAGGGCGTCCCCGACCCGGCCACCTCCGCGCTGGCGTGGCTGATGGGGAGCTACCGGTTCAGCCGCTACCGCAAGGCCGACGAGGCCAAGGCCTGCCTCGTGGCGCCCGAGGGGACCGATGCCGGCGAGATCACCCGGATCGCCGCCGCGGTGGCGATGGGCCGCGACCTCATCAACACCCCCGCCAACGACCTCGGCCCCGCCGAGATCGAGGCCGCCGCCCGCGCCGTGGCCTCGCGGCACGGGGCGAGCGTCACCGTCGTGTCGGGCGCCGACCTCACCCGGGATTTCCCCCTGGTCCACGCGGTGGGCGCGGCGGCGGACCGGGCGCCCCGGCTGATCGACATCGCCTGGGGGCCCGAGGATGCCCCGCGCGTGACCCTGGTCGGCAAGGGCGTCGCCTTCGACACGGGCGGGCTCGACATCAAGCCATCCTCGGCCATGCTCCTGATGAAGAAGGACATGGGTGGCGCCGCCGTGGCCCTGGCGGCGGCCGACATGGTGATGGGCGCCGGCCTGCGCCTGCGCCTGCGGGTACTGATCCCGGCCGTGGAGAATGCCATCGCCGGCAACGCCTTCCGCCCCGGCGACGTGCTGCGCAGCCGGGCGGGTCTCTCGGTGGAGATCGGCAACACCGACGCGGAGGGCCGCCTGATCCTGGCGGACGCCCTCACCCTGGCCGACGCCGAGGCGCCGGACCTGATCCTCGACTTCTCGACCCTGACGGGGGCGGCCCGCACGGCGCTGGGGCCCGACCTGCCGGCGTTCTTCACCGAGGACGAGGAGCTGGCCGCCTCCGTCGCGGCGGCGGCGCACCGGGCCAACGACCCCGTCTGGCGGCTCCCCCTGCACCAGCCCTATGCGGGGATGCTCGATTCGAAGGTGGCCGACCTCAACAACGTCTCGAACGGCCCCTTCGCCGGGGCGATCACCGCCGCGCTGTTCCTGCGCCGCTTCGCCCCCAAGACGAAGCGGCACGGCCATTTCGACCTCTACGGCTGGAACCCCTCCACCAAGCCGGGGCGGCCGGAGGGGGGCGAGGTGCAGACGGCACGGCTGGCCTACCATCTGCTGAAGACCCGGTATGGCAGCTGACCGCCACCGCCCCAGAGGCCTCCCCTATCGTCGGGGAGGCGCAAGCCCGTGATCGCACCAGGGCTCCTCGCGGGGCTGGTAGCCTATGCGTTCGTGGCGTCCATCACCCCTGGGCCGAACAACATGATGCTGTTGGCCTCGGGCGTGAATTTCGGTCTCGTGCGCTCGGTGCCGCACGTCCTCGGCATCAGCATCGGGTTCGGCGTGATGGTGGTCCTGGTGGGCCTCGGCTTCGCCGCGCTGTTCGAGGCCTATCCATTCATCCACGATGGCCTGCGCTGGGTGGGTGGCGCCTACCTCATCCACTTGGCATGGCGGATCGCGACCGCCGCGCCGCCGCTGAAGGGCGAGGGGCAACGGACGCGCCAGCCGATGAGCTTCCTGGCGGCCGCCGCGTTCCAGTGGCTCAACCCCAAGGCGTGGATCATGGCACTCGGCGCCATCGCCACCTACCTGCCGCAGCAGCCCACCGTCATGGCCGTGGTGCTGCTCGCCGCAATCCTGATGATCGTGAACGCACCCTGCGTGTTCGTATGGGCCGCGTTCGGCCAGGGATTGCGACGGCTATTGACTAAGCCGTGGCGTGTCCGGGCCTTCAACGTCACGATGGCGGCGCTGCTCGTACTGTCGCTCTATCCGCTCCTAACGCACTGAGAATCGCGCCGGTCAGGACCGGTCCCCAAGGGGCAACCCCGTCTCGATCAACCGCGCCCACAGGGCGGCCCCGTAGGGGGCGGCGGCGTCGTTGAAATCGTAGAGGGGGTGGTGGAGCGAGGCGGAGTCGCCGTTGCCGAGGAACATGTAGGCCCCGGGCCGGCGGCCGAGCATGTAGGAGAAGTCCTCCGCCGTCATCATCGGCGCCACCGACCGGTCGACCCGCTCCGGCCCGACGAGCCCCTCCGCGACATCGGCCATGAAGCCCGTTTCGGCGGGATGGTTCTCGGTGACGGGGTAGCTCGCGCCGTACTCCACCGTGCCCGTGGCCCCGAAGCCGGCGGCGACCTCCCGGACGAGGGTTTCCAGCCGGGCCTTGATCACCCGCCGGACCTCCTGGGACAGGGTGCGCATGGTCCCCCGCATCGTCACGCTCTGCGGCAGGACGTTGAAGGCTTCCCCCGCATCGAGCGCGCAGACCGAGACCACCGCCGCCTCCAGTGGATCGAGGGTGCGCGAGACGATGCCTTGAAGGGCGATGATGACGTGGCTCGCCACCAGCACGCTGTCGATGGCGTTCTGCGGCAGGGCGGCGTGACCGCCGCGTCCCTCGATGGTGACGGTGAACCGGTCGGTGGAGGCCATGATCGGGCCGGGGCGCACGGCGAAGGTCCCCACCGCCATGCCGGGGATGTTGTGCATCCCGTAGACCGCCTCGATCCCGAAGCGCTCCATCAAGCCGTCCTCGACCATCGCCTCGCCCCCGCCGCCGCCCTCCTCCGCCGGCTGGAAGATCATGACGGCGGCGCCGTCGAAGTGCCGCGTCTCCGCGAGGTACTTCGCCGCCCCGAGCAGCATCGCCATGTGCCCGTCATGGCCGCAGGCGTGCATCTTGCCCGGCACGGTGGAGCGGTAGGGAAGGTCGCGCACCTCCTGGATCGGCAGGGCATCCATGTCGGCGCGCAGGCCGATCGCCCGGTTCGAGCGGTGTCCGCGCCCGCGGATCACGCCGACCACCCCGGTGCGGCCGATGCCGGTGACCACCTCGTCGCAGCCTAACGCGCGCAGGCGCTCCGCGACGAAGCCGGCGGTGCGGTCCACGTCGTAGAGCAGTTCCGGGTGGGCGTGCAGCGCGCGCCGCCAACCGGTCATGGTCTCGGCGAGGGCTTCGATCCGTTCGGGGACGGGCATCCGTCTGGAACTCTGTGGGAGGATAGTCCGAAGGCGGGAGCAAGCCGGAGGCCAAGGGTCCCGTCAATGGCTTGCCCCCGTGGCGAACCCGACCCTACCGTCTCTTCCGCCCCGTAGGGTGTTTGTTGCGGATTCCTTCCTGCTTCCCGCCCCCGCCCTCATCCTGAGGTGCGGCGATAGCCGCCTCGAAGGAGGGCTTCAGAAATCGCGGCGCTTTCTGGAGGTCTCCTTCGAGGCCCCCGCTTCGCGGCGGCACCTCAGGATGAGGCCGAGACTGGGAGAGCCGCCGGCTTTCGGCCAGACTCTCAGGAGGAGGGCGCAAGGGAGAGGGCCGCGCGCGCCGGGTCGGAGGCACCTCCTCGTCCGCCGCGAGATCGTCGAGGATCGGGCAGTCCGGCCGCCCGTCGCCGCAGCAGGCGGCGGCGAGCCGCTCCAGGCTTCGGGCCATGCCCTCGAGGGCGACGATCCGGCGGCGCAGCTCGGCGATCCGCCCCTCGGCGATGGCCTTCACCGCCGCGCTCGGGCGCTCCCGGTCCTGCCACAGGGCAAGGAGTTCGCCGATCGCCTCCACATCGAAGCCGAGGTCGCGGGCTCGGCGGACGAAATGCAGCGTGCGGATCTCCGCGTCGCCGTAGCGGCGATAGCCGGCCTCCGTCCGGGGGGCGGGCGGCAGAAGGCCCCGCCCCTCGTACCAGCGGATCATCTTGGCCGAGACCCCGGTGAGGCGGGCCGCCTCGCCGACGGTGACGGTGCCGCTCATGCCGGCCTCGCGGCCAGCGCGGGAGCCGTCACCCGGTCCCGCCCCCCGGCCCGGCGCAGGCGCAGGGCATTGCCGAGGACGAACAGGCTCGACAGGGCCATGGCCCCCGCCGCCAGGATCGGCGACAGGGAGGGGCCGCCGAAGGGGACGAGCAGCCCCGCCGCGAGGGGGATCAAGGCGGCGTTGTAGGCGAAGGCCCAGAACAGGTTCTGGCGGATCGTGGCCATCACCGCCCGCGACAGGGTGACGGCCTCCACCAGGGCGCGGGGGGCATCCCCCATCAGCACCACGTCGGCGCTCTCCACGGCGATGTCCGTGCCGGTGCCGATGGCGAGCCCCACATCGGCTTCCGCGAGCGCCGGGGCGTCGTTGACCCCATCCCCGACGAAGGCGACCGGCCCGTGGGTGTCCCGGAACCGGCGCACGGCCTCTGCCTTGCCCCCCGGCAGCACCCCGGCCGCGACCTCGGCGATGCCGAGGCCGGAGGCGACCCGCGCCGCCGTGGCCGGATCGTCGCCCGTGACCATCGCCACGGCGATCCCCCGGGCGAGCAGGGCGGCCACCGCCTCCCGCGCGTCCGCCCGCACCGGGTCGGCCACCGCCAAGGCCGCGACGTGGCGGCCATCGAGGGCCAGATGCACCGGGCTCGCCCCCGCCTCGGCCCAGGTCCCGGCCTGCGCCACGAGGGCGGGATCCGGGATCACGCCGAGGCGATCGAGATAGCGCGGGGCGCCCACGGCCACCGCCCTGCCCTCGACTCGCCCGGCCACGCCGAACCCCTCCACCGCCTCGAACGCCTCGGCCTCCGGCACGGTGAGGCCGCGCCCCTTGGCCGCCGCGATGATCGCGCCCGCCAGCGGGTGCTCCGAACGGCCCTCGATCCCGGCGGCGAGGCGCAGGGCCTCGTCCTGCGACAGGCCGGGCACGGTGGCCGCCCGCTCCAGCACCGGGCTCCCCTGCGTGAGGGTGCCGGTCTTGTCGAAGGCGACGAGCTTGATCCCCTGAAGGGTCTGAAGGGCCGCGCCGTCGCGGAACAGGATGCCGCCCTCGGCGGCCCGCCCCGTCCCGACCATGATCGCCGCCGGCGTCGCGAGACCCATGGCGCAGGGACAAGCGATGATCAGCACCGCCACCGCATGGACGAGCGCCGGGCCGAGGGCGGGGGCGGGGGCCAGGGCGAGCCAGCCGACGAAGGTGGCCAGCGCCAAGGCGATGACCACCGGCACGAACCGGCCGGTCACGCGGTCCACCAGGGCCTGGATCGGCAGCTTGCCCCCTTGCGCCCGCTCCACCATCGCCGCCACCTGGGCGAGCACGGTGGCCGCGCCCACCGCCCCGACCCGCAGGTCGAGACTGCCGCCGCCGTTGAGGGTGCCGCCGACCACGCCGGCGCCCGTTGCCTTGCGGACGGGGGCGGGCTCGCCCGTGACCATGCTCTCGTCCACCCGACTCTCGCCGGACAGGACGATGCCGTCGGCGGCGATCCGCTCGCCCGGCCGCACGCGCACCACGTCCCCGACCCGCAGCGCGGCCAGGGGCACCTCGGTCTCGGTGCCGTCGCGGACCACCCGCGCGGTCTTGGGAGAGAGGTCCATCAGGCGGGCGATCGCCTCCCCCGTGCGGCCCCGTGCCCTGGCCTCCAGGGTGCGTCCGAGCAGGATCAGGGTGACGATGAGGGCGCTGGCCTCGAAGTACAGGTGCGCCGCCCCCTCCGGGAGAACCTGCGGCGCCAAAGTCGAGACCAGCGAGAACAGGTAGGCCGCGCCGGCCCCAAGGGCCACGAGGGCGTTCATGTCGGGATGCCCCCGCAGCAGGCCGGGGATGCCCGCGCGGAAGAACCGCCGCCCCGGCCAAGCCAGCACGAGGGTCGTCAGCACCGCCTGGACGACGGCTCCGGCCGTTCCCTCCACCCCGGCGAAGGCATGACCGCCGAGATGGCCGCCCATGTCGAGGACGACGACGGGGGCCGAGAGCAGGGCCGCCAGCCCGAAATCCTGCCGCAGCGCCCGCACCTCGGCGGCCCTCCGGTCCTCCCGCGCCTCGGGCTCGGCCTCCGCCTCGGCCGGCACCGTGAACCCGGCCGCCGTCACCGCCGCCCCGAGGTCCGCCGCCGTGACGACGCCCTCGCCGTGGCTCACCCGGGCCTGCCCGGTGGCGAGGTTCACGCTCGCCCCGGTGACGCCGGGGATGGCGGAGAGCGCCTTCTCCACCCGCCCGACGCAGGAGGCGCAGTGCATCCCCTCCACCGGCAGGACCGTCTCGGTCGAGGCCACCGGATAGCCCGCCGAGGCCAGGGCCGCCGCCACGTCGCCGGGCCGCGCCCCCTCCTCCAGCACGAGGCTCGCCCGCCTCGTCGCGAGGTTCACCGAGACGTCCCGCGTGCCGGGCAGGGCCGTGAGCGCCCGCTCGACGCGGGCGACGCAGCCGGCACAGGACAGGCCCTCGACGGGGAGGCTCAGACGGCGGGGATCGGAGGCGATGGTATCCATGCCCCCTCAGATGGACCTTCCCACCGTGGGAAGGTCAAGGGCGTGCCCACACCCCGTGCGGCCGTTCAGGCGGAACCGGGGGCGGCTCTCTCGTCCCGGACCTGAGCCCGCGCCTCCCCGACCGTCTCGGGGAGGCTGACGTGGATGGTGGTGCCCTGGCCCACCTCGCTCTCGATGGTCAGCTTGCCCCGGTGGCGCTTGAGGCTGTGCTTCACGATGGCGAGGCCCAGGCCGGTCCCCCCCCGCGCCCGGCTCGACGCGACATCGACCCGGTAGAACCGCTCGGTCAGCCGGGGGATGTGCTCGGGGGCGATGCCCGGCCCGTCGTCGGCCACCGACAGGACGATGCGCCGGCCCTGCCGGGGGTCGTCCTGACGGGCGAGGCCGACGCGGATCGTCCCGCCCCCGTATTTGACGGCGTTCTCGATCAGGTTCTCGATCACCCGGGCAAGCTCGTCCGCGTCCCCCGGCACACGGTAGGGCCCATCTCCCTCGGTCAGGGCGATCGCGGCGCCCCGCGCGGCGGCCAGGGGGGCCTGGGCGTCCACCATCTGCCGGGCCAGCGCCGCCAAATCGACCACGGCGGTCGGCGCCACATGCTCCCGCAACTCGATCCGCGAGAGGGACAGGAGGTCGTCGATCAGGCGGCGCATCCGCTGGGCCTGCGCGCCCATGATGTCGAGGAACCGCTCCCGCGCGGCGGTGTCGTCCCGGGCCGGACCCTGAAGGGTCTCGATGAAGCCGATGAGGGAGGAGAGCGGGGTCCGCAGCTCGTGGCTCGCGTTGGCCACGAAATCGACCCGCATCGATTCGAGCCGCTGGGCGGAGGTGAGGTCGCGCAGGAACAGTACCGCCCCCGTCCCCGTCCCCGTCCCCTCCGGGACGGCGAAGGCGCCGATCTGCACCTCGAAGGCGCGCTCCACCGGCACGCGGGTCTCATAGACCACCCGCTGCGCCGGGCCGCCGCTGAGCACGGCCTCCACCCCGTCGATGATCTCCGGGTTGCGCAGGGCGAAGGCCAAGGGCCGCGAGAGGTGGAGGGCCGGGAGAAGCGCCCGGGCGGCGGGGTTCGCCTCAAGCACCCGGGCCCGCCGATCGACGAGGATCACCGGATCGGGGATTTGGGCGAGGAGCGCCTCCGCGATGGCGTGGCGCGGGGTCCCGGCCACCGGACGGGTGGGGGGTGGCTCCCGCCGCCGTCCGCCGACCATGGCCCCGAGGACGATGGCGGCCAGCGACGCCGCCAAGGGGCCGAGGCCGAAACCCTGATCCCCGATCGCCAGGAGGAGGATACATCCTCCCGCGACCGCCGCGCCGGTCCAGGCCGCCGCCCTTCGGGGATCGTCGCTCACCGGGCCGTCCCGCGATCAGGGCTCGCGGCGGTCCGGCCAGGCCCGGCCGGAGGGGCCGGCGGTCCCCTCGGGCGGGGCCGGGCGCGCGTCGTCCCCGGAGGAGCCTCCCGCCCGCTTCACGATCTCGTACAGGCCGAGCATCGCCAGGGCGACCACGAAGGGCACGACGTAGTAGCAGCCCCGGAACAGCAGCAGCGAGGTCAGCACCTCGTTGCGCGGCAGGCTCGACAGGGCGAGGAGGATCGTGGCCTCGAACACGCCGATCCCGCCCGGCGCGTTGGAGGCGATGCCGAGCATCGCGGCCAGCACGTAGATGGCGAGGAAGGTGGTGAAGGCGATGCCGGTCTGCTGCGGCAGGAGCACATAGAGCACCGCCGCCGCCGCGCAGACATCGCCGATGCCGACGATCATCTGGCCGATGGAGACGGAGGCGCCGGGCAGTTCGAGCCGCCACTGCTTGACCGTGACGCTGCGGCGCTTGGCCGAGACCCAGGCGAGGTAGCCGAGCACGGCGAGCAGCGCCGCGAAGCCGACGCCCTGGTTCAGCCGGATGGAGGTGAAGGCGAGCCCGGCGAGCTGCCCCGCCTCGATGATGAGGGACAGGCCCAGCACCACGCCCATGCCGAGCCAGAAGGTGAAGCCGGCGATCACCGTGAGCGCGGCGATCTTCGAGGTGGAGAGCCCCTGGCGGGCGTAGATCCAGTAGCGGATCGTCCCCGCCGTCAGCAGGGGGAAGCCGAGGGTGAAGCTCACCGCGTAGCTCGTGAACGAGGCGAGCGCGGTGATGCGGTAGGGCACCTTGATCCGCAATTGCCGCAGCGCCAGCGCGTCGTAGCCGGTGAG
>JAKONI010000407.1 GCA_022702015.1 Beijerinckiaceae bacterium | reverse complement strand
CCAACACCCTGCACTACACCAACCACACCCTCCTGCCCGAGGCGCTGGAGACCTGGCCGGTGGAGCTGATGGAGCGGCTGCTGCCGCGCCACATGCAGATCATCTACCTGATCAACTGGATGCACCTGGAGGAGCAGGGCAAGCGGGGCATGGGCGACGCCGCCCACCTCGCCTCGGTCTCCCTCATCGACGAATCGCACGGGCGCCGGGTGCGCATGGGCCACCTCGCCTTCCACGGGGCCCGGCGGGTGAACGGCGTCTCGGCGCTGCACACCGACCTGATGCGCTCCACGGTCTTCTCCGACCTGCACGCCCTCGATACCGACAAGATCGTCAACAAGACCAACGGCATCACCTTCCGGCGCTGGCTGCACACCGCCAACCCTGGCCTCACCCGGCTCGCCGTCGAGGCGGTGGGCGAGGGCGTCCTCGACGATCCCGAACTGCTGAAGGGGCTCGATGCGTTCGCCGGGGATGCGGGCTTCGTTGCCCGCTTCCGGGCGGTGCGCCGGGAGCGCAAGCAGGCGCTGGCGGCGATCGTGGCCGACCGCACCGGGATCGACATCGACCCCGACGCGCTCTTCGATGTGCAGGTGAAGCGCATCCATGAGTACAAGCGCCAGTTGCTCAACCTCGTCGAGACGGTGGCCCTGTATCAGGCGATCAAGGCCGAGCCGCACCGGGACTGGACCCCGCGGGTCAAGATCTTCGGCGGCAAGTCGGCCCCGAGCTACGTCCAGGCCAAGCTGATCATCAAGCTCGCCGCCGACGTGGCCCGTGCCGTCAACGACGACCCGGAGGTGGCGGGCCGGCTGAAGGTGGTGTTCCTGCCGAACTACTCGGTGAGCCTCGCCGAGGCGATCATCCCGGCCGCCGACCTGTCGGAGCAGATCTCCACGGCGGGCCTGGAGGCCTCGGGCACCGGCAACATGAAGTTCGCCCTGAACGGCGCGCTGACGGTGGGCACGCTGGACGGCGCCAACATCGAGATCAAGGATCACGTCGGGGCGGAGAACATCTTCATCTTCGGCCTCGACGCGGCGGGCGTCACCGCCCGCAAGGCGGTGCCGGGTTATGCCCGGGCGGCGATCGAGGCCTCGCCCCGTCTCGCGGCGGCCCTGGACATGATCGCCTCCGGGCGGTTCTCGCCGGAGGAGCCGGGCCGCTTCCGCCCGCTCACCGACGACCTGCGCGGCCGCGACCCCTACCTGCTGACCGCCGACTTCGACGATTACTGGCGGACCCAGCGCATGATCGACGCCGCGTGGCGCGACCCCGCCTCGTGGTGGGCCAAGGCGATCCACAACACCGCCCGGATGGCGTGGTTCTCCTCCGACCGCTCCATGCGTGAATACGCCGAGGAGATCTGGCGGGTTCGCCTGGATCAGTAAGGGATTCCAAAGGACCGGGTCCTTTGGTGGGGTCCAGGGGCGAGGCCCTGGTTCTTCGCAGGGCTCTGCCCTGCACCCGCCAAAGGACTTGTCCTTTGGAAACCATGACCGACCGGTGAGACAGAGCAGGCCATGCGTACCCTTTTCCGGCTCGCCTTCTGGGGCATCCTGGGCGTGCTGGCCTTCGTGACCCTCTCCCCCATCGGCCTGCGGCCGGAGGTGGGGCCCGCGAACCTGGAGCGCTGCGTCGCCTACGCCCTGTTCGGTGTCGCGGCGGCGCTCGCCTTCCCCCGGCACCGTGTCGCGATCCTGCTGGCGGTGGTGGCGGTCGCCGGGATCCTCGAAGCCGGGCAGGGCCTCTCGCCCAGCCGGCACGGCCGGATCAGCGATTTCCTGATCAAGGCCGGGAGCGGCGCCGTTGGCTGGCTTCTGACCAGCGCCTACCTCGCGCTCGCGATGCGCCCGAAGGCGCGATAGCACCGGTCTCGCCTCATCCTGAGGCGCCCGCGACAGCGGGCCTCGAAGGAGGGCCCTGAAAGCCGCCGCGATCCCTGGAAGCCTCCTTCGAGGCTGCTCCGCAGCCCCTCACGATGAGGTGTCATGGGTAGGACCGGGGGTGACGCCCCCTAATCCTCGTCGCTGATATACAATCCCTCGGCGATGCCGTCCTCCAGCATCATCCGGGCGCGGGCGCGCAGCTTCTCGGTCTCGCTCTTGAGCTGGCCACAGGCGGCCAGGATGTCCCGGCCGCGCGGGGTGCGCACCGGCGAGGCGTAGCCGGCATTGAACACGATCTCCGAGAACCGCTCGATCCGCTCCCAGTCGGAGCACTCGTAGCGGCTGCCCGGCCAGGGGTTGAACGGGATCAGGTTGATCTTGGCCGGGATGCCCTTGAGCAGGCGCACCAGTTCCCGGGCGTCGGCATCCGAGTCGTTCACGCCCTTGAGCATCACGTACTCGAAGGTGATGCGCCGGGCGTTGTTCAGGCCCGGATAGGCCCGGCAGGCCGCCAGCAGATCGCGGATCGGATATTTGCGGTTCAGCGGCACGAGTTCGTCCCGCAGGTCGTCGCGCACCGCGTGCAGGGAGATCGCCAACATGGCGTTCGCCTCCGCGCCGAGGCGGGGGATCTGCGGCACGACGCCGGAGGTCGAGACGGTGATCCGCCGCCGGGACAGGCCGAGCCCCTCCTGGTCCGACATCACGCCCACCGCATCGACCACCGCCTCGAAGTTGTAGAGCGGCTCGCCCATGCCCATGAACACGATGTTGGTGACGAGCCGGCCGACCTCGCCGCCATTGGCATCCCGGCTCGGCATCTGACCGGTCCAGTCGCCGAGTTCGTCCCTTGCGACCACGAGCTGCTGCACGATCTCGGCGGCCGAGAGGTTGCGCACGAGGCGCTGCGTCCCGGTATGGCAGAACGAGCAGGTCAGCGTGCACCCCACTTGGCTGGACACGCACAGCGTGCCGCGATCCGGGCCGGGGATGTAGACGCACTCGATCTCGGCGCCCCGGTTGTGCTCGTGGGGGTTGGTCGGGGCCATGCGCAGGAGCCACTTCCGGGTCCCGTCCCGGGAGACCTGCCGGGTTACGACCTCGGGCCGCTCCAGGGTGAAGTGCTGGGCGAGTTCCGCCTTCAGGCCCTTGCCGACGTTGGTCATCTCCTCGAAGGCGGTGGCGCCCCGGAGGTTGACCCAGTGCCAGACCTGGCCGGCCCGCATCCGGCTCTCGCGCTCCGGCACGCCGGCGCCGATGAGCTGCGCCTTCAACTCCTCGCGGGTCAGGCCCACGAGGGACAAGCGGCGTCCGGGGAGCTGGCCGGGCAAGGAGCCAGGCAAGGGGCCGGGCACGAAATCGGGGGTTTTCTCGATTGCCGACACGGGGGTCGCGCGGGCGCTGTCGAGCGACGCCGTCGCCATGATCGTCTCTGTCCCTACTCCTGAAGATCCCTCATATAGGCGATCCCGCCGCCGGATGCGACCGCCCCCCGGCGAGCCGCTCCCGCAGGCGCGCGGCCACCAGGGCCTGGAGGCTCCACAGGTGCCGGTCGCGGATGCCCAGCGCCTCGCAGGCCTCCACCGTGCGGTAAAGGTATTCGGCGCTCGGCCCCGTGGAGCCGCAGGCCGCCGCGATCATGTCGGCGATCTCCGGGTCGGACAGGCGGCCGGCGTAGCGGTCGCTCGCCCGGTTGGCGAGGAAGGTGAGGGCGGAGACGGATCCCCCCTCCGTCTCCACCGGCAGCCAGCGGGCGACGTAGCCCCGCCCTCGCATCTCCCGGCGCCAGAGGGGCATCAGCGCCCCCCGGATCTCGGCATCCGGCAGGCGGAAGGCGACGCCCCGGCACAGGCCGCCCCGGTCCAGGGCGAGCACGAAGCCCGGGGCCTCCGGGCTGCCCCGGAACCGCCTTTGCAACAGGCAGAACCGGCGGTGGAAGCCCCGCACCGTCCCGAGGCGCCGTTCCGCCACCGGAAATTCCGGCCGCCACATCAGGGAGCCGTAGGCGAAGACCCAGAGCGCCGCCCCCTCCCGGCCCGAGACGATTTCCTCCAGGCCGGGGCGCAGCTCCTCGTCGGTCATCACCGTGAGCGCGGTGGGGTCGTCCGGTACCGGCCGCGCGTGGACGGCCCGGATCAGGTCGAGGGTGAGGACGAGGGGGCGCTCCGGCATGGCGGACGAACGCGGGAGGATCAGCGGGCGTTGCCGATCGCGGTGAGTTCCGGGAACGGCCGGGGGCGATGGTAGGCGCAGACGTCGCCGCCGGGCATCCTGGTCAACCGGTCGCCCGCGTAGCGCAGGGCGATCCGCACATGCTCCGCCCCTCCGAAGGTCCGGCCCTTCATCCGGGTCGTGACGCAGAAATAGGTGTGGCCGTCCTCCGCGAAGGGACCGGCAAGACCGCTGCCGGTGAAGGTGACGGGCAAGAGCGAGACCGCGCCGAACTCCCATTGCTTCAGCGCCAGCCGGGCGATCCGCTCCTTGAGGGCGGGGGAGGGCTCATCCAGGGCCAGCGCCCCCAGGGGCAGGGCAGTGAGCAGGATCGACACGAGGATGGACCGGACCGGCATGTGATTCTCTCCGACCGGAGAAAAAGCGCAGTGCGGCGGCGGAGAAAACACCTATATCTCCCCGATGCAGTGGATGGACGACGCCCTGGTGCTGGGCCTGCGCCGGCACGGGGAGACCGGCGTCATCCTCGAGGCCCTCACCGCCGGGCACGGGCGCCATCTCGGCCTCGTGCACGGGGGGCGCTCGCGGCGGATGCAGCCTGTCCTCCAGCCGGGGAACCGGGTGCGCCTCACGTGGCGGGCGCGGCTCGATGACGGGCTCGGCGCCTTCGCCGTGGAGCCCCTGAGTTCCGAGGTCTCGCGGATGATCGGATCCGGCCTCGCCCTCTACGGGCTCGGCAACCTCGGATCCCTGCTCCGCCTCCTACCGGAACGGGACCCGCATCCGGGCCTCTACGAGGCGGCCTGCATCCTGGTGGAGCACCTCGACGACCCCGCCGTGGCGCCGCCGCTGATGGTGCGGTTCGAACTCGCCGTGCTCACCGAACTCGGCTTCGGCCTCGATCTCTCGGCCTGCGCCGCGACGGGGGGCAACGACCGCCTCGCCTACGTCTCCCCCCGCACCGGACGGGCGGTGAGCGCGGCGGCCGGCGAGCCCTACCGCGACAAGCTCCTCGCCCTGCCGTCCTTCCTCCGCGAGGGCGGCGCGCCCGGGCCGGACGGCGTTGCGCAAGGGTTTACCTTGACGGGCTACTTCCTCGACCGGCACGTCTGGGGCCCGCGCGGCCTCGCGCCGCCGGAGGAGCGGGCGCGATTCGTTGCGCTCGGGATCGCGGCGGGCTAACGTTCGCGTTATGTTCCAAACTTCCCCCGGTTGTCGTTCCGGGCTCGCGGGGGAGGGCGGCCGGAAGGCCGGGGAGTTCGAGGAGTCACCATGGGCCAGCCCTTCGAGCCGCCGTCCGGCGACGGCATCGAGAGCGTCGAGCTGAAATCCGCGCTGGAGGAGCGCTACCTCGCCTATGCGCTCTCCACGATCATGCACCGGGCCCTGCCCGATGCCCGCGACGGGCTGAAGCCGGTCCACCGGCGCATCCTCTACGGCATGCGCCTGCTGCGTCTCGACCCGAACACGGCGCATAAGAAGTGCGCGAAGATCGTCGGCGACGTGATGGGCGACTTCCACCCCCACGGCGACCAAGCGATCTACGACGCCCTGGTGCGGCTGAGCCAGGATTTCGCGCAGCGGTATCCGCTGGTCGATGGCCAGGGCAACTTCGGCAACATCGACGGCGACGGCCCCGCCGCCTACCGCTACACCGAGGCTCGCCTCACCGAGGTGGCCCGCCTGCTGCTGGACGGGATCGACGAGGACACGGTCGATTTCCGGCCCTCCTACAACGGCGAGAAGGAAGAGCCGGTCGTGCTGCCGGCGGCCTTCCCGAACCTGCTCGCCAACGGCAGCCAGG
>JAKONI010000400.1 GCA_022702015.1 Beijerinckiaceae bacterium | reverse complement strand
GGAATGTGCCGGCGACGCCGACGCTCCTATTCCGCTACTCGGCGATGACGTTCAACGGCCACCGCTTCCATTACGACCACCCCTACGCCACCCGGGTGGAGGGCTATGCCGACCTCGTGGTCCATGGGCCGATCCAGGTGACGCTGCTCCTCAACCTCGCCACGGCCGACCTCGGCCACGTTCCGGCCCACTTCCGTTACCGGGGCCAGTCGCCCATGACGGCCAACCAGACCTTCTCGATCTGTGGGCGCAGATCCGGCGACGGCTGGGAGGGCGTCACCCTCGACGCCGGGGGACAGGTCTGCATGCGTGCGAGCACCCCCGGCTGACGGCCGCCGCCGTCACCCGTTTCGCCAAAACGCCCCCGACGCCTAGAACGAAGCGAAGAAGGGCGTCGCGGGGCGCCCCGCGCGAGGAGGAGCAGCATGGCCCGGCCGATTCGCGAGGACGATATCGTCGCCTCGATCAGCGATGCGCTGCAATTCATCTCCTATTACCACCCGGCAGACTTCGTTACGTCCCTGACGCAAGCCTACGAGCGGGAGGAAAGTCCCGCCGCCCGGGACGCCATCGGCCAGATCCTCACCAATTCCCGCATGGCCGCCATCGGCCACCGGCCGATGTGCCAGGACACCGGTGTCGCCAACCTGTTCTTCAAGATCGGGATCGGCGCGCGGATCGAGTCGTCTCGCTCCCTTCAGGAGATCGCCGACATCGCCGTCCGCCGGGCTTGGCTCACGGAGAGCAACCCCCTCCGGGCGACCGTGGTGGCCGACCCGCTGTTCACCCGCAAGAACACCGGCGACAACACCCCGGCGATGATCCACGTGGAGATCGTGGCCGGGGACACCGTTTCGGTCCACGTGGCGGCCAAGGGCGGCGGCTCCGAGAACAAGGCGCGCTTCACGGTTCTCAACCCGAGCGATTCGATCATCGAGTGGGTCCTGCGCACGGTTGAGACTCTCGGCGCGGGGTGGTGCCCGCCGGGGCTCATCGGCCTCGGCGTCGGCGGATCGGCCGACAAGGCCATGGCCATGGCGAAGGAGGCGCTGCTCGATCCGATCGACATGCCCGAACTGCGCGCCCGGGGACCGTCCTCGAAGATCGAGGAGCTGCGGCTCGACCTCTATGAGCGAATCAACGCGCTCGGCATCGGCGCCCAGGGGCTCGGTGGTCTCACCACAGTACTCGACGTGAAGATCCGAACCTTCCCCGTCCATGCCGCCTCGCAGCCGGTGGGCCTGATCCCGCAATGCGCCGCCGACCGGCACGTCGCCTTCACCCTGGACGGCTCGGGTCCGGCCGCCTTCGCCCCCGCCGACCTGTCCCTCTGGCCGCAGACCCTGAGCACCGGCCCCGCGACGGGCCGCAAGGTCGATCTCGACGCCCTCACCACCGAGGAGGTCGCCACCTGGCGAGCGGGGGAGACCCTGCTCCTGACCGGCCGCCTCCTGACGGGCCGGGACGCCGCCCACCTGCGCCTCACCCGGATGCTGGCGGCCGGCGAGCCCCTGCCGGTCGATCTGAAGGACCGGGCGATCTACTATGTCGGGCCGGTGGATGCGGTGGGCGACGAGGTGATCGGCCCCGCCGGTCCCACCACCGCCAACCGGATGGACAAGTTCCTGGAACCGATCCTCACTCGCACCGGACTGCGGGTGATGATCGGCAAGGCCGAGCGGGGACCGGAGGCGGTGGAGACCATCGCCCGTCACGGCTGCGCCTACCTCATCGCGGTGGGGGGCGCGGCCTACCTTGTCTCGAAGGCGATTCGCGAGGCCCGCGTCGTGGCCTTCCACGACCTCGGGATGGAGGCGATCCACGAGTTCACCGTGGAGAACATGCCCGTGACGGTGGCCGTGGATACGCGGGGCGGCTCGATCCATCGGATGGGACCCCTGCGCTGGCGCCGCCCGGTTCCGGGGGAGGGGCGTCCGCTGGCTGAGGCGCTGTGATCACAGTCAGGGTGTATCGTCGGCTTTTGCCGCCGCTTCGCCCTTGTCCTCCCGGCCCGGGCCTGACAGGTTATCCAGAATACAAATAAGCCCGAACCGGGCATCCTTGGGAGGAATTCATGAAGGCTCGGCTCCTCGGCGCGGTCGCCTGTCTGCTGCTGGCCACGTCGCCCGTATTGGCGGCGGACCCGATCGTCATCAAGTTCAGCCACGTGGTGACGGCGGACACACCCAAGGGTCAGGGCGCCGAGAAGTTCAAGCAACTGGCCGAGGAACGCACCAAGGGTGCCGTGAAGGTCGAGATCTATCCCAACAGCACCCTCTACAAGGACAAGGAAGAGGTCGAGATGCTGCAACTCGGCGCGGTGCAGATGCTCGCGCCCTCGACCAGCAAGTTCGGCCCCCTCGGCGTGAAGGAGTTCGAGGCCTTCGATCTCCCCTACATCTTCCCGAACCAGAAGGTTCTCCGTCAGGTGCAGGACGGGCCGATCGGCCAGGGCCTGTTCAAGAAGCTGGAGAGCAAGGGAATCAAGGGCCTTGGCTATTGGGACAACGGCTTCAAGATCCTGAGTTCGAACAAGCCGATGCATCTGCCCGAGGACGTGAAGGGCCTGAAGTTCCGCATCCAGTCCTCCAAGGTGCTGGAGGCGCAGTTCAAGCAGGTCGGCGCCCTGCCGCAGGTGCTCGCCTTCTCTGAACTGTACCAAGCCCTCCAGACCGGCGTCGTCGACGGGCAGGAGAACCCGCCCTCCAACGTGCTGACGCAGAAGATCAACGAGGTGCAGAAGCACGCGACGCTGACCTACCACGGCTATGTCGGCTACGCGGTGATCGTGAATAAGCCTTTCTGGGACGGCCTGCCCGCCGACATCCGCACGACCCTCGAGGGCGCCATCAAGGACGCCACCGACTTCGAGCATTCGGTGGCCGATTCGGACAACGAGAAGGCCCTGGTCGCCATCCGCGCCACCGGGAAGACCGAGGTCTATACGCCGACCGAGGCGGAGAACGCCGCATGGCGCAAGGCGCTGGCCCCCGTCCAGAAGGAGATGGCCTCTCGCGTGGGCAAGGATCTCGTGACGGCGCTCAACAAGGAAGCCGAGGCGGCGGGCGCGCCGGCGAACTGAGCCGCCGCCCCGCCCA
>JAKONI010000374.1 GCA_022702015.1 Beijerinckiaceae bacterium | reverse complement strand
AGTTCACGCCGGAGCCTGCCGGGGTTGTCCCGGATGCCGGATGAGCGCGCCCCGTCCGCCATGTCAGACGACCGTGGAAATCGCGCCGGGCGGATGCGCCAGGAGCGTCGCCAGCAGGCTCAGCCCGTATCGCAGCGTCTCGGCGTCCGGTGCCGCGCCGAGGGAGACGCGGATGGCTTCCGGGGCGGAACCGACCGCGAAAGCGTCACTCAGGATGACCGACAGACCAAGGTGGCGGGCATGTGCCCCGAACTCGCCGCGCCGCCACGGCTCGGGAAGCCGGAGCCATAGGTGATGTCCGCACGGATTCGCCCTGACGTCGAGCCCGTGCAGGGTCTCGCGCGCGATGGCCTGCCGGAGGCCGTTCTCCTGCCGTATGGACGCGACGATCGCGTCGAGTTCCCCTCCCGCGATCCATTGCGACGCGAGCGCGGCCGTCAGCGGCGAGGCCATCATGTTGATGGCCCGCAGTTCGGCGGCGAGCCGCACCGCCTCGTTGGTCCCCGGGACCGCGACGTAGGCGATGCGCAGGCCTGGGCTGACGCACTTGGACAGCGTCGCCACGTGCCAAGTGATGTCCGGCGCCAGGGCGGCGATGGGAGCGGGAGCATCGAGCGGTAGGGCGCCGTAGGCGTCGTCCTCAATGATCACGACCCCGTGCGCGCGGGCGATCTGGGCGATCCGCTCGCGGCGCGCCGGCGGCAGCGTTGCGGTCGTCGGGTTGTCGAGCGTCGGCACCACGTACAGGGCGCGCGGCCGCTCGGCCTCGCAGCGTTCGAGGAACGCATCCGGGTCGAGCCCGTCGTCGTCGCAAGCCACCGGCACCAGACGGACGCCGCGGCGCTCGGCGGCCATGCGAAGCCCTGGGTAAGTGAGCATCGGGACGCAGACGGCATCGCCCGCCTTGGTGATGCTGGCGAGGACGGCGGCGAGCACCACCTGGGCGCCGCCCGCGACCAGGACCCGTTGCACCGGAAGCGATCCAAGTCGCTGGCCGAGCCACTGCGCCGCCGCGGCGCGGTCGGCCATGTTCCCCGCGCTGTCCTGGTACTGCATCCGATCGAGGAAGCCCGCCGATCCGGCGAGCCGGGATAGACCTGTCTCCATACGCTCAGCCAGTCGTGCCGCGACGGGTTGGGGCGGCATGTTCATGCTGAAGTCGACGCTTCCGGCTGGGTCCGGCTTGCGCGCCTCCGCGACCTTCCGCTCGGGCCCGCGAACGAAGCTGCCCCGGCCTGCGGTGGCATCGATCAAGCCTGTCCGGCGCGCTTCGTTGAAGGCGCGCGTGACGGTCGTGAGGTCGACGTTGAGGTGCCGCGCCAGGGCCCGCTGCGGCGGCAGGCGCACGCCCGGAGACAGCCGTCCTGCTCGGATATCCTCGGCCAGAGCCTTGACGATGGCGAGGTACTTCGGGCCCGCATCGCCGGCAATTGTCGGGTTCCAGGATTCCGTCATTGACCCCTCGTCTCGCCAAGGTGTATGCATACAATCAACATACAGACAAGGCGGAACACGGCTTTGTCTGGGAGCCTACGCCGGGGGCGATCCGCCTCCCTCACGAATGTATGGATTTTTAGTCCATACATTTCGGGCGCGCAAGGCGAACCTCCTCCGCCGGACGGGGCGGGTCGCTAGGGAACGTGGACGATGAAAAGGACCACCGATCAGTCCCTGATGGCAGTCGGCCTGAGATGCCGCTGCCCGCGCTGCGGAGAAGGGCGCCTGTTCGACGGATTCATCACCCTAAGGCCCAGCTGCGACGCCTGCGGTCTCAATTACGGCTTCGCGGATCCGGCGGACGGGCCGGCGTTCTTCATCATGATGACGATGGCGTTCCCGGCGACTGCCTTCGGGATTTGGCTGGAACTCACCTACGATCCGCCCCTCTGGGTGCATGCGGTCGTGACGCTTCCGCTGTTGCTTCTAGCCTGCGTGCCGATCCTTCGGCCGATGAAGGGCCTCTTCATCGCCAGCCAATACATCAACAAAGCCGAAGAGGCCCGCTTCGCGGCAACGAAGGCCGCGAGCGTCGGTCCCGCGACGAAAGATTGAACGCGCCACGCTCCCCGCGCGGCCCCGGACAAACGCGCGCCAGCGGCAGGACCGGCTTCACGGGCCTGCCGCGCCTCGATCCGATCTGAAGGAACCGGGACGATGCTCCCTTATTCTGACGTGTTCGACGCCGCCCTCCGCACGCTGCGCGACGACGGCCGCTACCGGACGTTCATCGAGCTCGAGCGGAATGTCGGCACGTTTCCGACGGCCGTCTGGAGGCATCCCGACGGTAGCCGCCGGCCGGTGACGGTCTGGTGCAGCAACGACTACCTGGGGATGGGGCACAGCCCGGAGGTCCTCGGTGCCATGCACGCGGCCCTGGACCGCTATGGCGCCGGTGCGGGGGGCACCCGCAACATCTCCGGCACGGCGCACGAGCACGTGCTGCTGGAGCGGGATCTCGCCGACCTGCACGGGAAAGAGGCCGCGCTCCTGTTCACGTCCGGCTACGTGTCGAACCTCGCCGCGCTCACGGTCCTGGGGCAGGTGCTGCCGGGAAGCGTGATCCTGTCGGATGCGGGCAACCACAACTCGATGATCGAGGGTATCCGCCGCTCCGGTGCCGCGAAGGCGGTCTTCCCCCATAACGACGTCGCCGCGCTCGACGCGTTGCTCGGCCAGTTCGGTCCTGATCGACCCAAGGTCGTCGCGTTCGAGAGCGTCTACAGCATGGACGGCGACGTGGCGCCCATCGCCGAGATCTGCGACGTCGCCGAGCGCCACGGTGCGCTCACCTATCTCGACGAGGTCCACGCGGTCGGGATGTACGGGCCGCAGGGCGCCGGCATCGCCGAGCGCGAGGGGGTGGCCCACCGCGTCACCCTGATCGAGGCGACGCTCGGGAAGGCATTCGGCATCATGGGCGGCTACGTCGCCGGCCCGTCCTCGGTCATCGACGTCATCCGCAGCCACGCGGCCGGCTTCATCTTCACGACCTCCCTATGCCCCCACTTGGCCGCCGGCGCGCGGGCCGCCGTGCGGCGCCTCAGGGGCAACCAGGGGGAGCGGGACGCGCAGCAGCGGAACGCGGCCACCCTGATGGCGATGCTGCGCGATGCCGGGCTGCCGGTCCTGCCGAGCCAGAGCCACATCCTGCCGGTCATGGTGGGCGACGCCCACCTCTGCCGACGGATCAGCGAGGAGTTGCTGGAGCGCCACGGCATCTACGTCCAGCCCATCAACTACCCGACCGTGCCGCGTGGCGGCGAGCGGCTCAGGATTACCCCGACCCCGCTCCATACCCATGAGCATATGCGGGCCCTCGTCGGGGCACTCGTCGACATCCGCTCGCTGGTGGGATGGGGCGAAGTCTCGCTGGCGGCCTGAAAAGCCGACATGCCCGACAGCTCAATGCAACATTGCAGCAGGTGAGAGAAATGTTCGCGAACGTTGATGCCTTGCTGCTCGCGAGGTGGCAGTTCGGGTTCACGGTGGCATTCCATATCGTGTTTCCGGCCTTCTCCATCGGCCTCGCCAGCTACTTGGCCGTCTTGGAGGGGCTCTGGCTGGCCACCGGCCGGCAGGTCTTCCTCGACCTGTTCCGGTACTGGATGAAGATCTTCGCCATCGGCTTCGCCATGGGCGTCGTATCCGGGCTGGTCATGTCCTACCAGTTCGGCACGAACTGGTCGGTCTACGCCGACAAGACCGGTCCGATCCTCGGCCCCTTGATGGCCTACGAGGTGCTCTCGGCGTTCTTCCTGGAGGCGGGCTTCCTCGGCGTGATGCTGTTCGGCATGACCAAGGTCGGGCCGCGCCTGCACTTCCTGGCCACGCTGATGGTCGCCATCGGGACCTTCTTCTCGGCGTTCTGGATCCTCTCCGTGAACTCCTGGATGCAAACTCCCCAGGGTCATTCGACGAACGCGGTCGGCCAGTTCGTGCCGGCCGACTGGTGGGCCATCGTCTTCAATCCGTCCTTTCCATATCGCCTCGTCCACATGGTCCTGGCCGCCTACCTGACGACGGCCCTGGTCGTCGGCGCGGTCGGCGCTTGGCATCTGCTGCGCGACCGGACGAACGAGGGCGCGCGGACGATGTTCTCGATGGCGATGTGGATGCTCACCGTCGTCGCGCCTCTCCAGATTCTGGCGGGCGATGCCCACGGTCTGAACACGCTGGAGCACCAGCCCACCAAGGTCATGGCCATGGAGGGGCACTTCGAGAGCCACCCGGACGGTGCGCCGCTCATCCTGTTCGGCCTGCCCGACCAGGAGGCTGGCACCGTGCGCTACGCCATCGAAATCCCGAAACTGTCCTCCCTGATCCTGAAGCACGGGTTGAACGAGCCGCTGAAGGGCCTGGACAGCGTGCCGCGCGAGAACTGGCCACCGGTGCCCGTGGTGTTCTGGTCCTTCCGGGTGATGGTCAGCCTCGGGATGCTGATGCTCCTGCTCGGCGCCCTCAGCCTGCTCGCCCGCTGCAAGGGGCGCCTTCACGAGTGGGCGCCGCTGCACCGCTTCGCCCTCGCCATGGGCCCGGCCGGCTTCGTCGCCGTGGTGGCCGGCTGGATCACCACCGAGGTCGGGCGCCAGCCTTTCACGGTCTACGGACTTCTCCGCACGGCGGACTCGGCCTCGCCGCTCCACATGCCCGCCGTTGCCGCGTCGCTCACCGCCTTCGTGCTGATCTACTTCGCCGTGTTCGGGATGGGCATCCTCTACATCCTGCACCTGATGGCGAAGTCGCCGCACCGGGGCGAGCACGGGATCGAGCCCGGGGCTCCGATCCGCACGGCCGGTATCACGCCCGCGCCTTCGGTCGACCTCGGCCGCACCCTCCACCCGGCCGAGTGAGGAGCACGCCATGATCGCCAACATCGACCTGACCGTGGTCTGGGCGCTGATCATCGCCTTCGCGGTGTTCGCCTACATCGTGATGGACGGCTTCGACCTCGGCATCGGCATCCTGTTCCCGGCCTTCCGGCCGGGGCACGAGCGCGACACGGCGATGAACTCCATCGCGCCGGTCTGGGACGGCAACGAGACCTGGCTGGTGCTCGGTGGCGGCGGCCTGTTCGCGGTCTTCCCACTGGCCTACGCGGTGATCTTGCCGGCGCTCTACGCGCCGATCATCGCGATGCTGCTCGGCTTGGTCTTCCGCGGTGTCGCGTTCGAGTTCCGCTGGCGCGACCCGCGCCACAGGGCCCTCTGGGACGTGGCCTTCACGGGTGGATCGGTCGTGGCGGCGTTCGCCCAGGGTATCACCCTCGGCGCGCTCCTGCAGGGCATCAAGGTCGAGGACCGCGCCTATGCGGGCGGCTGGTGGGACTGGCTGACCCCCTTCAGCCTGCTCGTGGGTCTCGGCATCGTCTGTGGCTACGCCCTCCTCGGCGCCACCTGGCTGGTGATGCGGACGGAGGGCAGCTTGCAGGACCGGGCGCGGACCTTCTCGCTGTGGCTCGGCGCGGCGACGGTCGCAGTGATCGCCATGGTCAGCGCCGCGACGCCCTTCCTGGACGGCCAATATTGGGAGCGCTGGTTCGCGATGCCGAGCGTGCTGCTCACCGCTCAGGTGCCGCTCCTCGTCGCGGTGGCCTCGTTCCTGTTCTTCCGGCTGCTCCGCAGCGGCGCGGAGAGCGCTCCGTTCCTGCTGGCGCTCGGCCTGTTCCTGCTATCCTTCGTCGGGCTCGGGATCAGCATCTTCCCCGACATCATCCCCGGTCAGATCACGATCTGGGAGGCGGCAGCCCCGCATTCGAGCCAAGTCTTCCTGCTCGTGGGTGCATCCGTCCTGCTCCCGGTCATCCTCGCGTACACCGGTTACTCGTACTGGGTTTTCCGTGGGAAGGTCGATTCGGCGGGGTATCACTAATGGATACCCCCTCCGCTTCCCTTCACCCGGCGCCCCTGCGTCAACGCCTCGTCTGGTTCGCTGCCATATGGGTGGGGAGTGTCCTCTCCCTCGGAGCCGTGGCTGGCATCCTGAGGGCTTGGCTGAAGGCGGCCTGACGTCGCGTCTTCGGATTGGCGACCGCACCGCTCATCGGAAATGGTCGGCCCATCGTGGCGAAGTTCGAAGCCGGTGGTGAGGGGGGATGAGGTTCGCGCTTGCACAGGGAATGACCCTTGCGGTGACCCTGCTCTCCATCGCGGCCGCGCGCCTCCTCGCGGACGCCGGCTTCGAGCATGCCGCGCGCGACTGCTTCTTGGCCGCTGCTTACGCGACCGCCATCACCCTGCTTGTCGCGCGCTGAACCGCGTTCCGAACCAGAACGTGCGTTGCGCGCATCGCTGACGGACTTGGCGCGTGGCTTCTCAGACGTGGAACGCGGCGGCGAACTGGATGCTGGTTCGGCGCAAGAAAACGCGGCAGGAGCAATGGTTCAAGGTGTTTCCTGTCATCCAGGGATTGCAGAATTTGCTTCAGTCGAACCGTCCTGCACCCAGCGGTCGGCATGGCGGTGCAGAGCCGCCAAACACACGAGTGTGCAGACGTAGTGACAGCAATTTCGTCGTTGGGTGTGATGACAGCACGCCACAATCATGCCCATCGGCGACTTCGAGGACGCCAACACGGCCGGGGCGACGTCGGTCGATCTGAGGGGCGGAGACGACACCGAGAACCAGTCAATAGCCTGATGCGTGCCGTGTTCGTCTCGGCATGCGGCGCCGTATTGTGAGCGTCCCGGACGAGGGAGCCTCATGAGGGAAGCGGTCTGCGGGGTTCCTCGCGGCACGCCCGGCCTCGGTCGCCGGTACGACGAGGCATTCGCTACCCATGCAGGCCAATCACCCTTGCCCCTTTCAGCGATGTACGACGTTACGGCATGGGTGCCTACGGGCGGATGGGGCTTCCTACGTGATCTCGATCTTCGACTTGGCGGCGATGCTGCTGACGCTCTCCGCCCTGTTCGGTTGGCTGAACCGCCGCTTCCTACGGATGCCACACTCCATCGGCCTGCTCGTGTTGGGCCTGCTGGCCTCGCTCGCCCTCGTGGGCCTCGACGCCGTATTCCCGACGCAGCATCTCTACGGAGATCTCACCCGCATCCTCGATCAGGTCGACTTCACCGGCGTGGTCATGAACGGCATGCTGGCCTTCCTGCTCTTCGCCGGCGCCATGGGCCTCGACCTGCGGGCCCTGCGCGACCGCGCCCTGGCGGTGGCGACCCTCGCCTTGCTCGGCACGGTGATCTCGACCGTCCTGGTCGGGGGCGCCTTCTGGGGCGCGGCGCAGGCGTTGGGCAATCCCATGCCGTTCGCCTGGGCGCTGGTGTTCGGGGCGCTCATCAGCCCGACCGATCCGGTCGCCGTGCTGGCCACCCTCAAGAATGTTCAGGTTCCCGAGGCCCTCGAGATCGAGATGCAGGGGGAGGCCCTGTTCAACGACGGCATCGGCATCGTGTTGTTCACAGTCCTCGTCGCCTTCGCGTCCGGATCGGGCGGAGAGGCGACCGGGGCGGACGGCGTCGTGGCGCTCCTCCTGCACGAGGCCGGGGGCGGCCTGGTCCTCGGTGTCGTGACTGGCTACGTCGCCTACCGCGCGATGCGGGCCATCGACGACTTCCCGGTCGAGGTGCTGATCACCCTGGCGCTCGTCACCGGCACTTACGCGCTCGCCCAGAAGCTCGGGGCCAGCGGACCTCTGGCCGTGGTCGCGGCAGGGTTGCTGATCGGCGAGCGCGCCCCGCGCCATGCCATGAGCGACAATACCCAGAAGTACGTCTCCGCACTTTGGACCCTGATCGACGAGGTCCTCAACTCAGTGCTGTTCCTACTGATCGGGCTAGAGGTCCTCGTGCTCCGGTTTCAGGTCTCCGGCCTGACGCTGGCAGCCTACGCGGTGCCCATCGTGCTGCTCGCCCGCCTCGTCGCCGTGACGGCCCCTGTGCTGCTCTTCCGCTGGGGTGGCAACCTCTGCCTCGGCAACGTCCCGTTCTTGACCTGGGCAGGTGTACGCGGCGGCATCTCGGTGGCGCTAGCCCTCTCGATCCCGGATAGCGATGCCAAGCCGGCCATCCTGGCGGCGACCTATGCGGTGGTGCTGTTCACGATCATCGTGCAGGGCTCGACCCTCGGCGTCGTCGCGCGCCGAACGCTTCGAGATGGCTGAAGAGCCCAAGGGCAAGGTCCCGGGGGTTGATCTGGTCGTTCCGTCAGATTGCCGCCGCGTTCGCCCTGACCTGTGCTGCCGTTCCTGCATTCGCTCAGGCCCCGGCTCCGGCTGACACCGCCCATTCCGCTTCCGACATGGGCATGAAGATGGCTGATACGGCGACGGTGAAGCCAAGGACGGGAAGTGGGCGGTTTACGGCGATACCGACAAGGATACGACGACCGTGAAGCACATCATTCTCGCCTCGGCGCTCCTGGCCGGTCTCGGTCTCGCGTTTCGTCCCTGCCCTCGGCGGCGCTGCCGGTGAACGCAACCGGCGTTGCAACCTCGACGAACGCCGATCTGGTGCAGATGCGCATGCACCGGCGCCACCGCATACGGCAGGGTTCAGCCACGTGCGGCAACGCGGGGATGCCCTCGCGCGGCACTCAGTGTCGGCAATACGGCGGAACGACCGGCGGCCCGCGTCGCTAACCCGGCTAGACCGTGATCCGCTGGGGCTGTCGACGCCACGGATCATCAATGAAGCACCGCCGGCCGGCACGCCCGCCACCGGCGGCTTTCTTATAAAGCGGGACATCGTATGATCTTTTCGGAAGCGCTCGGGCGCCTCGAAGACCTCGGCCGCTCGGCCGCCGCCCTCGTGCCGGGGCTCGTGATCGCCCTCGTCCTGTTCAGCCTGGGCCTCCTGGTCGCCCGTGGCGTCCGCGCGGCCGTTCGCAGGGCGGCGGCACTGCGGCAGGCCTCGCCCGGTTCCGCCGCCGTGCTCGGGCGGATCGCCGGCGGCATGACAATCCTCGTTTCCTTCCTGGTTGCGGCCTCGGTGGCTTTTCCCTCCGTCTCGGCTGCCGACCTGTTCAACCTGCTCGGCATCGGCGGCGTCGCCATCGGCTTCGCCTTCCGCGACGTGCTCCAGAACCTGCTCGCCGGCATCCTCATCCTGCTGACACGCCCCTTCGTCATCGGCGACCAGATCCGGGCGGGCTTGCATGAGGGCACGGTGGAGGACGTGTGGGTGCGGGCCACAGTCCTGCGCACCTACGACAATCAGCGCATCCTGATCCCGAACGCGACGCTGTTCGTCGAGAAGATCACGATCATCACGGCGCACGACAAGCGCCGCCTCGCCTTCCCGCTCACCATCGGCAACGGCGACGACATGAAGGAGGCCCGCCGCGTCATCGTCGAGGCGCTGCGCGGGACCGACGGTGTGCTAGTCGACCCGGCACCGGAGGCATTGGTCACCGGCCTCGGGGCGGCCGGGGTCGACATGACGGCGCGGTTCTGGATCGACCCACCCCGGCGGCGCGACGCGGTCGATGCGCTCGACCACGCCATCTCGAACGTCAAGGATGCGCTCACCGCAGCCGGCATCGACCTGCCGTACCCGACGAGCCAGGTGCTGATCCACGACCAGACCGAGGAGGCGGATGGTGACCGCACCCGCCAGCGCGAGGGCTGGCCCGCCGGCAGAAGCCCCCCGCGTGCGCGCTGGCAGGTGCTGCGCGAGGATCGTGCGACCCGTGACGATGACGAGACCACACGCCAACAGGGGACACGGGTATGAAGGCCCGGCTACAGGCCTGGATCGAGTGGCTGGGCGACCTGTTCTGGCTGCGGCCGGCCCTGATCGTTCTCGGTTGCCTCGGGCTGGCCCAACTCGGGGTCTGGCTGGAGATGGCGCACGTGGCCGGCTACGACGCCTCGTCGCCGAACCAGAATTGGGGGTACTCGGGGGGAGCGGAGGGCGCCCGGGCGCTGCTCAGCGCGGTGGCATCGTCCATCATCGGCGTGGCGGGAACCACCTTCTCCATCACCATCGCCGCGCTGACGCTGGCGTCCGGGCAGATGGGGCCGAGGTTGCTGCGCAACTTCACCCGCGACGCCCGCAACCAAGTCGTGCTGGGCATCTTCCTCGGCACCTTCGCCTACGCGCTCATGGTCCTGCGCACGGTGCGCACGGTGCAGGAAAGTCCGTTCGTCCCGCACCTCGCCATCACAGGGGCCATCGTGCTCGCCCTGCTGTCGTTGGCCACCCTGATCTGGTTCGTCCATCACATCGCCGCCAGCATCAACGTCGAAACCGTGGTCGACGCGGTCCACCGCGACCTCTGCATCGCGGTGGAAACACGTACCCTCGATAAAGCAGGCATGACGCCTCCCGCCCAAACGCTCGCGGCAGGCGTGGTGCCCGTGACCGGCAGTGGCTACCTTCAGGCGCTCGACGAGGACGAGCTGGCCGATTGGGCCCACGAGCATGGCGTCGTCGTCGCGCTGCGAGCACGGCCTGGCGACTACGTGCCGACTGGGTTTCCCGTCGCGCTCCTCTCCGCCGGCGTCGAGGGCGCCGAGGATGCCGTTCGCGGCGCGCTGACCTTCGGGCGTCGACCGGCCGCCCTGCAGGACCTGGAATACTCGATTCGCCAGCTCGTCGAGATCGCGGTGCGGGCGCTCTCGCCCGGCATCAACGACCCGTTCACCGCCGGCAGCGTCGTCGATCACCTCGGCGACGCCCTGTGCCGCGTGGCGTCGCGTCACCTGCCGACCGGGGCGGTCGTGCGAGACGGTCAGGTCGTGCTCGTCGTACCCGTCACCGACTACGACGGCCTGTGCGACGCCATGTTCCACATGATCCGCCAGAACGCGGCCGGGTCGGTGCACGTTCTGGCGCGGATGCTCGACGTGCTCACCCGCATCGTCGAGGTCGAGCGGCTGACGGACCGGACCGCGGAACTCGCCCGCCACGCGGATCTCGTTCTCGCCGCCGCGACGCGCGACGTCGCCGATCCGCACGACCTCGCCGACCTGGCGTCGAGGCATGCCCGCTTCGTGAAGGCGCGCAACGGCGACCAGCCGTCGTGAGTTCGCGCGGCACCGTTCAGTGCTCCCCAGGCGTCACATCCTTGCTTCGATCGATCGAGGGGCGACCGATCAACCCGCTCGACGCTTATGCTCCTCGTGGCGGCATTCCCGACGCAGGCGATTGCCGCGCCCGCTTCGGAGCGATCCGACCACGACGACATCCGACACGGCGCTCTGCGGAGACCGGGATGTCCAGAAGCAGCGGATTCGGACGGGCGTTCCGCTGCCCCCCGGTCGCCCGAGTCCCGTCACTTCACCCCTAGCTGCGACTTGCTCGTCAACTGACCGTTGCGGAACGAGACGGCGAGGTTTGCGCCGTAGCTGCCCGTTCCGCGCCACGTATAGGTGGTCTGCTCGGTCTTGCCGATCGTCATATGCGTCACCCGTCGGCCGGGGCAGCCGAGGCGCTCGACCACCCTTCTGTAGCTCATGCCGTGCTTCAGGGATGCATAAGCCGGATGCGTGGCACGGCAGCCGGAGGGTTTCGCGCTCGCCGACCCGCAGGGGAGGACGAGGAGGCCAAGGAGGACTGGCGCGAGACGGAGGATCGACATGGCGTTCCGGTGGCGTGACGGCTCGGTTGACGACGGGGCGGGAGACGCGGTGCGGTGGGCTGAGCGCACCGGGTCCGCTCAACCCGGTTCCGCGACGGCCGGCGCGGCGGCGTCCGCCGGGCTGGCGTCCGGCGCGACCTCGCCGGCTGGCCGCACCACCACCTTCAGGTCCTGGCGCATCTCCTGGAGGTGGTCGATCACGACCTGGTCGCCGTCGGAGAGCCCGTCGAGGATCGCGGTGTTTTCGCCGAAGGCATCGCCGGTGGTGACGGGCTTCTGCTGGACCTTCCCGTCGGCGTCGACGACGTAGACGATCTGCTGGGCGAGTTGCGCATCGAGGGAGGCGGTCGGCACCAGGAGCCGCTCCTTCGTGCCCGTCCGGATGCTGGCGCGGACGAACTGGCCCGGCAGGAATCGCTCGTCGGCGTTCGGCATCAGGGCGCGGACGAGGCGGCGGGCGGTCCGGGGGTCGAACCGGTTGTCGAGCTGATAGATCTTGGCCTCGCGCACCGGTTTGCCTTTGTCGTCGAGCACCGCGACCGTGACTGCGCCCTTCCCCATCGCCGCTCGGATCGCCTCGGAATCCTCCGCCGACAGCGCCATCTGGACGTCGATGGGATCGAGCTGGACCACGGAGACGAGCTGCGTCTGGTTCTCGATGACCAAGTCGCCGGGATTGATGGTCGAGAGGCTGGCGCGCCCGTCGAAGGGGGCGTTCACCACCGCGTAGTCGAGGTTGAGGTTCTGTCGGGCGATCGCGGCCTCGGCCCCTTGAACCTGCGCGACGGCCGAAGTGCGGTTCGATTGCAGCTGCTGGAAGCGCTGCTCGGTGGCGTAGCCCTTGTCGGCCAAGGTTTCGGTACGGTCCACCTCGGCCTGCGCGAAGGTGAGCTGCGCCTGCGCCTGCGCCTGCTGCGACTTGGCGGTCTGCAGCGCCACCTCGAATGGCCGCGGATCGATCCGGAAGAGCACCTGCCCCTTCTTCACATGGCCGCCCGGCTCGAACGGCCGTTCCATGACGTTGCCGGTCACTCGCGCCTGTAGCGTCGCATCCTGCTGGGCGATGATCGTGCCGGTGTAAGTGAAGCTGATCGGGACCGGCACC
>JAKONI010000349.1 GCA_022702015.1 Beijerinckiaceae bacterium | reverse complement strand
TCCAGAACTCCCTGCGATCCCCGGAGCCTTCCTTCGGGGCGGGCTTCGCCGCACCTCAGGATGAGGGGGGTTGAGGGCATCTCGGTCATGCCCCCGCGTGGAGCGTGGGTGCGAAGGCGAGGACCGGACAGCCTGGTCCCTGGCCTCAGTTCCGGCGTAGCAGCCGCTCGAAGTAGTCCAGTTCCTCCTGCGGCCGGCTCGGATCGCCGAGCTTGCGGCGAAGCTCCTCCATGATCCGCCGGGCGCGCTGGACGGCCGACTCGTCGGCGGTGGGCACACGGACCCGCCCGTCGCTCATCTCCCGCCCCCGGGTCGGGCGGCCGAGGGGATCGTCGTCCTTCGCGCCGGCCTGGCCCTCCTGCCCCGCCTGCTGGCCCTCTCCCTGCTGCCCTTCGCCCTGGGCCTGGGCCATGTCCTGCATCTGCTGCGCCATACCGTCGGCGCCCCGCTTCAGCCCGTCGAGGGCCCGTCCCTGGGCCTCGGCGGCATCGCCGTCCTTACCCTGCTTGAGGGCGTACTCGGCCTCGCGCATGGCATCCTCGGCATCGGCGAGGCCCTGCTCGCCGCTCATGCCGTTCTCCTTCATGCGTTGCTCGAGGTCCTGAAGGCGCTCGCGCAGGGCTTGCTGACGGTCGCCGGTGTCCCCCTGTTTCTGCCCCTGGCGGCTGCCCTTCTGCTGGCCCTGCGAACCCTGCTCGCCGGGGGATTCCTTCTGGCCCTGCTGCTGCTGTTGCTGTTGCCCGCCGCGCTGCCCCTGCTGCGGCTGGCCCCGGTTCTGCGGGCGCTGCCCGTTGCGCTGCTGCTGGCCGTCCCGGAAGGTCTCGTCGCGCAGATCCTGCTGATCGCGGGTCATCTGGTCGAGGTCGCGCATCTGCTTCTGCATCTGCTTGGCCGACTCGTTGCCGTTCTGGCCCTTCTGCGCGGTCTGAAGGTTCTCGAGGGTATTCCGCAGCTGCTCCATCAGGCGTTGCGCCTCGGCGGTGTCGCCGCGCTTCATCGCCTCTTCCATCTTCTGGATCATCTTGTTCAGATCGTCCGGTGTGACGGACTTCGAGTTCTGGTTGTCGCTGCGCTGACTCTGCTGGTTGGGGTCGCGGCTCTGCTTCTGGGCCATCTCGGACAGGAACTTGTCCAGGGCCTGCTTGAGATCCTGCGTGAGGCGCTGCATCTCGTTGTCGGGGGCGTTGCGGTCGATCGCCTCCTTGAGGCGGTCCTGGGCCTGCCGGAGTTGCTTCTCGGCGTCGGAGAGGTCGCCGTCCTCGATCTTGAGGGCCATCTCCCAGAGGAGGTCGGCCACCTCGGTGAGATCGGTATCGCTGGTGGCTTGGCGCAGGCGGGTCGCGGCGGTGCGCAGGCCGAGGAAGATCGCCGCCTGGGGCGTGAACATCTCGGGGGCGACGAGCAGGCCGTCGAGCCCCGCCTGGACCCGGGCGCGGCCCTGATCGGGCTCGGTGACGAGGCGGCGTCGCTCCTCGGCCAGGGACCGGGCCAGGGGATCGCGGAACCACCGTCCGGGCAGGGTCATCGCGGCGGTGGGCGTCGTGCCCTCCTGCCCCGCCTCGTCCTTCACGGAGATGTGGAAGCGCACGGTGGCCCCCGCCCAGGGGTTGTCCGTGAGATCCACCAGGGACTTGGTCTCGGTCTCCCCGCTCGCGTCGGAGGGGAGCGCCAGGGTGATGCGCGGCGGCGGCACCAGGGAACGGCCCGGCGACGCGGGCTCCACGATCCCCTCGGCGGAGGCGATGCCGTAATCGTCCTTCGCCTTGTAGGCGAGGGTGAACGTGCCGCGCCCGTTCACCTCCGGGCCCCCGACCTGGGTGACCTCGGGGGGATGGTCCGGGATCGCATCGATGGTGAGATGCTGGCTTCCGGCGGGGGTGGCGAGGGTGAGGTCGGCCGCCCCGGTGAGGCGGAAGCGCTCCTCGCGCAGGTCCGGCCGGGGTTCCTGCCCCGGCACGGGGACGAGGCCGCGCCCGGGGGTGAGCTGCGCCTGCGCGGCTTGATCCGCCCCGGCGATGCGGATGATGAGCTGCGAGTTCACCGGGGCCCGCAGGTGCTGGTCGCCCGCTCCGATGGTCAGGAGCAGGGGCGGCATCCGGGTATAGAGCGGCGGGTCGATCCAGCCGTCCACGCGGAAGTTCGGCCCCGGCGCCTGGGGGGTGCGCCAGTCGAAGGCGGCGCCGAGGCGCTGGCGCCATTCCGGGCCGGCGACGAACAGGGCCGCAACCGCCGCGACGACAAGCCCCGCGCGGAGCGCGAAGGGATCCCGCCGGACCATGCCCGGCTTCGGGTGCCCCACGCGCAGGGCCGCGATTGCCCGGGTGGCCCGCGCCCGGTGAAGGTCCCAGAGGGCGCGGCTTCCCGCATCGCCGACGCCCACCGCCAGCACGTCCTGCGCAGCGGAGGCGGGGCCGTGGACGAGCCTGGGATCGCGGGAGGCGGCCTCGCGGTCGATCCGCGCCAGGGCGGCCCGCCGGTCGAGGCGGGTGAGCCTGACCAGGGGAACAAGGGTGGCGATCAGCGCGAGGCCGAACACCACGAGCCCCGCCTGCCGCCATACCGGGGACAGGTCGAGCCATAGGCCCGCCCAGGAGAGGGTGAGAAATCCGAGGATGACGCCGAGGCTGCGCCACAGGACCGGCCAGGCCGCCTCCCAGAGGGCGGCGGCTTTCGCTTCCGCGACGAGGCGGTCGAGCTTCGCGGCGGCGGTCGCCTGCCCGCCCCCCGCGCCGTCAGCGTCCCCGCCTTTGCCGATCACGCGATCCGATCCGCTCATCCCCAGAGGATAGCATGGTGGCCCCGGCGCGACTCCGGGTCAAATCGGCGCGATGCTCGCGCGCCCTCTCAGGCGTGCGATTGGATGAAGTTGCGCACCTGTGGGTAGATCTGGGTTTCCCATTTGCGGCCGGCGAAGACACCGTAATGGCCGACCCCCGCCTGGAGATGGTGCGTGCGCATGTAGGGCGGCAGGCTGGCGCAGAGGTCGTGCGCGGCCATGGTCTGCCCCACGGCGCAGATATCGTCCCGCTCGCCCTCGACGGTCATCAGCGCCGTCTTGCGGATCGCCCGCAGGTCGACCGCCTCGCCACGCCACGTCAGCTCGTTCTTGGCGAGGGTGTAATCCTGGAACACCGTCTTCACAGTCTCAAGGTAGAACTCCGCCGCGAGGTCGAGGACGGCGAAATATTCGTCGTAGAACGTCGCGATGGCAGCCGCCTTGTCGGCCTCGCCCTTGACGAAATGCCAGAACAGATCGTTGTGCCCCTGGACGTGGCGCTTGGCGTTCATCGACATGAAGGCCGACACCTGGACGAAGCCGGGATAGACCCGCCGGCCCGCGCCCTTGTGACGGGATGGGACGGTCTGGATCAAGTTCTGCTCGAACCACTCGATCGGCTTCGAGGTCGCTAGCTCGTTCACCCCGGTCGGGTTGATGCGGCAATCGACCGGCCCGGCCATGAGAGTCATGCTGCGCGGGGCGGCGGCGTCCTTGGTCTGGGCCATCACCGCCGCCGCGACGAGCGCCTGCACCGCCGGCTGGCAGACCGCGAGCATGTGGGAGCCCTCCCCCATCGTCCGCAGGAAGCGGATCAGATGGGCGACGTAATCGTCGAACCCGAAGCGCCCCTCGGAGAGCGGCACGTCCCGGGCATTGTGCCAGTCGGTGATGTACACGTCGTGGTCCGGGAGCATCGTCCGCACGGTGGCGCGCAGGAGCGTCGCGAAGTGGCCGGACAGCGGCGCCACCACCAGCACCTTCGGCTGCTCGGCATGGATGTCCTTGCGGAAGCGCAGGAGGGTGCAGAACGGCGTCACCTCCACCGCCTCCTCCGCGACCTCCACCTCCCGGTTGCCCACCACGACCGACTCGATGCCGTAGGCAGGGCGGGCGAAGGTCAGGCCGGCACGCATCATCATGCGTGCCCCGGCGGACATCCAGTTAAGGGGTTCGCTGACCCTGGCCCAGGGCGACCAGGCCGATTCGAAGAGCCGGCCCCAGCCCCGGACCTGCTCGGCGACGTCGGTCTGGGCATCGAACGCATCGTACAGCATCGGGCGGGCACTCGCGGGCGCTCGACCCAACGGGCGGGCGACGACATCGGGGAGCGGAGGCGCGGGCCTCACAGGGGAAAGCATCTGCATGGTCGTACACGATGGGTCCGCACAGCTTGACCGACAACTCCCCAAAAGGCGCAATCGCCCCCACAAACCGCCCGCTGTGGCGGCAATGCACCAATTTTAATGCGTAGAGGGGATTATTCACGCTGCTCCACCGGGAAGATCGGCAGGAAATTGCAGCCCTTCGACGCAGGCTGGGGGGAAATGCGCCTGGTGGTTGCGCAATCGTGGTGAGGACGAGGTCCGGGCGTTTCACCCCCGGTCGATCCGGCGGTGCTCGCAGGCGACCTTGAGGTAGCGGTCCGCACCGCCCGGCAGGCCGGCATGGGCGGCGATCGCCTGGGCCTGCATCAGGCACTCCATGGGGGAGTGGGCGGGCGAGACGATGACGTCGAGGGCGGTATCGCGGGAGCAATCCTGCGCGATCAGGGATGCCGCACAGACCAGGGCGACGGACAGCAATTCGGACATGACGGACCTCGGGCACGAGTGATCGAAAGGTCCGCGGAATGCTTCGGCGTGCGAGCGACCGCGTTCTCGTTGCCTGGGTGTCCCCTCCCGTGATCCCAAAGCTTAAGCATGGGGCGTGCCAGCACGGCCCGGGGCGGTGGCCGAATGTGAATCGAGAAAGCGGGCGGGCCCGTCAGGTCCGGGCGGGGAGCCACATCGTTTCGGGCTCGGCGCTGGGCAGTACCTTGGCGACCGTATCCAGGTCGACCACGAAGCGTTCGGTCAACAGCCGCCAGATCTCCGAGGGTGATCGGGTGGTCGGCTCAAGCTCGGACAGCGCGTGCACCACGCTGTTGGCGCTGAGGAGATGCGGCCTAGGGTTGCAAGGATTGAGGTTTTGCATCTGAGTAAGCCCGGCTGGACGGGATCGAAATTATGCCGACATGGTTAATGACTCGTTAATACCTGCCGGATCCAAGACGAATACCCCCCGTCGCCGGATCGCCGGGGCCCGGCGGTGAGACCCACCGCCCCGGTTCACAAGGCCGGTCCCTTCCCCTATCAAGCGGCGAGCAACGGTCGGCCCGGCCGCGCGGCGGCAGGGACTGGCCCGGACCGGAGCAACATGGACGCCTCCCCTGATGCCACGGACCGCGCGGGCGTTTCCCCGCGCGCGGCCCGCCTCGTTCTCGCCTCGGCCTCGCCGCGCCGCCTCGCCCTGTTGCAACAGGTCGGGATCGAGCCGGACGCGCTGCTGCCCGCCGACATCGACGAGACGCCGCGCAAGTCCGAGCCCCCGCGCGACCTCGCCCGCCGCCTCGCCCGGACGAAGCTCGCCGCCGCCGAGGCCGCCCTGCGCGGCACGGAAGATGGGACCCCGACCTGGCTGCTGGCGGCGGATACGGTGGTCGCGGTCGGCCGGCGGGTCCTGCCGAAGGCCGAACTGCCCGACGAGGCGGCCGATTGCCTGCGGCTGCTCTCGGGCCGTCCGCACCGGGTCTATACCGCCGTGTGCCTGCTCTCCCCGAAGGGCCGCCGGGAGCGCATCGTGGAGACCCGCCTGCGCTTCAAGCGCCTCTCGGGGCGGGACATCCAGGGCTATCTCGACTCCGGGGAATGGCGGGGCAAGGCCGGGGGCTACGCGATCCAGGGCATCGCCGGGTCGTTCGTGGTGAAGCTCGTCGGCTCCTACAGCGCCGTGGTCGGCTTGCCGCTCTACGAGACGGTAAGCCTCCTCGACGGCGACGGCTTCCCCGTCCGGGCCGCCTGGGGGGCGGCGGCGTGAGGGGCGGCTCGGCGCCGCGCTGCCCGGTCTGCCGAAGCCGGACCTCGGCGGAATTCAGCCCGTTCTGCTCGCAGCGCTGCGCCGACGTGGACCTCGGACGCTGGCTGAACGAGCGCTACGCGATCCCCGTCGAGGACGACGAGGACGACGCGCCCCCCGAGGCGCGCCCCCCGCTCTCCGACGAGGATTAGCGGGCCGCCCGTCCTACGCGGCCCGGCGGCGGTGCGGGGCGAGGACGGCCGGCAGGGCCTTCAGGTCGAGGGGCTTGGCGAGGAAGCCGTCGAAGCCGGCGGCCAGAGCCTCGGCCTCGTCCTCGCGGCTGGCGTTGGCGGTCAGGGCGATGAGCGCGAGCCGTGTCCCGCCGCCGGCCTCGCGCTGCCGCAGTTGCCGGGCGACCGCGTGCCCGTCGAGGCGCGGCATCCGCACGTCGATGAGCGCGAGGTCGAACGGCCCCGCATCCGCCGCGCGGGCCAGGGCCTCCACCCCGTCCGGGGCGTGGACCACGGTGCAGCCGAGACGCTCCAGCGCCCTCGTGGCCAGGAGCGTGTTGATCGGGTTGTCCTCCGCCAGCAGCACGCGGGGCCCCGACCCCGTGGCGGCGGGGGCGGCGGCGGGGCGCGCGGCGGGCGCGGCGGGGGGAGCCGCCATCAGCCGTTCCAGCAGGGAGCGCGCCCGCACCGGCTTGATGAGGTAGCCGTCGAACCCCGCCGCGGCGGGGGAACCGAAATCCCGCCGGTCGAAGGGCGACAGCAGCACGAGGCTGCGATCGACGCCGCAACCACGGGCGGCCTCGGCGATCTGCCGGACGGCGGCATCCCCGAGCCCCCGGTCCGCGATCACCGCGTCGAAGGCCGCCCCCGACAGGGCGTCGAGCGCCTCGGCGAGCCCCGGCACGACCAAAGCTGCGCCCCCGTGACGGGACAGGGCCCCGGCGAGATAGGGCGCCTGGAACGGTGAGTCGGCGACGATGAGGCAGCGCCGCCCCGCCAAGTGCGGTGCGTCGGCGGCGGGAGCCCCGGCGGCCACCGGAAGCGGCAGGATCGCCCGGAAGGTCGAGCCGGCGCCGAGGCGCGAGTGAGCCTCCACCCGCCCGCCCATCCGCGTCGCAAGGCGGCGGGTGATGGCAAGGCCGAGGCCGGTGCCCTCGTGGCGGTTGGCAGCGGCGTCCTCCCCCTGCTCGAACTCCTCGAACAGGCGCGGCAGGCGCTCCTCCGGGATCCCCGGCCCGGTATCGGCCACGCTCACCCCGAAGCCGCCTGCGCCATAGGAGAGGGCCACGCCCACCCCGCCCCGCTCTGTGAACTTGATGGCGTTGCCCGCGAGGTTCAGGAGGATCTGCCGGAACCGGTCGGCGTCGCCCACCAGCATGGCCGGCACCTCGGCCCCGACATCGAGGGCGATCTCCAATCCACGGTCCTGCGCCCGGGGCGCCAGCAGTTCCACGACGCCCTCGGCCACGGCGGCGGGGTCGAAGGGCTCGGCGGCGAGGTCGAGGCGCCCGGCCTCGATGCGGGAGAAATCCAGGATGCCGTCGATCAGCCCCAGCAACGCCTTGCCGCTGGCGCGCACCGCCTCGACGTAGGTCTGCTGCTCCGGGTTGAGGCTGGTGCCGAGCATCAGATCGGTCATGCCGATGATGCCGTTGAGGGGCGTGCGCATCTCGTGGCTGACGGTGGCGAGGAACCGCGACTTGGCGACGCTCGCGCTCTCGGCGCGGCCGAGGGCGGCATCCAGCGCCTGCACCGCCTCGACGCGGGCGGTGATGTCCCGCCCGGCCCGCATCCACTGCATCGGCCCGTCCCCGGTGGCGACGGGGACCTCCACGAGGTCGAACCAGCGGTCCCGCCCGTCGGCGTCCCGGATCCGGGTCTCGATGCGGCGCAGGCCGTCCTCCCGGGACGCCACGGGGTCGCCGTCGAGATTCTCGGGCTCGACCGTCTCCCCCACCAGATCGCCGGGTTCGCGGCCCAGCAGCCGGGCATAGCCCTCGTCGGCATAGGTGATGCGGCCCTGGAGGTCGCGCTGGACCACGAGGTCGGTGGTGGCGGCCACGAGGGTCCGGTACCGCTCCTCGCTCTCGCTCGCCCGCCAGACGAGGTCGTGCAGGCTTTCCGCCTCCACCTCCGCCGTCCTGCCCCGGCGCGCCCGCCACAGGCCGACGCCCAGGGCCGCCAAGGCCAGCGCCAGCAGGGAGACAGCCGCAGCGAGTTCGTGGATCGGCATCGGGGGCTCCGCACCGGGGATCGGCGCGGGGACGTTCGCATGTGAAACTAAAGGTCGAGTCAGGAAAGGGGCTTAACCAGGAGTTGCTGCAACGCGACGTCGCCCATCAAATTGTCGAGGCCGGCGATCCAGTCCGTGCCCAGGGCGTTGGCGACCTGAGATTGATGAGACGGAGAGATGGATGCCCGGTGAACGCTACGATGTGATCATCGTCGGATCGGGGCCCGGCGGTGGCACGATGGCGTGGCGGCTCGCCCAGACGGGCAAGCGGGTGCTGCTGATCGAGCGGGGCGACTATCTCCGCCGGGAGCCGCGCAACTGGGACAGCCAAGCGGTCATCGTCGACGGGTATTACCAGGCCAAGGAGACGTGGTACTCCTCCGACGGCAAGAGTTTCCACCCCGGCCTGCACTATTACGTCGGCGGTAATTCAAAGTTCTACGGCTCGATCCTGTTCCGCCTGCGCGAGCGCGACTTCGGCGAGATCCGCCACGAGGACGGGCTCTCGCCGGCTTGGCCGGTGGGCTACGATGAGTTCGAGCCGTACTATCAGGCCGCCGAGGAACTGTTCCACGTCCACGGACTGCGCGGGGAGGATCCCACCGAGCCGTGGTCGAGGAAGCCCTACGCCCATCCCCCCGTCAGCAACGAACCGCGCATCCAGAAGCTGTTCGATGACCTGAAGCGTGAGGGACACCACCCCTTCCACCTCCCCGTGGGCGTGCGCCTTCAGGAGCGGAACGGGCGCGCGCTCTCCACCTCGCCATGCATCAAGTGCGAATCGTTCGACGGCTTCCCCTGCCCCACCAACGGCAAGTCCGACGCACAGGTGATGTGCGTCGACCCCGCCCTGAGGGACTGCCCGAACCTGACCCTGACCACCAACACCTACGTGGAGCGCCTCGTCACCAACCCGGCGGGGACGAGCGTGACCGGCGTGGCCGGCACCCGGGACGGGGAGCCCTTCGAGGCGAGCGCCGACCTCGTGGTGGTCGCCTGCGGGGCGCTGTCCTCGGCGCTGCTGATGCTGCGCTCCGCGACCGACCGCCACCCGGACGGGCTGGCCAACGCCTCCGGGCAGGTGGGCCGCAACTACATGCGCCACAACAACTCGACCGTGCTGGCGATCTCGAAGACCCCCAACCCGACGAAATTCCAGAAGACGCTCGGCATCAACGACTTCTACTTCGGCGACCCCGATCCGAAGGACGACTGGAACTTCCCCCTCGGGCACATCCAGATGGTCGGCAAGTCCGACGGGGCACAGGTCCACGGCGAGGGACTGCCCGGCTTCCTGCAATGGTTCCCCGAGAAGCCCTTCGACTGGATCGCCAAGCACTCGGTCGATTTCTGGCTGACCTCCGAGGACATCCCCAAGGCGGAGAATCGTATCTTCTACAAGGGCGGCAAGGTCCATCTCGACCTCACCGAGACCAACGCGGAGGCGCACAAGCGCCTGAGGCGCAAGCTGCAGGAGATCTGCAACAAGACCGACATCCATCCGCACCTGTTCGACCGGTCGCTCTACCTCGGCAAGGACGTGCCCATCGGCGGCACGGCGCATCAGGCCGGCACCCTGCGATTCGGGACGGATCCGGCGACCTCCGTCCTCGATCGTGATTGCAAGGCCCACGGCCTCGACAACCTCTACGTGACGGATGCGAGCTTCTTCCCCTCCATCGGGGCGGTGAACCCGACGCTGACGATCATCGCCAACGCCCTGCGGGTGGCCGACCGGCTGATCGCCCGCATGGGAGCCCGTGACGAGATCCCCGCTCCCCGACTTTTCGACCACACGGAGCCCAAGGAACCCCTTCCCGCATGAGCCCGGCCGGGGCATCCTGTCCGGACACAGCGTCGTGAAGCACATTGGTCCCCATGAGTGCGTCCGTCTCCGGTCCGTCGCCCCTGCGCGAGACCATCGCCCGTTGCCTCTACGAGCATGACGGGAGCGGCCTCAGCGGCGCCCCGGCCTGGGATGGCGAGCGGTTCGACGCGGACCATCCCGGCCTCCGGGAGCGTTACCTCGGCCGGGCCGACGCGCTCCTCGACGGGCCGATCGCGGACCTCCTCGCCGGCCTTGCCAAGGGGGAGCGGCACAGCGGCGAACTCGAGGAGGAGTTGCGCGTCCTGCGCCGCCAGCGCATCGCGGCGGAGCGGGAGCGCGAGCTTCTGGAGGCTAACAACCGGATGCTGGACCGGGCCCGGGCCGCGGAGGCCGCCCGCGCGGCGGCCGAGGCGACCCGCGCCAGCCTGGAGCGGGAGCGGGACGTGGCCCGGGAGGCGGAGGCCTTCTGGCAGCAATTCGCCTTCGACGCCGACGACCTCTCGACCCAGCGCCTGATCGAATCGGCGGAAGCCCGGGCGGCGGCCGAACGCGAGGCGATCCTGGAGCGCACCCAGCGGGAGCGGGTGGAGGGTGCGCTCAAGCTCTTCGCCGACCGGGCCGACATGATGCCGAAGGAGGGCTGGGTCTCGGACCTCGTGGGGACGAACCGCGACCTGCCGCTCTGGTGGTTTCACGCGGCGCAGGTCGCCCTGCAACGGGCCGAACCCGCCACGGAGTACCGTCCGCCCATGGCCAACGGATCCGCCGGGACGACCCGCCGGGAGGGTTGACGCGGTTCCCCCCTCCGTGGGGCATCGCGAATTCGGCCACCTCCTTCGATCCCACCCTTCGCCTCATCCTGACGGCCTTGCCGGGAAATCTCCTCATCCTGAGGTGCGGCGAAGCCGCCTCGAAGGAGGGCTCCAGGGATCGCGGAGAGCTCTGGAAGTCTCCTTCGAGGCCACCGCTTCGCGGTGGCACCTCAGGATGAGGGTGAGACTGGGAGAGCCGCCGGTTTTCCGGTCAGGCTCTCAGGATAAGGTCGCCGGTGGGACGAGTCTGGTAACGATCCCCCCGGCCCCCGGTGCGGGCCGACTAGTGCATCGCGTCGGCCTCCAGGGTCGGTGCGAGGGCGCCGGCCGGGGTGACGATCACCCGGTCGCCGCTGCGGGCGATCTCGACCGAGGTGGCCGGCTCCCCCGACATGCGGGGCGTCGAGAGCGTGACGCTCTGCTCGGCCGCGAGGACCGTCTCGAAACGCAGGGCCGGCGCCGCGCCCCGGGGGGCGAGGGTGACGACCACGTGGTAGCCCTTCGGCTCCGGGGTGTAATAGGCGACGCCCGCCAGCGTGCCGAGGTCGACGCGGCCGCCGGCGCCGGGGCGGATCTCGGTGGCCCCGGCGGTGCCGAGCGAGGCGGCGAGGGCGGCGGCGAAGGTGAGGGTACGGACGGTCATGACGGTCTCCGGGGACAGGGTGCGGGGCCGGTTGGCCCTGCCGATGACCGCAATGTGCTTCGCACCGCAGCATGATTCAAATCGATTGTATCGGTAATGGCTATCGATCATGTCGATCTTGCCCGGCTCGACCTGAACCTGCTCGTGGCCTTCGACGCGCTGCTCCAGGAGCGCAGCGTGACGCGGGCCGCCGCGCGGATCGGCATCGGCCAGTCCGCCATGAGCGCGAGCCTCGCCCGGCTGCGGCGCCTGTTCGATGACGAGTTGCTGACCCGCGCCCCGGACGGCATGCGCCCGACGCCCAGGGCGGCGGCGCTGGCCGAACCCCTGCGAAGTGTGCTGCGGGAGGTCCAGGCCCTCGTCCACCGGGAGGAGCATTTCGACCCGGCCACGGTGGAGCGGACCTTCACGGTGAGCCTGCCGGACAGCCTGGAAATCCTGCTCGGGCCGCGCCTCATCGCCTACCTGCGGGCGCATGCCCCGGGGGTCCACCTGCTGCTGCGCTCGGTGGAGGCGGTCCGGATCCTCGACGAGTTGGATGCGGACCGGGTGGACCTCGCGCTGGGCTTCTTCAACCGGGGGCAGGTCCACCACAAGCAGCGCCTGCTCTACCGGGACACCTACGTGGTGCTGTTCCATGCCGATCTCGTCGGCCTCACGGCGCCGATCGGCCTCGACGACTACCTGCGCTTCCCCCACGTCCTCACCTCCCTGCGGGAGACGGCGCACGGGGTCGTGGACGACGCCCTGGCGCTCATCGGCCGTTCGCGGGTGCTGGCGGTGACGACGCCCCGTTTCCTCGTGGTGCCGTTCCTCGTCCGGTCGGCGCCGGTGCTCGCGACGATGCACGCGCGGCTGGCCCACGCCTTCGCCGGCTCCCTCGGCCTGAGGGTCAGCCCGGTGCCCGTTGCCCTGGACGACGTGGCGGTCTCGATGCTCTGGCACGCCTCCTACGACCGGGATCCGGCCCATCGCTGGCTGCGCAACCTCCTCGTGACGCTCGCCGGGGAGGAGGCCGCCATCGGCCCCATCGGATGAGGCCCCCTCGGAATGAGAGTATGCGACATCTGTGACACGGGCTCCGATCCGGGCCTTGACCCGACCGGGCCGGCAATTCTCTAACCGGGCGAACAGGGAAGGATTTCGTCTTCCCACCCGAGCCTGCCGGCCGGGCCGCCGTGGAGACGGGCGGTGCCGCAAGCGGGCCGGAAGCCGGCGTGCCGCTCACCCGTCGTCCAGCGGAAGAATCAATGCCCAAAGGATCAGAACTCCTCGTCGCAGCCCTGGAGAACGAAGGCGTCGACCGCATTTTCGGCATCCCCGGCGAGGAGAACCTCGACGTGGTCGAGGCCCTGCGGACGTCCAAGATCGAACTGGTGCTGACCCGACACGAGCAGGCCGCGGCCTTCATGGCCGCCACGCACGGGCGCCTCACCGGCCGTCCCGGCGTCTGCCTCTCGACGCTCGGCCCCGGCGCGCTGAACTTCTCCACCGGCGCGGCCTACGCCCATCTCGGCGCCATGCCGATGATCATCATCACCGGCCAGAAGGGCATCCTGTCCTCCCGGCAGGCCAAGTTCCAGATCGTCGACGTGATCAGCTCGATGCGGCCGATCACCAAGATGGCCCGGCAGATCGTGTCCGCCTCCTCGATCCCCACCATCGTGCGCGACGCCTTCCGCGTCGCCATGGAGGAGCGCCCCGGCCCGGTCCTCCTCGAACTGCCGGAGGACATCGCCTCCGAGGAGGCCGACGCCCAGCTCGTACCCTCGCACCCGATCGACATCCCGGTGGCCCACCCGAAGGCCATCGCCCGCGCGGCGGAACTGATCCTGAAGGCAGAGCGGCCGCTGATCATGCTCGGCGCCGCCGCGAGCCGCCCCCGGGCGACCGGGGAACTCGGCGGCTTCGTCCACCGGACGCAGATCCCGTTCTTCACCACCCAGATGGGCAAGGGCACCGTCGCGGGGGGTACCGAACTCTACATGGGCACCGCCGCCCTCTCGGAGCGCGACTACGTCCACGAGGCCATCGACCGGGCCGACCTCATCATCGCCATCGGCCACGACACCATCGAGAAGCCGCCCTTCTTCATGGGCCAGAAGGACCAGAAGGTCGTCCACATCAGCTACATGCCGGCCAATGTCGAGGAGGTGTACTACCCCGACGCGGAGGTGGTCGGCGACCTCGGCCCCACGCTCAAGCTGCTCGCCGACGAGCTGGAGGGCAAGCTGCCGAACGCCGGCGCGCTGCTCTCCCTGCGCGAGCACATCCTCGGCCGCATCTCCGACCGCGCGGAGGAAGACCGCTTCCCGGTGACGCCGCAGCGCCTCGTCCACGACGTGCGCAAGGTCATCCCCGAGGACGGAATCGTCTGCCTCGACAACGGGATGTACAAGATCTGGTTCGCCCGGAACTACCGCACCTACGTCGCCAACACCCTGCTCCTCGACAACGCGCTGGCCACCATGGGCGCGGGCCTGCCCTCCGCGATGATGGCGGCGATGCTCTACCCCGGGCGGCGGGTGATGGCCGTGTGCGGCGACGGCGGCTTCATGATGAACAGCCAGGAGATGGAGACCGCGGTCCGCCTCGGCCTCAACCTCGTGGTGCTGGTGCTGGACGATTCCGCCTACGGGATGATCCGCTGGAAGCAAGCGGTGGACCATTTCAAGGATTACGGCATGACGTTCCGCAACCCGGACTTCGTGAAGTACGCCGAGTCCTACGGGGCCACCGGCCACCGGATCGGATCGGTCGGCGACCTCGCGCCGACCCTCGACCGGGCCTTCAACGCCGGCGGCGTCCACCTCGTGGCCGTGCCGATCGACTACTCGGAAAACACCCGCGTCCTCGTGGACGAGTTGCGCGCGAAGGTGAAGACTCTCGAAGCGGCGGAGTGAATCT
>JAKONI010000312.1 GCA_022702015.1 Beijerinckiaceae bacterium | reverse complement strand
CGGTTCCGCCCGTGGCGGCCGGCCAGACCACAGCATTATGGTTCTAAACTGTGCAATGCGACCGGCCGTCGCCACAAGTCAAGCCGCCCCCGGCCAAGCTCGGGACAAACCGCTTGGACAATCCCTCCCATCTGTCGAAAGCACCACGCCGAACGCCCTGCCGTGCCCTTCGCCCCGGACGGGAGCCGCTTCGGCGAACCCGCCCGGCGGCCGTGCCGGAATGTATCTCGACTGCATGATTCTGCAGATGGCGGCGGGACCGGCGGTCCGGCCTACTCGGCGGCATCCTCGAAGGGCGTCGTCCGGGCGGGGAGGAATCCGCCCGATTGCCGCGCCCAGAGCCCGGCATAGACGCCACCCCGGGCGACGAGCTGGGCATGGGTCCCCTCCTCCACGATCCGCCCCGCCTCGATCACCACGAGGCGGTCCATGGCGGCGATGGTCGAGAGCCGGTGGGCGATGGCGAGCACGGTCTTGCCCGCCATGAGTGTGTCGAGGGATTCCTGGATCGCCGCCTCGACCTGGCTGTCGAGCGCCGAGGTCGCTTCGTCGAGGATGAGGATCGGGGCGTCCTTCAGCATTACCCGGGCGATGGCGATACGCTGGCGCTGGCCGCCGGAGAGCTTCACTCCCCGCTCGCCCACATGGGCCTCGAAGCCCCGCCGCCCCCTGTGATCGACGAGATCGGCGATGAACCCGTCCGCATGGGCGAGCCGGGCCGCCCGCACCACCTCCGCGTCGCTGGCGTCGGGCCGTCCGTAGGCGATGTTGTCGCGGATCGAACGATGGAGCAGCGAGGTGTCCTGGCTCACCATCGCCACGGCCTCGCGCAGGGACGATTGCGTGACCGTCGCGATGTCCTGCCCGTCGATGAGGATGCGCCCGCCCTCTACGTCGTAGAGGCGCAACAGGAGGGTCGCGAGGGTCGACTTGCCCGCACCGCTGACGCCCACCAGCCCGACCCGCTCGCCCGCCCGCACGGTCAGGGAAAAATCCTCAATGATCGAGGCGTCGCCGCGCCCGTAATGAAAGCCGACCTTCTCGTATCGGATCTCCCCACCCGTGACCGCGAGCGTCCGCGCCCCGGGGGCGTCCACGAGGCCGTGGGGCCGGCTGATCGTCTGCATGCTCTCCTGGATCACGCCCACGTTCTCGAAGACGCCGCGCACCGTTTGCATCACCCAGCCGGACATGGCGATCAGGCGCAGGATCAGGGCGAGCCCCGCCGAGGCTTCCCCCGTCGTCATGCCGCCGGCCTGCCAGAGCACGAGGCTGGCCCCCGCCGTGGTGAGCAGGAGCGCGCTGTTGAGCACGCCGAGCAGGCTCGTCGTCGCGGTCACCAGCCGGAACTGGTGGAGGTAGGTCTCGGTGTTCAGCCGGACCGCGTCGCGGACCGCCGCCCGCTCCTCGAGGTCGCGGGCGAAGAGCTTGACGGTGAGAATGTTGGTGTAGCTGTCCACCACCCGGCCGATGAGCGCCGAGCGCGTCTCCGCCGTGGCGTGCGACCGGACCCGCGCCCGGGGGACGAACCAAGCCGTCAGGACCGCGTAGATCACGAGCCATGTCACCACCGGCAGGGCCAGCCACGGGGAGATCGACCCGAACAGACCCACCGCCGTGAGGGCGTAGATCGCGACGTAGAGCAGGGTGTCGATGAAGACGACGGCGAGTTCGCGCACCGCCGGCCCCACCTGCACGATCCGGTTCGCCAGCCGCCCCGCGAAGTCCCCCTGGAAATACGAGAGGGCGTGGCCGAGGGTGTAGAGATGCGCCCGCCAGCGGATCATGTTCGTCGCCTGCGGGACGACGAGTTGGTTCGAGAGAACCTCGTGCGCCCAGATCGAGGCGGGCCGTATCACCGCCACGAGGACCAGGGCGAGGCCGATGCCCCAGGCATGGTCGGTGAGCACCGTGGCCCGGTCGGCGGTGCCGAGCAGGTCGATGAACCAGCGCATGACGAGGTAGAGCGAGGACTCCACCGTGCCCGCGATCACCGCGATGACGAACAGCGCCACCAGGGCACCGCGGATCGGACGCAGGTAGAACCACGCGAACCCACCCACGGTCTTCGGGGGCATCCGCGCCTCGTCGAAGGACGCGAAGGGGTCGATTCGGCGTTCGAGCCAATCGAGAAACATGTTGTGTGCGGGTGCTCCGGGAGGACCCGTGTATCTAAGCGCGGCGCGCCGCCGGCCAAGCGACCGCGACGCTGTGCCGGCCCTGCGCCCCGCGCAGGCGCCACGCCTTACCGGTTCAGCGCCAGCGACGCGCCGGACTTGGTGAGCGCCCCATCGAGCCCCGCGCCGCCCTGGCGCAGGCGGGCCGCCACGGTGCCGCCGGGCTGGTAGAGGTAGACCTCGCCGTCGCGATAGTCCCAGGCGGAGACGCGGCTGAGCTCCTTGTTCTGACAGCCGGCGGAATTCGCCTTGTACAGGTCGAGGGAGGGCGCGCTCGACAGGGTGACGCGGCAGGTGGCGCCTGTGGCGTCCCGGGCATCCCAGCCGCCGACGACCCCCGCCCGGCCGGTGGTGACGACCGGCGGCGGCGCCGGGGGCGGCGTCACGGGTTCGGCGATGACGGTGGGCGCGGCCGGGTTGGCGGCGGCGACCGGGCCGGGGGGCGGCGCGACCTCGGGGCTCGCCGACGCGCCGGGAGGCGGGGCGAGCGGCGCCGCCGTCACGGTTCCCGAGGGAATGGCCGCCACGGGCGCCTCGAAATCGGCCCGGGGACCCGGGGCCCGGGTGCGCGGCCCGGCAAGGCGGTCCGAGGCGCAGGCGCCGAGGCCGGCGCTCAGGCACAGGGCGGCAATCGTCAGGGAACGCGGGCGCTGCATGGGGTCCACTGGGCTCGGGCTTGTCGTCACCCGCACCGCCCCGCCGGGCGGGGGTATGCGGCACGCCTGCCTCTCCGCGAATTGCGCTCCCGGCAAGGCGGCCCCGGCCGCGATCCCACGCCGATGCGCGATGGCCGGGCTTTTCCTCCGGGTGTTGCCATGCCGCACCACCAAGAGCGGGTTCCTAAAGGGCCGAGCCCTTTGGCGGGTGCGGGGCGGGGCCCTGCGATATCCCAGGGGCCGAGTTATCCAGGGGCTTTGCCCCTGAACCCCACCAAAGGACCTGTCCTTTGGAATCCCGGTTTCCTCAGATCACCCGCTCGACCATCATCTTCTTGATCTCGGCGATCGCCTTGGCCGGGTTGAGGTTCTTCGGGCAGGTGTTCGCGCAGTTCATGATCGTGTGGCAGCGGTAGAGCCGGAAAGGGTCGTGCAGGTTGTCGAGCCGGGCGCCGGTATTCTCGTCACGGGAATCGATGAGCCAGCGATAGGCCTGCAGCAGGGCCGCCGGGCCCAGGAACTTCTCGCCGTTCCACCAGTAGCTCGGGCACGAGGTCGAGCAGCAGGCGCAGAGGATGCACTCGTAGAGGCCGTCGAGGCGGGCGCGGTCCTCCGGCGTCTGGCGCCACTCCTTCTCGGGCGAGGGCGTGTCGGTCTGGAGCCAGGGCTCGATGGCCGCGTGCTGCGCGTAGAAGTTCGTCAGGTCCGGCACCAGATCCTTCAGAACCGGCATATGCGGTAACGGGTAGATGCGGATCGCCCCGTCCTTGTCCTTGCGGGTGAGGATCGGCAGCGCGTTGTCGGGGCTCTTGCACTCGTCGATGCCCATCGTGCAGGCCAGCGCGTTCTGGCCCTCGATGTTCATGGCGCAGGAGCCGCAGATGCCCTCGCGGCAGGAGCGGCGGAACACCAGGGTCGAGTCGACCTTGTTCTTGATCCACAGCAGGGCGTCGAGGACCATCGGCCCGCAATCGTCCCGATCGACGAGGTAGGTGTCGACCCGGGGGTTCTGCCCGTCATCCGGGTTCCAGCGGTAGATCCGGAAGGTTTGCAGGTTCTTCGACCCCGCAGGCGCGGGCCAGGACTTGCCCTGCGACACTTGCGAGTTCTTCGGAAGGTTGAACTGGGCCATGGGCTGATCGGGTCCGCAAGGGCAGGTCGACGGGACGGATCGCGATCGATCCGTCCCGGACGGTTTCAGGCGATGGGGAGGCTCAGTACACGCGGGCCTTCGGCTCGATGTACTGGATCTCGTTCGACATCGTGTAGGTGTGCACCGGGCGGTAATCGATCGAGACCTGGCCGCCATCGCCGATCCAGGCGAGGGTGTGCTTCATCCAGTTCTTGTCGTCGCGCTCGGCGAAGTCCTCTCGGGCATGGGCGCCCCGGGACTCGGTGCGGTTGGCCGCCGATTCCATCGTCACCACCGCTTGGCCGATCAGGTTGTCGAACTCCAGGGTCTCCAGGAGATCGGTGTTCCACACCAGCGAGCGGTCGGTGATCTTCACGTCCGAGGCGGCGTCGTGGACCTTGTGGATCAGGCCACGGCCCTCCTCCAGCACCTCGCCGGTGCGGAAGACGGCGCAGTTGTTCTGCATGGTCTTCTGCATCTCGGCCCGCAGTTCGGCGGTCGCCGTGCTGCCGTTGGCGTAGCGGAACCGGTCGAGGCGCGCCAACGCCTTGTCGGTGGCGCCCTTCGGCAGTTCCATCGCCCGGCCGTTCGGCTCCACGATCTCGGCGCAGCGCTTGCCGGCGGCCCGGCCGAACACCACGAGGTCGATGAGCGAATTGGAGCCGAGGCGGTTCGCCCCGTGGACCGAGACGCAGGCCGCCTCGCCGATGGCCATCAGGCCGGGCACCACCGTATCGGGGTTCCCGTCCTTCAGGGTCAGCACTTCGCCGTGATAGTTCGTGGGGATGCCGCCCATGTTGTAGTGGACGGTCGGGATCACCGGGATCGGCTCCTTGGTCACATCGACACCGGCGAAGATCTTCGCGCTCTCCGAGATGCCCGGCAGGCGCTCGTGCAGGATCTTCGGATCGAGGTGGTCGAGGTGCAGGTAGATGTGGTCCTTGTTCTTGCCGACGCCCCGGCCGTCCCGGATCTCCATCGTCATGGAACGGGAGACGACGTCGCGGGAGGCGAGATCCTTCGCCGAGGGGGCATAGCGTTCCATGAAGCGCTCGCCCTCGGAGTTGGTGAGGTAGCCGCCCTCGCCACGTGAGCCCTCGGTGATGAGGCAACCCGCGCCGTAGATGCCCGTCGGATGGAACTGCACGAACTCCATGTCCTGCAGCGGCAGGCCGGCGCGCAGCACCATGGCGTTGCCGTCGCCGGTGCAGGTATGGGCGGAGGTGGCCGAGAAGTAGGCCCGGCCGTAGCCGCCGGTGGCCAGGATGGTCTGCTGGGCGCGGAAGCGGTGGATCTCGCCCGACGCCTGGTCGATGG
>JAKONI010000311.1 GCA_022702015.1 Beijerinckiaceae bacterium | reverse complement strand
CCGCGTCGCGGGCCTCCTCCACGATGTCGTAGAAGCTGGCGCGGGACAGGGTCCACGGCGCCGCCTTGCGCCGCACCCCCGCTTCGCCGGCCTCCCGCACCCGGCGGGGGATGGGGGAGATGCCGGCAGCGTTGAGGTAGGTCGTGCCTTCGGGAATCTCGAACAGATCGCGGTAGGGGCTGCTCACATCCGGGCTCCCGCCGAAGGCGTCGTCCCGATGTCGTAACGGCTTTTAAAGGCGTCTGACAATCTGTCCCGAAGGAGAGGTCATGGATTCAAAAGGACAGGTCCTTTTGCGGGTGCAGGGCGGAGCCCTGCGTTAAGTCGGGGCGTGGGGGTCAGTCGATGACCTTGCCGTCCGGCCCGACGGTGACGGTCTGCTCCTTGTCGGCGCCCGCGACGCTGATCTTGTACTGCACCGCCTGGCCGTCCTTCGAGACCGACGCCTCGTAGGCTTTGCCGCCGCCGGCCTTCTGCTCGGCGATTCCCAGGGCGTCCTTCAGGGAGGTCTTGGCCTCGTTGAAGTTCGCGGGCTTCAGGAAGGTGAAGTAGCGCTCGATCGGCTGGTTCTCGGTCTTGTAGAGCACGCCCGTGTCGGCGTTGATCCCGTATTCCACGAGCTTGCCGCTCGGATAGACGACCTTGACGCTGTAATGCGCCGGATCCTTGCTGTCGGCCTTCTCGAAGTCGGCATCGATCGCCCGGCCGCCCTTCTCGTCGCCCTGCGCCTCGGCGGTGCCGATGGCCTGGGGCAGGCTGACCTTGGCGAGCTTGGCGACCTGCCACTCCTTCATGTCGCCGGCGGCCTTGGTGGCCGGCTCGCCGGTCACGGGCGGCGGGGCGTTGGAAGTGGCGTTGCCCGTGGCGGCACCCTGGGCGAGGGCCATTCCGGTGCCGAGGACCAGGAGACTGGCGGACACGGCGATGTGCTTCAACATGGCGGGAACCCTCTATCGGGGATTGGGACCCCGGTAACGCCCCGCCCGCCGGGGGGTTGCGACGGCTCCCGCGATCGCGCGCGTCAGATCGGATCGGGGTTGGTCCGGGTGGAAAACCGGTCGCGGGCCGTGAACCGGTCGGTGGGGAGGCCGGCGACCGGGCGGTGGTAGATCCGCTCGGCGAGGTAATCGTGCTCGATCACGATCTGCGCCTCATCGAGGTCGATGTACCACGTGCGGCGGCTGGGGCTCCAGCGGTAGCGCCGGGCCTTGAGGAGATCCTTCAATTCCCGGGGCGCCCCCTCGGCCCAGAGTCGGACGGTCGGCTTCCGGGCGGTGTCCAGGAGGGCGGACAGCGCCAGCGTCCCAGAGGTCCGCAGGGGCCGGGCCAGCAGGGCCAGCAGGGCGTGGCAATCGTCGATCGCCCGGTGGCCCCGGTGGAAGAAGCCGCAATCGGCCAGGAGATAGCCGAGCTTCATCCCCTCGTGGCCCTCCGCGCGCCAGGGGATCTGGTGGCAGGAGCAGCCCCAGTTCCTCTCGCGGAACACCGGCCAGCGCGGCTCGCACATCTGTCGGTCGAAGCTCGCGTTGTGGGCGATCACCACCACCGCGTCGGCCGCGATCCGCGCCACCGCCGCGTCGTCGATCCGCTGCCCGGCCACGTCGGCGTCGGTGATGCCGGTGAGCGTGGTGATCTCCGGCGGGATCGGCTTCGACGGCTGGTGCAACTGATTCAGCGTATCCAGGAGACGGTAGATGCGCCCGCTGGCGCCGTACTCGAACTTCAGGATCCCCAGTTCGATCACCTCGTCGGAGGCGAAGTCGGTTCCGGTGGTCTCCACATCGACCACGAGGCCGATGAAGGTCGGCTCGTCGGGGGCCTCCGGGTGATCCGCCAGCGGATCGAGCCGGCGCAGCACGCGGTAGTCGCCTGTGCTTTCGAGGATGGCGGCGATGCTGTCGAGGGGCTGGCTCACGTGTGTCCCGGTTCAGGCTCGCGGGGCCCCACACGCGGCGGGGCAGCCGACAGGTCGAGGCAGCCTAACCACGGTTGTGTTTCGCGAGCCAGAACAACCTAGGCCCTGTCCACATCCCAGGCGGAACCTCCGGGGGCGGTGGCGTGTTGACGGTGCATATTGGAGCTGTTCTAATTCTCAACAGCGGGCGGCCGAGCCGCCGACCAACGATGGAGTCACAGATGGCCAGCGCGACCTGCCAAAGCTGCAAGTTCTTCGACGACCACCACGGCAACAACGCCCCGGCGCAGAACGATGCCGGCCTGTGCCGCTTCAACCCGCCGGTCAGCCAGCCCTCGCCGGATGCCAAGGGCCTGTGGCCCGTGGTGGAGAGCCAGGATTGGTGCGGTCATTTCACCGCCGAGATGACCGCCGCCGAGTAATCCGCCCCGTCAGGGCCTGACCGTTCACGTCCATATCGATCCCCTCAACCCCCTTATCCTGAGGTGCGGCGAAACCGCCTCGAAGGAGGCTTCCAGGGCGCGCTGTGATCCCTGGAGATCTCCTCCGAGGCCTCCGCTCCGCTTCGGCACCTCAGGAAGAGGTTGCGTGGGGGGAGAAGAGGCGACTTCCCGGTTAGGCTTTCGGGGCACCCCCGGAAGGGCGCCTCAGACCGTCCGCCCGCCATCCACCGGCAGCTCGACGCCGGTGATGAACTCGGCGGAGGCGAGGTAGAGGGCGGCCTCGGCCACGTCCCGCCCCTCGCTGAGGCGGCCCAGGGGAATCGTGGCGATGAACTTCGCCCGGTTCTCCGGGGTGTCTTCCACGCCCATGAAGTCCGCCAGCATCCCGGTCACGCCCATCACCGGGCAGATCGCGTTCACCCGGATCTTCCAGGGGGCCAGTTCCACGGCCAGCGACTTCGACATCAGGTTCACCGCCCCCTTCGAGGCGTTGTAGAAGGTCAGGCCCGGCCGGGGCCGGATGCCGGCCGTGGAGCCGACGTTGAGGATCACCCCGCCGCCGTGGTCGCGCATCGCCGGCGCGGCGGCCTGGACCATGTGGTAGATCGATTTCACGTTCACCGCGAAGAGCCGGTCGAAGGTCGCCTCGTCCACCTCCATCAGCGGCCGGTTGCGGTGGGTGTAGCCGGCATTGTTGACGATGATGTCCGGCGGGCCGAACCGGCGGTTCACCTCCGCCAGCAGGTGGTCGATGTCGGCGCGGGAGGACACGTCGGTCCGCACCGCGAAGGCCTTGTCCTCACCGATCGAGCGCGCCACCGCCCCGGCCTTCTCCTCCGCGAGGTCGGCGATGGCGACCCGGGCCCCGTTCTCGGCGAAGAGCCGCGCGGTGGCCTCGCCGAAGCCGCTCGCCGCCCCGGTCACGATGGCGACCTTGCCCTGAAGCTTCATAATGTTCCTCCCTGGATGAACGGTCAGCCGTGATTGGACACGGTCGTCCCGGTCTCGTTGAAGTCGCCCGGGGGCCCGGATGTCGTCTCGCGCCGCCCGGGGGCGCGTCTCGGTGTCATGGCGATCCGGCGGGTCCGTCACCATCCGGCGGCGGCGCCGGACGCAGGTCGGGCAGGGCGTCTCGCCTGAGCCCGACGCCGCTGATCCGCTGCGCGAACATGGCCCGCAGCAGATCCTCGATCTGCCCCGCCGCCGCCGCGATGGCGAGGCCGTTCTCCCGGATGTTCGACAGGCAGTTGCGCCGGGAATCCGGCAGGCCCGGCTCCGGCGCGAAGGTGATGTAGCAGCCGAGGCTGTCCGAGGCCGAGAGGCCCGGCCGCTCGCCGATCAGCATCACCACCGCCCGCGCCCGCAGGCGTGCCCCCACCGGGTCGCCGAGCGCCACCCGCGCCTGGGTCGCCACCACCACGGGGGCGAGCGTCCACCCGGCCCGCTCCGCCCGCGCGGCCAGCGCCGCCGCCATGGGAACCGCGTTCAGGGCCACCGCCGTCGCGGAGAGGCCGTCGGCGACGAGGATGGCGAGGTCGAAGCCCGTCCCGGCCCCCTCCAGGACGAGCTCGCAATCGGGATGCAGTGCCCGGCCTCTGTCCGGCCGGCGCAGATACTCCGCCCGGTCGGCGGCCCGGGAGCGGATCTCCACCGAGGCGAGGCCCTGATCCGTCAGGGCCTTCCGGATCGCCCCGGGATCGAGGGGCGTCCACACCGCCTCCCGGGCGCGGGCATGGTCGAGGCCGAAGGCCAGGGCGGCGGAGGTCGGCAGGCCCGCCCCGTGGGCCCCGAGGGCGATCCGTGCCTGGGTGAGGGAGCGCAGGTCGCGCAGCGAGGGCGGCGCCGGCCGGGTAGGCGCGCTCATGCCGCCTTCCCCGGCAGGAGGCGGGACGCCTCGGCGAAGGAGCCGGGCAACTCCCCCGCCCCGCCGCGCAGCAGCCCTTGTCCGTCCACCACCCCGACCTCGCGCAGCCACGCCTCGAATTCCGGCGCCGGGGGCCGCCCCAGGGTCTGCCGGGCGAAGACGGCATCGTGGTGGGAGAGGGACTGGTAGTTCAGCATCACGTCGTCCGCCCCCGGCACGGTGATGACGAAGTTCACCCCCGCCGCACAGAGCAGGGTGAGGAGCGCGTCCATGTCCTCGCCGTCGGCATCCGCGTGGTTGGTGTAGCAGACGTCGACCCCCATCGGCAGGCCCAGCAGCTTGCCGCAGAAGTGGTCCTCCAGCCCGGCCCGGATGATCTGCTTGCCGTTGTAGAGGTATTCCGGCCCGATGAAGCCGACCACGGTGTTGACCAGCAGCGGCGAATATTCCCGCGCCACCGCATAGGCCCGGGCCTCCATCGTCTGCTGATCGACCCCCCAGTGGGCGTCGGCCGAGAGGGCGGAGCCCTGGCCGGTCTCGAAGTACAGGAACTGCCCGTCCGCCGGGCAGCGGCCCAGCGCCCGGCCCGCCTGCTCCGCCTCGCGCAAGGTGGCGAGGTCGATCCCGAACCCGGCATTGGCCTTCTGCGAACCGGCGACCGACTGGAACACCACATCGACCGGGGCGCCCCTCGCCATGGCTGCGATGGCCACCGTGACGTGGCCGAGGCAGCAATGCTGGGTCGGCACGTTCAGGCGCAGGCGCAGGGTTTCCAGCAGTTCGACGATGCGGATGTAGTCGGGCAGGGAATCGGTGGCCGGGTTCACGCCGATCACCGCGTCGCCCGAGCCCATCAGCAGCCCGTCGAGGGCGGAGAGCAGGATCCCCTCCGAGGCGTCGGTGGGGTGGTTCGGCTGGTTGCGGGTGGAGAGGCGGCCCGGCAGGCCGATGGTGGAGCGGAAGCGCGTCACCACCGGCCGCTTGGCGGCGACGGCGACGAGATCCTGGAGGCGGCAGAGCTTGGAGACGGCCGCCACCATCTCCGGCGTCAGGCCGGGGGCGAGGGCGGCGAGCGCCCCGGCATCGGCGGCCGGCGAGAGCAGCCACTCCCGGAAGGCGCCCACCGTCAGGGAGGAGACCGGCGCGAAGGCGGCGCGGTCGTGGCGCCGGGCGATGAGATCGGACACCTCGTCCTCGTCCGAGGGAATCAGCTCCTGGTCGAGGAAGGTCTTGAGCGGCAGGTCGGCGAGCGCGATCTGCGCGGCCAAGCGCTCCACCGGGCCCTCGGCGGCGAGGCCGGCGAGCTGGTCGCCCGAGCGCTCCGGCGTCGCCTTGGCGAGCAGGCTCTTGAGATCGGGAAAGGTGAAGCGCGTTCCTTCCAGGGTGGTCGCATACGCCATGGCGAAGCCTCCGCGCGTCCGGTCTTGGTTACATGTCCCGATCCGCCGCGATCGCCAGGGCCACCCCGTGCGGATCGGGCGTCGCGGCCGCCGGGCGGCAGCGGTGGCGTGCCGGGGGGAGGGCTCGCATCCGCCCTGGGAAGGGGCGCGTCGTCGGGGGCCGGGCCTCGCTCACGAACTCAGCAGATCCTTGCGGAACTTCGCATCGAGACGCTGCATGAAGTGCTCGGCGCAGCACATGTGGTCTTGCATCTCGCGCCGGACGGCCTCGGCGTCTTCGGCACGGAGCGCCTTCACGAGGGCGCGGTGGCTGGCGAGGTTGTGGGCGCCGAAGGCCTCGTGCTCGGTGAGGCTGTCGCTGCGGAACTCCACGAGGTCGCGCAGCAGGCTGTTCAGGAACCGGCACATGAAGGCCAGGAGCGGGTTGTCGCTGGCGTCGCACAGGATGTCGTGGAAATCGACCTCGACCACCCGGCCGAGGCCGCGATGGTCGCCGGCACGGGCGGCTTCGCAGGCGGCGATGTTGTCCTCCAGGCGGCGGAATTCCGCTTCGCCGAGTCGGCCGACCACGCTGACGCCGAGCGTCACCTCCAGGCTGCGGCGCAGGGCGTAGACCTGGGCGAAGTCGAGTTCCTGGAAATGCAGGAACCGGCGCAACTGCTGCGCCGCCGCGTCCACCGAGATGGGGCGGATCTCGGGGCCGCCGTTGGGGCCGGACTGCATGGTCACGAGCCCCTGCACCTCGAGGGCCTTGAGGGCCTCGCGGATCGTTCCCTTGGCGCAGCCGTAATGCTGCATCAGGGCGCGCTCGTTCGGCAGGCGGTCGCCGGGCGCCAGACGCTCGCGGGCGATCCGGTTGCGGAGATCCTCGGCGATCTGGTCCGACAGCTTGATCCGCCGCATCGGCGCGGGCGGGCCGTCCGTCCCCCGGATGCTCATCGCGGTGTCCAGGTCACGTCGGCGTCGAGGGGGAAGACCGGCCGGGCGAGCTTGCCGAAGGGGAACAGCCCGTAATCGGAGCTGGTGACCCCCCGGCTGGCGCATTCCACCACCGAGCGGGCGATGGGCTCGAACACCGGCCGGCAATACATCCGCGACTTCAGGATCAGCACTCGCGCCGCCGCCGGGTCGAGGCCCGAGCCCGTGAACACGCCGAGGTCCCAGGGCTCGTGCGGCTCCTCCGTGACGAGGATGCGGGCAGCCCCCGTGTCGAGCACCGCCGCTCGGCCCATGCGGCAGCGCTGGCCGGTATAGGTCGGGCCGGTGATGACGTACTCGCCGTCGCCCAGGGCCATGACCGTCCCGGCGAGGGGAAGGGGCGCGAGACGCTCGAAGCCCGGCAGGGCCACGCGGTTGCCGATGCCGAGGTCCACCCGGGCGCCGACGCCCGCCGCGTGCAGGGTCGCGACGGCCCCGGGATCGCAGATCGGACCGGCGAGGATGCCGGTCAGCCCGGCCTCCAGGGCGGCGGCGAGCACGTCCATCACGTCGCAGGTGCCGCCCGACATGCAGTTGTCGCCGTGGTCGAGGAGAAGCACGGGCCCCTCGCCCGGCCCGGCCAGCGCGGCCTTCGCCGCCGCGATGGAGGCGGCGGTCGGCGCCTCCGCGTAGACGAAATCCTCTCGGGCGCCCCAGAGCCCGGCCGCGAGGTCGCGGGCCGCCGCATCGGCCGCCTCCTGCGTCTCCGCCGTCACCGTCACGGAGACGCCGGCCTCGGCGAGGTCGGCCAGGGGGAAGCCGCCGAAGATCGTCGCGGCGAGCACGCCGGGGCGGCCCTCCGCCGCCCGGGCAGCGGAGATGGCCGTTTGCATCGGGCCGGGTACCCGGGTGTCCATGCACAGGGTGTGGGCGAGCATCGGCGGATGGACCCAGGCCCGGCGCGGCGCCAAACCCTCGTCGAGCATCCGCCCGACGATCGACGCGACGAGGGTGCCCGTTTCCGCCATGTCGACATGCGGGTAGGTCTTGAAGCCTGCGATGGCATCGCAGTTCGCCACCATGCGGCCGGTGATGTTGCCATGGAGGTCGAGGGCGACGCCCAGGGGCACGCCGGGCGCGAGCGCCCGAACGCGGGCCAGGAGTTCGCCCTCGCCGTCGTCGTGGCTCTCCGTCACCATCGCCCCGTGCAGATCGAGGAGGATGGCGTCGCAGCCGGGGCGGATCGCGTCGAGGATCGCCGCGCTCAGGGCCTCGAAGGCCTCGTCCGCCACCGGGCCGCTCGGGTTGGCGTGGGCCGAGACCGGCACCGCCACGGTGGCCCCGCGCGCCTCGGCAAACCGGATGAAGGCGCCGAGCGCCGTGGTGCTGTCGCGCCCCGCCGTCAGGGCCGCCTCGCCCCAGAGCGGGTTGAACGCGGAAAGCGGCGTCGCCAGGGGCGAGAAGGTGTTGGTCTCGTGGTTCACCCGGGCGGTGACGATACGCATGGGACGCGCCTTGCTGAGGGTCGGGAAGTCGGCCGCCTGGGGGCTCACGCGGCCTTGACGCCGAGGAAGCGGTCGCGCGCGGCCTCGTCGGCGACGAAGTCGGCGTTGGTGGCCGCGTAGGCGACGCGGCCGAGTTCGAGGATGTAGTGGCGGTCGGCGAGGCTCGTGCAGACCGCGAGGTTCTGCTCCACCAGGAGGATCGGGACCCCGGCATCCCGGATGGCCCGGATCTGGGCCACGATCTCCTCGACGATGACGGGGGCGAGGCCCTCCACCGGCTCGTCGAGCATCAGGAGCTTCGGCCCCGAGAGGAGGGCGCGGGCGATCGACAGCATCTGCTGCTCGCCCCCCGAGAGCTGGGCGCCGCCGTTGCGGCGGCGCTCCTCCAGGCGCGGGAACATCGCGAAGATGTCCCGCAGGCACCACCGCGATCCCTTGCGCGCGGCGATCGCCAGATTCTCCTCGACGCTGAGCAGGCTGAAGATGCCGCGATCCTCCGGCACGAGGGTGAGGCCGGACCGGGCGATGCGGTGGGCGGGCCAGCCCGTCACGTCGGTGCCGTGGAAGCGGACGTGGCCCCCGCGCGGGGGCAGGAGGCCGCTGATCGCCTTCAGCGTCGAGGTCTTGCCGGCGCCGTTGCGACCGAGGAGGCAGACGATCTCGCCGTCGCGCACCGTCAGGCTGACACCCTGGAGGATGTGGCTCTTGCCGTAGAAACCCTGGACGCCGTCCAGGCTGAGGGCGGCCTGGCCGCTCACGAGACGTGCGCCCGGGGGGGCGTCAGGTCGCCGGTGATCATGTTGCCGAGATAGGCCCGGCGCACTTCCGGGTCGTCGCGGACCTGGGCCGGGGGCCCCTCCACGAGCACGCGGCCGGCGCGCATCACCGTCACGGTGTCGGAGATGTTCATGACGATGCCCATGTTGTGCTCGATGAACAGGACGGTGTGGTCGCGCCCGAGGTCGCGGATCAGCGTCGTCATCGCGGCGATGTCGTCGATGCCCATGCCGGAGGTCGGCTCGTCGAGGAGGATGACCTTCGGGGCCGCCGCCATCGCCATCCCGACTTCGAGGCGCCGCTGCTGGCCGTGCGAGAGTTCCCCGGCGGCGCGCGTGGCCACGCGGGTCAGATCGAGGCGTTCCAGCATCGCCTCCGCCATGGCCAGCGCCGGCCGGTTCGCCTCGGCTCGGCGCCAGGGGGCGAGGGCCTGCCAGGGTGTCTTGCCCTGGGCGGCCAGCCGCAGGTTCTCGCGCACGCTCAGGGTGGGGAACAGGCTCGTGACCTGGAAGGAGCGGGCGAGGCCGAGGCGCACGCGCTCGTGGTCGGCCATGCCGGTGATGTCCTGCCCCCCCAGGGCGATGCGCCCGGCCGAAGGCGTGATCCGGCCGGTCAGCGCGTGGAACAGGGTGGTCTTGCCCGCGCCGTTGGGGCCGATGATGGAGTGGACGCTGTTCCCGGCGATGCGCAGGGTGACGTCCTGCAGGGCGACGAAGGCGCCGTAGCGGACGCCGAGCCCCTCGGTGGCGAGGATCGGCGCGCTCATCGGGCCGCCTCCCGCGCGGGGGCGATCTCGGGATGGGCCGCCGCCGGCCGGCCGGGAGCAGGGTCGTCGGGCGGCGGCGTCCGCGTCACGAGGGCGGCGGCGCGCTCGATCAGGCCCCAGAGGCCCCGCTGCAGGAACAGCGTGATGACGATGAGGAGGAGCCCGAGGAGGAGGAGCCAGCGCGGCCAGATCGCCGAGAGGGCGTCGGCGGCGAGGAGGTAGGCTCCCGCCCCGAGGAGCGATGCGAACAGGTTCGCGCTGCCGCCGATGATCGTCATGATCAGCAGCGTCTCGCTGGTGTGGTAGTCGATGTTCGAGAGGGGGGCGACGCCGATCAGCATGGCGTGGAGCGCCCCCGCGAAGGCCGTGACCGCCCCGGAGATCGCGAAGGCCGCGACCTTGAAGGCGCGCACCGGATAGCCGATCGCCCCGGCCCGGCCCTCGTTGTCCCGGATGGCCAGCAGAGTCCGCCCGAAGGTCGACAGCGCGACCCGCTGGAGGGCGGCGAAGAGGGCGAGGAAGAGCACGGCGACGAAGGCGTAGTAGGTCCAGGGACCGGCCAGCACCGTTCCGGCGAGGCGCGGACGCGGAATGTCGAGGAGGCCGTTGTCGCCCCCGGTGATGCCGCTGAAGGTGTAGGCCAGGAAGTAAAACATCTGCGAAAAGGCCAGCGTCAGCATAACGAAGTAGACGCCCTGCCGCCGGATGGAGACCCAGCCCACGACGGCCGCCACCAGGGCCCCTAGGGCCAAGGACAGCAGCAGCACGGCGGGGGCGGGCAGTCCGGCCCGGACGAGCCCGAGGCCGGCGACGTAGCTGCCCAGGCCGAAGAAGATGCCCTGACCGAAGGAGAGCAGGCCGGTGTAGCCCAGCAGCAGGTTGCAGGCGGCCACCGCCAGCCCGTAGATCAGGATCTCGCTGGCCAGCGTGCCGGAGCGCAGGACGAGCGGCAGGATCAGCACGGCGGCGACGGCGAGGACGAACTGCACCAGGGGGCGGTCGAGGAGGGGCGTCATGGCGATAAGCCTCCTCACGCCCGGCCGAACAGGCCGCGGGGCATCGCCATGATGATGGCGGCCATGCCGAGATAGATGACGAGGCGGGCGCCTTCGGGCCACAGGGTGGCCATCAGGCTCTGGACGACGCCGACCAGGATTCCGGCGGCCAGCGCCCCGACGTAGCTGCCCATGCCGCCGATCACCACCACGACGAAGGCGATGCCCAGCGCCTCGACGCCCATGAAGGGCTCGACGCCGCGAATGGGGGCGGCGAGCGCTCCGGCCAGCCCCGCCAGCCCGGCGCCGAGGGCGAAGATGGCGGTGTTGATGCGCAGGGTGTCGTAGCCGAGCAGCGCCATGTTCGAGGGCGATTCCGACCCGGCGCGCACGATGGCGCCGAGGCGCGTCCGGTCGAGGAGCCACCACAGGCCCGCCGCCAGGACCGCCGTGAAGGCGATCACGAAGAGCCTGTATTCCGGATAGATGAAGTCCCCGGCGATCATCACGCCGCTGAGTTCCTCCGGTGGGGCGACGGTCCCGCCGATGGGCCCCCACACGATGATGACGGCCTCCTGCACCACCAGGGCGAGGCCGACGGTTACGAGGATGTGGAAGGTGTGGGGCAGCTTGTAGACCCGCCGCAGCAGCAGCCGCTCGGTCAGGCCCGCCAACCCCGCGACGAGGAGGGCGGCGAGCGGCATCGCCGCCCAGAAGCTCAGGCCCCGCTCGGTGCCCTCGTAGGCGAGGTAGGCGCCGAGAAGGTAGAACGCCCCGTGGGCGAAGTTCACGAACTGCAGCAGCCCGAAGATGATGCTCAGGCCCACCGCCAGGAGGAAGTAGAGCATCCCGAGCCCGAGGCCGTTCAGGATCTGGAACAGGTAGGTCACATCATCTCCCGGCCCGGGGGCGCATCGCGTCGGTCGCTCCGGCGATCCCCCGTCCACCGGGGGATGAGAACGGGCCGCTCACGCCATCTTGCAGCCGGCGGCCTCGGGCGAGAGGAACGACTTGCCGGAATGGACGATGTCGGCGAAGTCGTCCTTGTCCGCCATGGCGGACTTCGCCTTGCCCTTGAGCAGGTAGTAGTCCTTGATGGTCTGGTGGTCGGCGGCGCGGATCTCCTCCTCGCCGGTCAGCCCGGAATAGCGCATCCCTTCCAGCGCCTTGATCACGGCGGGGCCCTCGGCGCCGCCGGCCTTCGTGGCCGCGTCGAGGAGCAGCTTGGTGATCTGGTACGAGCCGGCGAAGGAATAGTTCGGCGTCATCTTCGCGGTTTCCCGGACCTTGGCCACCAGGGCCTTGTTCAGCGGTGAATCGATGACGTGCCAGTACTGCGCGCCGAAGTAGACGCCCTCGCAGAGGTCGGCGCCGAGGGCCTCGAACTGCTCCAGCCCCGAGGCCCAGGCGAGCACGATGGTCATGCGCTTCTTGAGGCCGAAGCTGACGGCCTGGCGGAGCGCATCCGAGGATTGCGAGCCGAAGTTGAGGAGCAACAGCACATCGGGCTTGGCCGCGATGGCGTTGGTCAGGTAGCCGCTGAACTCCTTCTCGGCCAGCGAGTGATAGCTGTTGCCGACATGCTCGATCCCCTTCTCCTGGAAGACTGCCTTGGCGGCGCCGAGGAGACCCTCGCCGAACACGTATTGCGGGGTGATCGTGTACCAGCGCTTCGCCTGGGGCATCTGCGCGATCAGGGGGCGCACCGTCTGCGCGATGGCGCCGAAGGTCGGCACCGTCCAGCGGAAGGTGCCGCGATTGCAGTCCGATCCGGTGATCTCGTCGGCGCCGGCCGTGGTGATGAAGACGCCGTCTGACTTCGCCGCCTCCTTGCCCATCACCAGGGCCTCGGAGGACAGGATGCCACCCGCGAAGAGCCGCGTGCCCTGCGCCATCGCCTCCTGCATCTTGCGGACGGCCGGGGCCGGTTTGCCCTCGGTGTCGATGTCCGCGACCGTGACCGGGCGTCCGAGGACCTTGCCGGCCTCACGGGCCGCGAAGGCGGCGCCCATCGAGGCATACTTGCCGTTGGCTGCGAAGGGGCCGGAGATCGGCAGCGGGGCGCCGATGACGAGGGGTCCGTCGTCGGCGAGGGCACCCCGCAGGAACCCGGAGAGGGGGAGCCCGGACACCCCCAACGCTCCCGCCAGCGAGGCTTTCAGGAATTGACGACGCTCACGCATCCCACGGCTCCCCGCGTGTCATTCGATCGAACTAACCGAACTATACGCATAGAATATGCTGGATGGCGTCCGTCAAGGCATGGATGAATGCTGCGTTGCGAGGTGAAATTTTGCGCCGCACCCGTACGAATATGCGGCAAACGTTCGGATTTTGGGCAAGGTGCGCCCCGGCGCATCGACGGAGTCGCCGCCATGCCCGGGACGCGAGGGGTGACCCGTCGGCCTAGCGGGCCTGCGTGAAGCCGCCGAGGACGGCCGTGAGGTTCGGGCCGAGATGGTCGGACAGGTAGCCACCCTCCTGCACGAAGACCGTGGGCAGGCCGAGGCGGGCGATGGCCTCGCCGATCCGGCGGAAGCCCCCGGTGCTCACGGCGAGCCCACCGAGGGGATCGTGCTCCGATGCGTCGAGGCCGAGGGCCACCACCAGCGCCCCGGGGTGGAAGGCCTGGATCATCCGGGTCGCGGATCCGCCGAGGACGGCGAGGTAACCGTCGTCGCCGGTACCCAACGGTAGCGGCAGGTTCAGGTTCGTGCCGTGGCCAGCGCCTTCCCCGCGCTCGTGGGCGAACCCCCACAGGAACGGATAGAAGACGGCCGGGTCGGCATGGATCGAGACCGTCAGCACCGTCGGGTCCCGGTAGAACAGTCCCTGCGTGCCGTTGCCGTGGTGGACGTCCACGTCGAGGATCGCCACCCGCCCGTGGCGCTCCCGCAATTCGGTCGCGGCGATGGCGCTGTTGTTGAAGAAACAATGTCCGCCGGCCCGGTCGCGGAAGGCATGGTGCCCCGGAGGACGGCAGAGGGCGTAGGTCGCCTCCTCGCCGTCGAGCACGAGGCGGGCGGCGGTGGCGGCCGTGTCGGTGGCGGCGCAGGCCGCCTGGTACGTGCCGGGCCCGATCGGGCAGGACGTATCCACCGTGTGCCAGCCGAGGCGGCCGATGACATGGGTTGGATAGGTGGTCGTTTCCCGGCAGGGATGAATGTTGGCGACGAGTTCCGGCCCCGCATCCGGCATGGCGGACCAGAGGTCCCAGGCCTCCGCCATGAAGGCGAGGTAGTCGGCCCCGTGCACCCCCGCCCGGGGCCCGGCGCCGAGCCGCTCGGCCGGCACGACGGTGTGCCCGCCCGCCGCCAGCCCCGCCAGGAGGCGGGTCGCCCGCTCCGGCTGCTCGGCGGCCTGCCGCACCTTGCCCCGCAACAGGTAGAACTTCGGATCGTGGTGGCGGGTATCCTCGGAGAAGACGGCCTTCATGGCACTTCCTGGGTCGCGGGGGAGAGGCTTGTCACGAGGAGGCCGACCTCACGGCGCGCCACGCCGATGTGGTGGTCGACCTCCCCGAGGATCCGGTCCGGCTGCCCGGCCTCGATGGCCTCCAGCAACTGGACATGGCTCCGGGCGAGTTTCATCGGGTCGTCGTAGAGGCGCCCGACCAAGCCGATGACGATCCGCAACTCCGAGGCCAGCCCGTCGAACAGGCGCAGCAGCCGCCCGTTGCCGGCGGCCTCGCAGATCATCCGGTGGAACTGGTAGTCGGCCTCCGCGATGGTCGCCGGGTCGTCCTGGCGGGCCAGGGTGTCCATCAGGGCCAGTTGCCGGCGCAGGGCGGACCGGGTCTCGTCCGTCAACCGGCGGGAGGCCGCCACGGCCGCGTGCCGCTCGACGCAGATGCGCAGGTCGTACAGTTCGTCCACATCGTTGGCCGCGAATTCGCGCACGAAGAAGCCCCGGCGGGGGGAGGCGCGGAGCAGACCCTGGCTCTCCAGCAGCCGCGCCGCCTCGCGGACGGGGGCGCGGCTGATCCCGAGTTCCCGAGCGACGGCGGCCTCGGAGACCTTGGCGCCGGAGCGCAGCTGGCCCCCGAGGATCGCGTCCGTCAGGCTGCGCGCTACCTGACGCACGAGGTCGTTCTCCACCACCTCGGGCAAGCCGAACGGCTCCGACATCCCGCGCATCGCAAACCCCTCGGGCGACTGTGTGCCACCATTTTTCGTCGATTGTCGACAGTTGACGCTTGATCATCCCTCCGTTCCGCAGCAAGTTATCGGTGTGACGGAGCCAATCACCGCGCCGTAGCCGCAGGGTGAAGACCTCATTCTTACCCTTGCCAACGCTTTCGTGACATGACGGGTGCCCCCGCCGGGCTATTCGCGCATCGCGAGGACTGCCAATGTTAGCCAATGCCACGATGCCAGCGGTGTCGGACGGGGAGGCGGTTCAGCGCATCCGCGTCGATCTCGCGGCGGCCTACCGTCTGATCCACCGCCTCGGGCTGGACGACAGCATCTACACGCACATCTCGGCGCGCCTGCCGGGGCCGGAGCACCGGTTCCTCATCAATCCCTACGGCCTGCGCTTCGAGGAAGTGAAGGCCGGCAACCTCGTAACCGTCGATCTCGACGGGCGCGTCCTGGACGACCCGTGCGGCCTCGGCATCAATCCGGCCGGCTTCACGATCCATAGCGCGGTCCATGCCGCCCGCGAGGACGCGACCTGTGTCCTGCACACGCACACGGTCGCCGGGGTCGCCGTCTCCTGCCAGGAGGAGGGGTTGCAGCCCCTCAACCAGTGGTCGATGCAGTTCGCCGGGCGACTCGCCTATCACCCCTACGAGGGCATCGCCCTCGACCTCGACGAGCGGGCCCGCCTCGTGGCCGATCTCGGGGACAAGCCCGTGATGGTGCTGCGCAACCACGGGATGCTCACCTGCGGCCGGTCCGTCGCCGAAGCGTTCAAGCTGATGCACAACGTGGAGCGGTCCTGCCGGGCCCAGCTCGCGCTTCAGGCGGCGGGCGCTCCCCTCGTCCGACCCTCCGCCGCCGTCGCCGCCAAGACGGCCGGGCAATACGCGCGCCTCTACGACAAGATCGAGGCCTCGGGCGTCGATGCGGAGTGGGAGGCCTTCAAGCGGATGCTCCTTCGGACCGACGAGGGCTTCGACGCCTGAAGGCTTCTCCGCTCCCGCGAACCCACGGACCAGGACCCTCGATGTTCGGGGCGATCACGGCTGGCCTCGCCCTGTCCGTCGCCATGGTGGCGTCCGCCGCGTCCACAACGCGACGTGGCACGACGGCAAGCCATTCACCGCCGAGGGCGTGCCGTTCTCGGTCGATGTCCTCCGGCGGACCCATCCCCGTGCCGGCGCCAACCTCGCCAACCTCGCGAGCGTGGCGGCGCCGGACCCCTACACCGTGGTCTTCACCCTGATCGGCACCGGGCCGTACATGTTCAAGGAGTGGAAGAAGGGCTCTTCCATCCACCTCGCGAGGAACCCTGGCGATCACATCGCCGGGAAGCCCCATCTGGACGAGATCCACTGGCATGTGATCCCCGACGCGGCGACCCGCGCGGTGGCCTTCGAGACCGGCAAGGTCGACATCCTCCCGGGGGGCGCCGTGGGGAACTTCGACGTCCCGCGCCTGACGCGGCTCCACGGCGAGGCGCTGCGCAGGGCGCGCGGCCGGATCCGGCTCGTGTTCCAGGATCCCTTCGCCTCCCCCAATCCCCGGCGCCCCGTTCGACCGGGGCGGACCCCATCGGACAGGACACGAGCATGATCCCGAACTCACCCGAGGCCCGCGACGTCCGCTATCACCTGCACGGCTACACCAACGCCAAGGCCCATGCCGAGGCGGGGCCGCTGGTGATCGATCGCGGGGAGGGCATCCACGTCATCGACGCGGCGGGCAAACGGTACATCGAGGCCATGGCCGGGCTGTGGAGCGTGGCCCTCGGCTTTAGCGAGCCGCGCCTCGTGGCCGCCGCGACCCGGCAGATGGAGCGGCTGCCCTACTACCACAGCTTCACCCACAAATCGCACGGGCCGCTGATCGACCTCGCCGAAAGGCTCGTGACGATGGCCCCGGTGCCGATGAGCAAGGCGTTCTTCGCCAACTCGGGCTCCGAGGCCAACGACACCGCGATGAAGATCATCTGGTATCGCTCGAACGCCCTCGGCCTGCCGCGGAAGAAGAAGATCATCGTCCGCGACCGCGCCTATCACGGGGTCACCATCGCCTCGGCGAGCCTGACGGGACTCGTCAACAATCACCGCTCCTTCGACCTGCCGATCGCCGGCATCCTGCGCACCGGCAGCCCGCACCATTGGCGGGACGGGCTCCCCGGTGAGAGCGAGGAGGATTTCGCCACCCGGCGGGCCGAGGAACTGGAGCGGCTCATCCTCGCCGAGGGCCCGGATACCGTCGCGGCCTTCTTCGGCGAGCCGGTGATGGGGGCGGGGGGCGTCGTGGTGCCGCCCGCCACCTACTGGGCCAAGATCCAAGCCGTCCTGCGCCGTTACGATATCCTTCTCGTCGCCGACGAGGTGATCTGCGGCTTCGGGCGCACCGGCCGGATGTTCGGGTCCCAGACCTACGGCATCGAGCCCGACATCATGGTCCTGTCGAAGGCGCTCTCGTCGTCCTACCTGCCGATCTCGGCCCTCGTGGCCAACGACCGGGTGCTCGATCCGGTGATCGAGGAGAGCGGACGCATCGGCACCTTCGGTCACGGCTTCACCGGCGGGGGGCACCCCGTCGCGGCGGCGGTGGCCCTCGAAACCCTGCGGATCATCGAGGCGGACGGCCTCGTGGACCGGGCGGCCCGGACCGGCGCCCATTTGCAGGCGCGGCTGCGGGGGCTGCGCGATCATCCCCTGGTCGGCGAGGTGCGCGGGGTCGGCCTGATCGCCGCCGTCGAGCTCGTCACCGACAAGGCGGCCCGAACCGCCCTGGACCCGCCCGGCCGGCTCGGTGCCTTCGTCAACGGGAAGCTCCAGGCGAACGGCGTCATCAGCCGCGCCATGGGCGACGCCCTGGCCTTCTGCCCGCCGCTGATCATCACCGAGGCGCAGATCGACGAGGTGGTGGCCAAGCTCGCCGCCTCCCTGGACGAGGCGTGGAACGACCTGAACCCCGCCCACGCCGCCTGACCGGCGCGGCTTCCTTCCTTCACGACCCGCCCGCGCCCCCCAAGCGTCACGGCTTGGTGATCGCCCGCTCCACGAAGGCGATGACCCCGGCGCTGTAGGCGTGGATCGGCGTGCCGCGTTTCCGGTATTTCGCCCGCTTGACGTACCAGTCCTGAAGTAACGGCTTGATGAGCGCGGCGGTCAGGCCCACGTCGGGAATCGCGAAGACCCCCTGGGCCACGCCCCGGGCGAGCACATCCGCGAAGATCCGCTCGGTGGCCAGTTCGCTCTCGGTGGCGAAGGCCCGCGCGGCGGCCGGAAAGCCCTTCGCCTCCATGAAGGCGAAGACGAACAACGGCTGCATCGCCTCGGTGAGGCGGATATGCGTCTCGATCAGCCAGCGCAGGTGGGCCGCCGGGTCCGCCTCGATCCCCGGGGGTGCCCCCCGCAGCACCGCCTCGACCGTCTCGGCCACCTCCGTGAGGATCATCACGAGGAGCGTGTTCTTGTTGTCGAAGTAGGAATACAGGCCGCCCATGCTGAGGCCCGTGACGCCGGCGAGGTCGCGCAGGCTCATCTCGTGGAAGCCGTGCCGGCTGGAGAGCGTCAGAACGCCCTCGATGATCCGGGCGAGGTTGGCGGTGGCGAGGTGCGGCTTGCGCACGCTCACCCGGTCGCGATGGCGTTCGAGGATGCGGGCGCAGATCGCCTCCATCGAGGTGGCGTTCCTCGGGTAGGTCTCGACCGTCGCGGCCTTCGGGTGTGCAGCCTCGGCCGGTGCCATCGGTCCCCCCATCCTCCCGGCCCGTCATAGTCCGTTGCGTCGGGCGTTTTCAAACGCTAAATCAAGCGAGCGCTCGCTCGTTTTTTCGAGCCGGGGGGCGGTGGGGAAGGCGGCCAGGATGGATTTCACCATATCGCCACGGGTCGAGGAGATCCGCGCCCGGATCGCGGCCTTCGTCGAGACGCATCTCCTGCCGGTGGAGCGCGACCCCGCCGCCTATGATGGCCACGGCAACATCGCCCTGCCGGAGTTGGAGCGCCTGCGGGGGCTCGCCAAGGCGGAGGGCCTGTGGTGCCTCCAGCTCAAGCCCGAGACCGGCGGGGGCGGCCTCGACAAGGTGGGGATGGCGGTCTGCTACGAGGCGATGAACCGCTCGATCTTCGGGCCGGTGGTGTTCAATTCCGCCGCCCCTGACGACGGCAACATGATGGTCCTGGAGAAGGTGGCCACGCCCGCGCAGAAGGAGCGCTGGCTGGCCCCGATCGTGGCGGGCCGGGTCCGCTCGGCCTTCGCCATGACCGAGCCCCACCCCGGCGGCGGCTCCGACCCCGGCATGATCCAGACCCGGGCCGAGCGGCGGGGCGACACCTACGTCGTCACCGGCCGCAAGTGGTTCATCACGGGGGCCGAGGACGCGGAGCACTTCATCCTCATGGCGCGCACCTCCGACGACGCGCGCAAGGGTCTGACGGCGTTCCTGTTTCACCGGGACAGCCCAGGATGGCACATCGTCCGCCGCATCGGGATCATGGGTCCCGAGGAGCATGGCGGGCATTGCGAACTCGCCTTCGAGGGCTTGGAGATCCCGGCCCACGACGTGCTGATGACCGAGGGCGACGGGCTCAAGCTCACCCAGATCCGCCTCGGCCCGGCCCGGCTGACCCATTGCATGCGCTGGCTCGGCCTCTCGAAGCGCTGCGTCGAGATCGCCCGCGCCTACGCCGCCGAGCGCCAGGGGTTCGGGGTGCGGCTGGCGGACCGGGAGAGCATCCAGCTCATGCTCGGGGACCTCGCCATGCGCATCGAGGTCGGCCGGTTGCTGGTGGCCAAGGCCGCCTGGGCGCTGGACCGGGGGAGCTTCGCCCGCAAGGAGGTCTCCATGGCCAAGGTCCACGTGGCCAACCTCCTGCACGCGGCGGCCGACACGGCGATCCAGATCAACGGGGCGCGGGGCTACTCCACCGACACGCCGCTGGAATGGATCTACCGCTACGCCCGCCAAGCCCGCCTCGTGGACGGGGCGGACGAGGTCCACAAGATGGTGCTGAACCGCAATCTGGAGGCCGAGGGCGACGCCTTCTGGAGTTGGGATGTGGTGGCGTAGGGGATGCCCGCAGTCGCGCCGGTAACGAGGAAACGGTCTCCATGACGGATGTGGTCATCACCGGGGCGGTGCGCACCGCGATCGGCACCTTCGGCGGATCGCTGGCGGCGATCCCGCCCGCCGAACTGGCCGCGCGCTGCGTCGCGGAGGCGCTCAGGCGCTCCGGCACGGCGGGCGAGGAGATCGGCCACGTGGTGTTCGGCCACGTCATCCCGACGACCCCGCGCGACGCCTACATCGCCCGGGTGGCGGCCATGGAGGGGGGCATCCCGCAGGAGGTCCCGGCGCTCACCGTCAACCGCCTCTGCGGCAGCGGTCTCCAGGCGGTGGTGTCGGCGGCGCAATCGGTGATGCTGGGCGATGCCGAGGCGGCGGTGGCCGGGGGCGCCGAGAGCATGAGCCGCTCGCCCCACCTGCTGTCGGCCGCCCGGTTCGGCCAGAAGATGGGCGACATCACCGGGATCGACTACATGACCGGCGTGCTGTCCGATCCGTTCGGCCACGGCCATATGGGCGTCACCGCCGAGAACATCGCCAACCGCTACGGAATCTCCCGCGAGGACCAGGACGCCTTCGCGGCGCGGAGCCAGGCGCGGGCCGCCCGAGCCATCGCCGAGAGCCGCTTCCGCGACCAGATCCTGCCGATCGCGGTGCAGCGCAAGCGCGAGACGGTCCCCTTCGACACCGACGAGCACCCCAAGGCCACGACGCCCGAGGACCTCGCCAAGCTCCGCCCGGCCTTCGCCAAGGCCGGCAGCGTGACGGCGGGCAACGCCTCGGGCCTCAACGACGGCGCCGCCGCCCTCGTCCTGATGAGCGCCGGGAAGGCCGCCCGCGACGGGCACACGCCGCTGGCCCGGATCGTCGGCTACGCCCATGCGGGCGTCGACCCCTCCGAGATGGGCATGGGTCCGGTCCCCGCCGTGAAGCGGCTGTTCGAGCGCACCGGCCTGCGGGCCGGCGACTTCGACGTGATCGAATCGAACGAGGCCTTCGCCGCCCAGGCCTGCGCGGTGTCCCGCTCCCTCGACCTCGACCCGGAGAAGGTGAACCCCAACGGCGGCGCCATCGCCCTCGGCCACCCGGTCGGCGCCAGCGGGGCGATCATCGCCGTGAAGACCCTCTACGAACTCGCCCGGACCGGTGGCCGCTACGGGCTCGCCACCATGTGCATCGGCGGTGGGCAGGGCATCGCCGTGGCCTTCGAGCGGGTTCAGTGAGGCGGGCATGAGCGGCATCTTCGACCTCACCGGCCGACACGTGCTGGTCACCGGCGCGTCGAGCGGGCTCGGGCGCCACTTCGCGGGCCTGCTCGGGCGGGCGGGGGCGAGGCTCACCCTCGGCGCCCGCCGGGCCGAGGCCCTGGCGCGGACCGTCAGCACCGTGGAGGCGGAGGGCGGGCAGGCCCAGGCCGTCGTCATGGATGTCGCCGACCGGGCCGGGATCGAGGCGGCCCTCGACGCCGCCGAGGCCCGGTTCGGCCCCGTGCGGGTGCTCGTGAACAACGCCGGCATCACCGTCACCACCCCCACCCTCGACCTCACCGAGGCGGAGTGGGACGGGGTGATCGACACCAACCTCAAGGGCGTGTTCCTCGTGGCCCAGGCGACCGCCAGGCGCATGGTCACGGCCAAGGCCGGCGGCAGCATCGTCAACGTCGCCTCGATCCTGGGGCTCCGGGTCGCCGGGGGGCTCGCCCCCTACGCCGCCTCCAAGGCCGCCGTCCTCCAGCTCACGAAGAGCATGGCCCTCGACTGGGCCCGTCACGGCATCCGGGTGAACGCCCTCGCGCCGGGCTACGTCCGCACCGAGCTGAACGGGGCGTTCTTCGATTCGGAGCCGGGCAAGGCGCTGATCAAGCGCGTGCCCCAGCGGCGCCTCGGCGAGGCGGGGGAACTCGACGGGGCGTTGCTGCTCTTGGCCTCCGATGCCGGGAGCTACATGACCGGCTCGGTCATCGCCGTCGATGGCGGCCATCTCGTATCGGGGCTTTGAGGCGATGGACGCGACGCGGCTCGGCGCCTGGATCGCGGACACCCTCGGGGCACCGGATCTGACCATCGAGGAGAGCCGCGCCCTCGGCGGCGGCTCGATCCAGGAGAACCGGCTGGTCCGGTGCCGGACGGGCGGCGGCATCCGGGAGTTCGTCCTGCGCAAGGACGCCCCGGCGACCATCGCCTCCAGCCGGTCCCGGCGGGAGGAGTTCCGCCTGCTCCAGGCCGCCCACGCGGCGGGGGTGCGGGTGCCCGAGCCGGTGGGATTCTGCGACGACCCCGACGTGGCCGGCGCGCCCTTCGCCCTGATGGGGCTGGTGCAAGGCGTCGGCCTCGGCCCCCGGATCGCCAAGGATCTCACCCTCGGCGGCGACCGGGAACGCCTCACCGAGGATCTCGGGCGGGAACTCGCCAGGATCCACGGGGTGCTCGACCCGCGCCGGGACCCGCCCCCGGCGCTCGCCTTCCTGGGCCCGCCCGAGCCGGATCCCGCCCGCGCCGAGGTCGCCCGCCTGCGCGACAGCCTCGACGGGATCGGGGCCAAGCGCCCCGCCATCGAATGGGGCCTGCGCTGGGCCGAGGTGACGGCCCCCGCCTGCCCGGCCCCCGCCCTGGTCCACCGGGACTTCCGCACCGGCAACTACATGGTGGACCAGATCGGCCTCACCGCGATCCTCGATTGGGAATTCGCCGGCTGGGGCGATCCGGTGCAGGATCTCGGCTGGTTCTGCGCCGCCTGCTGGCGCTTCGGCCGGAGGGACCTGGAGGCCGGCGGCGTCGGCTCGCGGGCGGCGTTCTATCGCGGCTACGCGCAAGGCGGCGGGCGTCCGTTCACCCCGGAGGCGGTGGCCTACTGGGAGGTGATGGCGCATCTGCGCTGGGCGGTGATCGCCCTGGAGCAGGGGGCGCGCCACGTCTCCGGCCGGGAATTCTCCCTCGAACTCGCCCTCACCGGGCGGATGGTGCCCGAACTGGAGCAGGCGATCCTCCGGGCCACCGGCCCCGGCGCCTGGCACTGATCACGGAACCCCCCATGCGTGACGAACCCTCCGGCGCCGCCTTGATCGAGGCCGCCCGCCGGGCGCTGACCGAGGAGGTCGTGCCCGGTCTCACCGGCCGCCCCCGCTACGTGGCGTTGATGGTCGCCAACGCGCTGGGCATCGCCATCCGGGAGATCGGCGAGGCCGGGGCGATGTCCGAGGCGGTGGAGCGGGTGATGCCCCCCGGATCCGAGCCGATGGAGGCGATGGGCGCGGCGCTCGTCACGGCGATCCGGTCCGGCCGCCACGACGGCGATGCGAACCTGCACGAGGCCCTGCAGCGCGCGAGCGACGTGGCCGCCGGCATCTGGAAGGCCCGCCCGCGGGAACAGGCGTAGAGGGGGCCCACCTCCGGCCGCCTTGGACGACGACCCCGGCGCCCCGCGTGCGTCTCCCGCATGCGTGTGCAACCGATGTTGCGGTGCACCGTTGACGGGGGACTTGCTAACCTTCGCCCGCGCGACGCGCCGGCCCCCTCCGGGTGGCCGCCCCTGTCCGACGGCGCGGTGCCGTCCCCGCCCCGCCGCGCGGGGGCCGCCTCCCATTTCAGAGCTGCCCGATGACCCTCATCGACCTGCCCGACACCACCCCGCTCGACGCGGAGGCCGCGGCGACGGCCGCCCCCGCCGTCGCCGCCCCCGGGGCGCGCCCTGGCTTGGTCCTGCTGGCCCTGGCAATGGGCGGATTCGCCATCGGCACCACCGAGTTCGCGGCGATGAGCCTGCTGCCCGCCTTCGCCCCCGACCTCGGCATCGACGACCCCACCGCCGGCCACGTCATCAGCGCCTATGCCCTCGGCGTGGTGATCGGCGCGCCGGTCATCGCCGTCCTGGCCGCGACGATCGCCCGGCGCACTCTCCTCGTCGGCCTGATGGTGCTGTTCGCCCTGGGCAACGGCCTGTCGGCGCTGGCGCCCACCTATGGCTGGATGCTCACCTTCCGGTTTCTCGCCGGGCTGCCGCACGGGGCCTATTTTGGCGTGGCGGCCCTGGTCGCCGCGTCCCTCGTCCCCCGGGAGCGGCGGACCCAGGCGGTGTCGCGGGTGATCCTCGGCCTCACCATCGCCACGGTGGTCGGCGTGCCCCTGGCCAACGGCATCGGCCAGCTCGTCGGTTGGCGCTGGAGCTTCGGCCTCGTGGCGGTCCTCGCCCTGCTGACCGCCGCGATGGTCAGGCTGCACGCCCCCCTCGGGCCGCCCTCCGCCGGGGCGAGCCCCCTGCGCGAGCTCGGCGCGCTCCGGCGCGGGCAGGTCTGGCTGACGCTGGCCACGGGCGCCATCGGGTTCGGCGGCCTGTTCTCGGTCTACACCTACCTCGCCTCGACGCTGCTCGACGTGACCCATGCCGCCCCCGTGGCGATCCCGGCGGTCCTGGCGGTGTTCGGCCTCGGCATGACCGCCGGCAACCTCGTCTGCGCCTGGGCGGCCGACCGCGCCCAGATGCCGGCGGCCGGCGCGACGCTGGTCTGGAGCGCCCTGGCGCTGGCCCTCTACCCGGCGGCGACGGCCAGCCTGTGGACGCTGGTGCCGACGGTGTTCCTCATCGGTTGCGGCTGCGGCCTCGCCACGATCCTCCAGACCCGCCTGATGGATGTGGCCGAGGACGCGCAGACCCTGGCCGCCGCGCTCAACCATTCCGCCTTCAACGTCGCCAACGCCCTCGGCCCCTGGCTCGCCGGCCTCGCGCTCACCGCCGGGTTCGGCCTGCCCGCCACGGGCTGGGTCGGCGTGGCCCTGGCCCTCGGGGGGCTCGTCATCTGGGCGATCTCGCTGATCGTGGACCGGTGCGCCTCCCTGCCGGGGAGGGCGTGACCTGAGCGAGGGTGGCCCCATCCCGGCTTGAAATCGGCCTGACCGATAAGCGCCGGGATACCCAGGCCGCCGGGGGAGTTTGGGTCAGGACCAAAAACATAACAGAGGTGTGGAAATGGCTCAGACGTGGGACGTCAACTTCCTGGGACGCTTCCAAACGGGGACGGCCCTGTATCTCACCCCGCCCCAGCATGCCGAACGCGCGATGCCGGAGGTGGGGGATACCTTCCGCTTCACGGGGGGCGAGGGCACGGGCGTGGAGGGCCGCGTCGTCGGGCGATCGGCGCAGACGGTGGATGTGGAGGTGAGCGGCCAGGGCGTCGTCACGATCCAGCCCGCCCCGTCCTATCATCCGGGGCGCGGCAGCGGGACCCAGAACGAGGTCCAGACCGCGCAATGGGTCATCGTCTGACCGGCGGGAGCCAAGTCTGCCCCGACCCGGGCGACGGGCATCCCCCCTCCTCGCAGGCGGGGGAGGGGGCTCTCTCTTCGAAACCGATCAGGGCTTTGGCTTCTGGCTCGGTGGGGCGGACTGATCGGTCTGCGGTTCGAGCTTGGTCGCGTCGGCCTTGGTCGGCGTGTTGTTCTCCGCCTTCTTGTCGTCGCAGCCGGCCAGTCCGACCGTCAGGAGGGCAACCAGGGCGAGGGGCTTCAGCGCGTCCATGACGTCCTCCGGGGCAACGGTGCCGAGCGCGGAGAACGCCGGCCGTTTCGGCCCCGTTCCCGCCCCCCTCTGGCGCGCCCCGTTACGGGGCGAGGTCGTGGACCGGCTCCGTCACCGGGGTGGTGTTGCTGTTGAGCACCGTCGCGCTGCTCGGCACGTTGTCCTTGAGGATGGCGGTCTCGATCCGGGGCGGGGCCGGGAGTTGCAACTGCTCGCTGGTATAGGCCCATTCCTCGGCGACCTTGGCGGGATCGTCGTTGAGGCGGGTGCCGTAGCTCGGGACGATCTGCTTGATCTTCGCCTGCCACTCAGGGGTGGCCACCTTGGCCGCGAAGACCTTCTCCAGGACCTGCAGCATGATCGGCGCGGCGGTGGACGCCCCCGGCGAGGCGCCGAGCAGGGCGGCGATGCTGCCGTCCCTGGCGTTGACGATTTCGGTGCCGAGCTTGAGGATGCCGCCCTTGTCCTTGTCGCGCTTGATGATCTGCACGCGCTGGCCCGCCTGCCACAGGCGCCACTCCTCCTTCTTCGCCTTGGGGAAGTATTCGCGCAGGGCGGCGGCGCGGTCGTCGTCCGACAGCATCAGCTGGCCGGCGAGGTACTCCACCAGGGGATACTCATCGACGCCGACCCGGACCATCGGCCAGAAGTTGCTGGGGGTGGTGGAGCTGACGAGGTCGAGATACGAGCCCTCCTTGAGGAACTTCGTCGAGAAGGTCGCGAAGGGTCCGAACAGGATGACCCGCTTGCCGCCGAGGACGCGGGTGTCGAGGTGGGGCACCGACATCGGCGGCGAGCCCACGGCGGCCTTGCCGTAGGCCTTGGCGAGGTGGAGCGTGGCCACGTCGGGGTTGTCGTTGATCAGGAACGAGCCGCCGACGGGGAAGCCCGCATAGTCATCCCCCTCCGGGATGCCGGACTTCTGCAACAGGTGCAGGGCGCCGCCGCCGGCGCCGATGAAGACGAACTTGGCGTCCACCGTCCGGCGGGTGCCGTCCTTGAGGTTCTTGGAGGTGACGCGCCAGGATCCGTCCGCGTTCCTGGTGATGGTCTCGACCTCGGTGGAGACCGCGAGATCGAAGCCCGGCTGGCCCTTGAGGAAGCCGACATACTGGCGGGTGACCTCGCCCCACTCGCAATCGGTGCCGAGCGGCGACCACGTGGCCGCCACCTTTTGCTTCGGGTCGCGCCCCTCCATCATGAGGGGCACCCACTTCCGCAGTTGCTCCGGATCCTCGGAATACTCCATGCCCGCGAAGAGGGGGCTGGCCTTCAGGGCCTCCCAGCGCCGCCTGAGGTAGGCGATGTTGTCGTCACCCCACACGAAGCTCATGTGCGGCGTGGCGTTGATGAAGGTCCTCGGGTCCTTCAGCACGCCGGTCTTGACCTGATAGGCCATGAACTGCCGCGTGACCTGGAAAGCCTCGTTGATCTCCACCGCCTTGGCGATCTCGACCTTGCCGTTCTTCTCGGGGGTGTAGTTCAGTTCGGCGAGGGCGGAGTGCCCGGTGCCGGCATTGTTCCAGCCGTTGGAGCTTTCGAGGGCGACCTGATCCAGGCGCTCGACCATCTGGATCGACCAGTCGGGCTCCAGCTCCTTCAGCCAGACGCCCAGCGTCGCGCTCATGATGCCGCCGCCGATCAGCAGCACGTCGACCTTGGCGTCCGCATCCTTCGACCAAGCCGGCAGCGCGGAGGCGGCGAGGCTCACCGCCGCCCCGCCGAGGAGCTGCCTGCGGCTCGGCGACGGCAAGGTCCGGGCGTGGGACGAGAGGGCGGTGTCGAGATCGGCGCGCATGGTGATCCTTGTTCCTGCCGGCCGGAGGCGCGCTGCGGCGCGCCGGCCTAGAAAACGTCTGCGGAGGGCGACCGCGGGAGCGGAGCCCGGCCTTCCGTGTCGTTTCCTGCGGAACTCTTCTTCGAGCCGGCATCGCCGGGCTCACCTGCCGTTCGGCCGGGACGCGGACGTGAGCCGCGATCCCCGGGCCGATCCTCGCCCCGCCACCAATCCGAAAGTGATCGCGGGGGGAAGACGACGCCGGCCGGCTTGGCTCGGCGTATCGGGGGCAGCCTATAGGCGATAAGCGTGGCCGCGACAATCGACGCAAGGGCGTCATCACCGGCTAAACCGCGTCCGTCCTGGTGCGATACGGGTCGAGGCTCCGATCCTGCCCTTCTGTTCTGGTCGAATATCGGGCCCCGCCGCCTTCCCCCGGGGCAGCACTGGCCGCCTTGCCCATGCGTTGTCGGCAAAGAGCACACGCGCCAATTGCATGACCGGACGATCGCCTGCGCCGTCCCGGGCGAGCGGCTCCCTCCCGGGCGGATTTCACCCGGGTTTTCTCAATATGGATAAACTATAGACCTCTTGTCGCAATGATTTTATCGAGAATTGCCCCCATATGTATCCAATCATGTTCAGTCAGTGAGGGCGGTCGGCATGTCATTTCGAATTGAGAAGTTCAGCTACAGCTCCACGAGTATTGTCTGGCTTGGTAAGACCAAGGTGGCGATCCTGTTCGCGCCGGACCAGGACGGGGCTCCGTACCAGTTGTATCCTCATCCGGCGACTTATCGGACCCTCGACTTCCGGGGCTTGCCGAAGCCGCTGCGGCCGGAATTCATGGCGTTTCCCGATCTCGCGGCGGTCGAAGCCTTCCTGGGTCTCGTCCCGGCCTCGGACATCCGGCAGGCGGCCTGAGGCCGGAGCCGCCGCGTCGCCTCAAGCGGAGCGGCGGCGGGGCTTCTTGGGGGGCCAGCCCAGGGCCACGAGGCGGGCTCGGGCGTAGTCCCTCACCTCGTCGCGGGTGCCGGGGGGCATCCGCGCGAGGATCTCCTGGTTCTGGGGATCGAGCATCAGGTCCGTCACGGCGTCGATGCTGTCCATCGTGTCGATGCGCTGCTTGAGGTCCGCCTCCGCCTCAGTCACCTCATCGAAGGCGTCGGCGGTCTCTAGCTCGTCCTCGACCGCGTGGATCGCGCCGGGGTGTCCCTGCCGGAACTCGTCGGCCTCCTCCTCCGAGTAGACGAGGCCGTGCAACTCGATGAGCTTGAGGATCACCCGGTCCTTCGCCCGCTTCTCCGCCATGGCATAGACGTAGGC
>JAKONI010000259.1 GCA_022702015.1 Beijerinckiaceae bacterium | reverse complement strand
CCGTAACACGCTCACCACCTTCAAGAGCAACGCGGCCCTGCCGGGGGTGTTCGAGGGCAATCCCTACCGCTCGCCGTTGGGGACGGTCTGGACCCTGAAGTACGAGGTGCTTTGCTATGCCGGCGTGATCGTCGCTGCACTATGCGGCCTGCTGCGGCGCCGGTGGGTGGCGGGGCTGCTGTGCCTCGGTTTCGCCGTCGCCCTGTTGGTCCTCGGAATCCTGCACGGCGATGCTTTGCCGAAGGGGCAGGAAACAGCCTTGCGCCTGCCGCTGATCTTCTCGGCCGGCGCTTGCCTCTATCTGTGGCGGGACCGGCTGCGCATCTCGCTGCCGGCACTGCTGTGCCTCGGCGTGGCGTTGTTCGTTCTGGCGCGAACCGCCGCGTACCCGCCCCTGCTGTTCCTCGCCACGGCCTACGCCGCCCTCTGGCTGGCGCTGGGGCCGCTGGCGGCCAGGGTGTTCGACACGCCCGCCGACTTTTCCTACGGGATCTACCTTTACGGCTGGCCGGTGCAGCAGACGCTGCACGCCCTGTGGCCGTCGATGTCCGGCCCGGCGCTCCTCGCGCCCGCCCTCGCCCTGACGCTGCCGGTGGCCGCCCTGTCCTGGTATGCCTGCGAGCGCCCAGCCCTCACCCTCAAGGCAAGGGCGCTGGGCCGGCGCAGCCTCGGGACGATCGAGCCGGCCGGGCCATGAGCGGAACGCTGCCGCCGGTCGCGGCGCTGAACGTGGCGGCGCGCCTCCTCGAAGCGGAGGGGTTCGCCATCACCGCCCGCAATGAGCGCGGCGACAGCCTCTATCTCCGGCGCCCCGGTGAGACGTGGCACCTGCGGCTGTCAAACCATGCCCGCACCGCCAAGCAGCGCCGTCGCCGCACCGACATCCTGACGAGCCTCGTGATCGACGCGCCCCGCTCCGGGCCCCAGATCGCGACCCTCGTCGCTGGGGCGCTTCGCAACTTCGAGGCGGCACTTAAGGCGCGGGGCACGGGCTGAGGCCCGGCCGCCGCCCGATCGCGGAGGGCCCCGCATCGCCGCGGGGCCGCCCCCTTACTCCGACAGCATCCCCGCGCCGGCCTCGCCGCCGACGGAGGGCATGCTCTCGACGCTCTGGGCCTCGACCACCGCCGCCGCCGTGACGTTGACGATTCCCCGCGCCGTCACCGAGGGCGTGAGGATATGGGCGGGCTTGGCCGGGCCGATCAGCAGCGGCCCCACGGGGAGCGCATCCGCCAGAACCTTAGCGAACTGAAAGGCGATGTTGGCCGCGTCGAGGTTCGGGAAGACCAGGACGTTCGCCGCGCCCTTGAGCTTCGAGCCGGGCAGCACCCGGTCGCGGATTATCTCGGAGAGGGCCGAGTCGGCCTGCATCTCGCCATCGACTTGGAGGCTCGGGTCCCGCTCCTCGATCAGGGCCAGGGCCTCGCGCATCTTCACCGCCGAGGCGGAATCGGACTGGCCGAAATCCGAGTGGCTGAGCAGGGCGATCTTCGGCGTGATGCCGAAGCGGGCGACATGGTTCGCGCTGGCCTGGGCGATCTCCGCGATCTCCTCGGCGGTGGGGTTCTGGCGGACATGGGTGTCGGCCAGGAAGTACGGCCCCTCGTTGGTGATGATCAGGCTCATCGCCGCGAGTTGCTTGATGCCGGGTTGCAGGCCGATCACGTCCCGGATGATTCGCAGCCGAGTCTCGAACCGGCCCTCCAGACCGCAGATCAGCGCGTCCGCCTCGCCCCGGCGCACCGCGATGGCGCCGATGATGGTGCTGTTGGTGCGCACCAGGGTCCGGGCGGCGTCCGGGGTGATGCCCCGACGTCCGGCGACCTCAAGGTAAGTCTGGACGTAGGAGCGGTAACGGGGATCGTCCTCGGGATCGATCAACTCCACGTCGCGGGTGAGGGAAAAGGACAGGCCGAAGCGCTTGAGCCGCGACTCCACCACCCTCGGGCGGCCGACGAGGATCGGCTTGGCGACCTTATCCTCGACGATGGCCTGCACCGCGCGCAGCACCCGCTCGTCCTCGCCCTCGGCGTAGATCACCCGCTTCGGGTTGTCCTTCGCCTTCGAGAACAGCGGCTTCATGATGAGGCCGGAGCGGTGGACGAACCGGTCCAGGCTGTCGGTGTAGGCGCCGAGATCCTCGAGCGGCCGCCCGGCGACGCCCGAATCCATGGCCGCCTGCGCCACGGCCGGGGCGATCCGCAGGATCAGGCGCGGATCGAACGGGCTGGGGATCAGCGATTTCGGCCCGAAGGACTGCACCTCGCCGCCATAGGCACGGGCCACCACGTCGGAGGTGGTCTCGTGGGCGAGGGCGGCGATGGCCTTCACGGCGGCCTTCTTCATCTCCTCGTTGATCTTGTGCGCGCCGACATCCAGCGCCCCCCGGAAGATGTAGGGGAAGCAGAGGACGTTGTTGACCTGGTTCGGGAAATCCGACCGGCCGGTGCAGATCATCGCGTCCGGCCGCTCCTTCTCGGCCAGTTCGGGCAGGATCTCCGGGTAGGGGTTGGCGAGTGCCATGATGAGGGGCTTCTCGGCCATCTCCCGCAGGTACTCGGGCTTCAGCACGCCCCCCGCCGACAGGCCGATGAACACGTCCGCCCCGGGAATCACCTCGGCCAGCGTGCGCTTGTCGGTCTCCTGCGCGTAGACGTCCTTCCAGCGGTCCATCAGCTCGGGGCGGCCCTTGTAGACCACGCCCTTGATGTCCGTGACGGTGATGTTCTCCACCCGGGCGCCGAGCGACACGAGCAGGTTGAGGCAGGCAAGCGCCGCCGCCCCCGCGCCGGAGGTGACGATGCGGACGTCGGACAGGGATTTGCCGGCGAGTTCGAGGCCGTTCAGCACCGCCGCCGCGACGATGATCGCCGTGCCGTGCTGGTCGTCGTGGAAGACCGGGATGTTCATCCGCGCCCGGCACTGCTCCTCAACCTCGAAGCATTCCGGGGCCTTGATGTCCTCCAGGTTGATGCCGCCGAAGGTGGGCTCCAGGGCGCAGACCACGTCCACGAGCTTGGACACGTCCTTCTGATCGACCTCGATGTCGAACACGTCGATGCCCGCGAACTTCTTGAACAGGACGGCCTTGCCCTCCATCACCGGCTTCGAGGCCAGCGGACCGATGTCGCCCAGGCCCAGCACCGCCGTGCCGTTCGTAAGCACGGCGACGAGGTTCTGGCGGATGGTGAGGGTCGCGGCCTCCTGCGGGTCGTCGTAAATCGCCATGCAGGCGGCGGCGACGCCGGGGGAATAGGCCAGCGCGAGGTCACGCTGGTTGCCCAGCGGCTTCGTCGCCTGAATCTCAAGCTTTCCGGGCTGCGGGAGCCGATGGTAGACGAGCGCCCCGGCCTTGAGATCATCGGACATGTTGTCGGCCATCGATCGCGCTCCTGATCGTGCTGCTGCGCACGCGTCCCACCGGCCGGGCGGAGACGCGCCTTGAACGGTCTGTTGCAACGCCTGCGCAGAGGGCGCAACCCGCTTAACGAAACTCGGGTCCACCTCGCCAAGCTGGTTCGGACCCGGGGTTTCTCCATCGGCGCCTATTCCTACGGCAGGCCGAAGGTCCGCTTCCCCGAGAGCGGCCGTTCGCTGACGATCGGCCGCTATTGTTCCATTGCCGACAAGGTGGAGATCCTGCTCGGCGGGGATCACCGGCTCGATTGGGCTTCCACCTATCCGTTCGCGGCGCTGCGCGGGCATTTCCCCGACTCGGAGGCGCCGGAGGATTATCACGCCTCCCGGGGCGACGTGGTGATCGGCCACGATGTCTGGCTCGGCTCGGGCTGCATGATCCTCTCGGGCGTCACCGTGGGCCACGGCGCCGTCGTGGCCGCCCGGGCCGTCGTGACCCGGAACGTGCCGCCCTACGCCATCGTGGCCGGCAACCCGGCGAGGGTGGTGCGGACCCGGTTCGCCCCGGAGGTGGTGGAAGCCCTCGTGGCCGCCGCGTGGTGGGACCGCCCGCCCGCCGAGGTGAGCCGGCTGGTGCCCCTTCTGCAAAGCACGCGAATCGACGACCTCCTCCGCGCGTTGCGTGAGCCCGCGGAATCCCGTAACGGCGAGGCCGCGCCCGCACCCCGCGCGGCGGACATGACGGAAGCCGGACCGAGGCGATGAGCGATACGCCCCCCGACCGCCTCGCGGCGAACCCCCAAAGCCCGTTCTACGACGAGAAGGCGCTGGAGCGCGGTGTCGGCGTGCGGTTCAAGGGCGTCGAGAAGACCAACGTCGAGGAATATTGCGTCAGCGAGGGCTGGGTGCGCCTCTCCGCCGGCAAGGCCCTCGACCGTTCGGGCAACCCGATCACGATCAAGCTGAAGGGCTCGGTGGAGCCGTACTTCCGCGCCCCGGCGACCGAAGAATCCGCCTGACGCCGGGGATGGGGGAAGGTGCGCCTCACCCCTCGATCGTAACGAGCGCCTCGCCGAGAGACCGTCTGCCTTTTTGTCCTCGACCCCAGCCTGAGAGCCCGGCCGAGAAGCTCACTTTGGTCCCCCCTTCGCCCTCATCCTGAGGTGCCAGCGCAAAGCGGTGGCCTCGAAGGAGGGCTCCAGCCAGCGCCGCGATCCCTGGAGACCTCCTTCGAGGCGGCTGCCGCCGCACCTCAGGATGAGGGCGGTGAAGGGACTGGAGGGCTTTTCAATCAGGCTCTTAGGAAGAGGCGGGTAAGTGGGAACGGGGGGCATCCCGACCAAACCCTCGAAGTACCAGCCCATCCCCTCAACCGACCAGGATCCGCCCTTCGAGGCCGACCACCCGCCCCAGGCCGCGCACCCGGTTCAGAAGCCGGTCGCCGTTCAAATCGGACCATTCCGCAGGCAGGCGGAGGGTCACGCGGCCGTCCTCGACGGTGAGGGGTGCCCGGAGAAGGGCGCCGTCCATGCCAGCCGAGATCGGGAAGGCCACCCGGTGGATGGCGGCCAGCAGGCGCGCGCGCTCGAACAGGCGTGGGCCGGCGAGGGACCGGAGCACCGGGTTCGCCTTCTCGGGGGCGACCCCGGTATGGCGCAGGGACACCGCGAGGCTGAGATAGGCCCGCCCCGGATGATCGACCCCGACGAAGGCGGCGTTCTGGATCGAGGCGATGCTCTGCTCGCCCCGGTAATCCGGATGCGCCCGCCAGCCGACATCAGCCAAGAGACAGGCGGCATGGCGCAGGCGGCGCTCGTCGGCGGTTTCCGGCGCGTCGAGATCGGCGATGAAACGGTCGGTCCAGGTGATCAGCTCGGTCCCGTGCCGGGGGGCCCGCGCCCGCAGGATGTTGAACTCCGCCGCCGAGGTGAGCAGCGGGTCGGCGAGCCGGGTATCCCGGTCGAGCTGCTCGAACAGCAGGCCCTCCCGGACGCCGGAGGCCGAGATCGCCACGGCCCTCGGCCGACCGACGCGGATGATCTCCTCCAGCACCAGGGCGCCGTAGGCGAGGAGGGGCCGCCGCGCCTCGGACACCGCCTCTACGTCCTGCAACAACGATGCGTCCGTCTGCTCGACGATCTGGAGGAAGCTCAGTTCGTCGGTGGGATCCACGGTGTAGCCGTGCATCACGTGGACCGGGTAGCCCCGTGCCGCCTGATGCAGGCGGGCGATAGCCCGCCAGGTCCCGCCCACCGCGTAGAAGGTCCGGCCCTTCAGGATCTCGAGTTGCGGCGCCGCCTTGCGCATGTGCTCGCGCACGAGCTTGCCGGCCTTCTTGATCGAGCCCCCGGACAGGTCCTGGAGGGTGAGGCCCCCCAACGGCATCGTCACCCCCTGCCCCACCACCGCGCCGCGCACATCGACGAGTTCGAGGGAGCCGCCGCCCATGTCGCCCACCACCCCGTCCGGGGCGTGGAACCCGGACACCACGCCGAGCGCCGAAAGCTCGGCCTCCCGCCGGCCGGAGAGGAGGTGGATCTCGTGCCCGCAAGCCGCCTCCGCCGCGCGCAGGAAATCCGGGCCGTTCTGGGCGTCCCGGGCCGCCGCCGTCGCCAGGACGAAGACGCGCGAGGCGCGCATCGTACGGCAGAGGATGCGGAACCGGCTGAGCGCCGCCAGAGCCCGAGTGACCGCCTCATCGTTCAGGCGGCCGGTGGTGAAGACGTTGCGCCCGAGGCCGCACAGGACCTTCTCGTTGTAGAGCGGGGTCGGCGCCCGGGTGAGCCCGTCATAGGCAACGAGCCGCACGGAGTTGGAGCCGATATCGATGATGGCCACGGGCCGGGAGGCGTCGGCGGCCGAATAGTCTGCGGCCTCGGCGGTGGCGAGGAGTGCGCTGGGGCTTGCCAAGCGGTTCGGTCCTAGTCGTTTGCGTCAAGGGACGCTGGAGCGCCGAGCCCCGTCCGGGTCGGCGCCCCCGGCGGCATCTATCCCCGTTGGGCGCGTCGGCTGAGCGCCCGGGGGCTGGACTTCTTCGACGACTTCCCCCGCCCGGACAGGCTTGGGTTGGTCATGAAGTATTTGTGGGCGTTGAAGGGTTCCTCCCCATCGGACGGTTGGATCCTCTCGCATCCGCCCGACGCCAGTACGCGCCAGCTCTGCCGGTTGTCGAGGAGGTTCGCCAGCATGATCTGATCGAGCACCTGTTGATGCACCGTCGGATTCGTGATCGGCAGCAGGGCCTCCACCCGCCGGTCGAGGTTGCGGCTCATGAGGTCCGCCGACGAGATATAGACGATCGCCTTCGGGTGCGGCAGCCCGACCCCGTTGCCGAAGGCGTAGATGCGCCCGTGCTCCAGGAAGCGCCCGACGATCGACTTCACCCGGATCGTCTCGGACAGGCCGGGGATACCCGGCCGCAGGCAGCAGATGCCGCGCACCACGCAGTCGATCTGCACCCCCGCCGTCGACGCATCGTAGAGCGCGTCGATGATCTGGGCATCCACCAGCGAGTTGCACTTGATCCAGATCGCCGCCGGGCGGCCGGCCTTGGCGTGGGCGACCTCCGCCTCGATGTGCTCCAGCAGCCGGTTCTTGAGGGTCAGCGGCGAGACGCCCATGCGTTCGAGCTGGGCGGGCTCGGCGTAGCCGGTGATGAAGTTGAAGATCCGGCTGACGTCCCGGGCCACGGCGGGGTCGGCCGTGAAGAACGACAGGTCGGTGTAGATCCGGGCGGTGATGGGGTGATAATTGCCCGTGCCGACGTGGCAGTAGGTGACGAGGCGGTCGCCCTCCCGGCGCACCACCATCGACAGCTTGGCGTGGGTCTTCAGCTCCACGAAGCCGAAGACCACCTGCGCGCCCGCCTTCTCCAGGTTGCGCGCCCAACGGATGTTCGCCTCCTCATCGAAGCGCGCCTTCAGCTCCACCAGGGCGGTGACGGACTTGCCGAGTTCCGCCGCCTCAGCGAGCGCCGCGACGATCGGTGAGTTGGAGGAGGTGCGGTAGAGGGTCTGCTTGATGGCGATGACGTTCGGATCCCGGGCGGCCTGCGCCAGGAACTGCACCACGGAGTCGAAGGACTCGTAGGGGTGATGGACGATGAAGTCCTTTTGCCGGATCGCCGCGAAGACGTCGCCGCCACTCTCGCGGATGCGCTCGGGGAAGCGCGGGGCGTAGGGCTTGAACTTGAGGTCCGGTCGGTCGATCCCGACGATCTGCGACAGCTCGTTGATGGCGAGCATCCCCTCCACGAGGAACACCGCGTCGGACGAGATTTCCAGTTCGTCCACGACGAAGTTGCGCAGTTCCTCCGACATGCCGGCCTCGACCTCGATGCGGATCACCACGCCGCGCCGACGCTGCTTGAGCGCGGACTCGAAGTGCAGGACGAGATCCTCGGCCTCCTCCTCGATTTCGAGGTCGGAGTCGCGCACCACCCGGAAGGCCCCCTGCCCCTTCACGAGGTAGCCCGGAAACAGCCGGGCGGTGAACATCACGATCACCTGCTCGATGGCGATGAACCGGGCCTGGGCATCGCTCTCCGAGGCCGGGAGCCGCACGAACCGGTCGAGCAGGCCGGGCATGCGGATCAGCGCCCGCAGCACCCGCCCGTCGCGGGGGCGGACCAGCATCAGGGCCAGGGTGGTGCCAAGGTTAGGGATGAAGGGGAACGGGTGCGCCGGGTCGATGGCGAGCGGGGTCAGGACCGGAAACACGTAAGTGAGGAAGTAATCCTCCAGCCACGCCGCCTGATCGCCCGACAGGTCGGCGGGCTCCACGAGGTCGATCTCGGCGGTGTGCAGTTCCTGGCGCAGCTCCCGCCAGCGCGCCTGCTGGTCGGCGGCCAACGAGGCCACCTCGGCGCCGATCCGGGTCAACTGCTCGGACGGGCTGAGGCCGTCCTGGGAGGGCACGGTGATACCCGCCCGGACCTGATCGTGCAGGCCGGCGACGCGCACCATGAAGAACTCGTCGAGGTTGTTCGCCGAGATCGACAGGAAGCGAAGTTGCTCCAGCAGCGGATGGTTCGGGTTCGAGGCCTCCTCCAGCACCCGCCGATTGAACTGGAGCCAGGACAGCTCCCGGTTCACGAACCGCTCCGGCTGATGGCGCAGGCTCCGGCCGGCCTCCACCACCGTCTCGCGGGAGGGGCTGGCCGGGGGCTCCGGCGCCTCGGCGATGGCGGGGGCGGCGGGCCATTCGTCGCCGGTGTCATTCACCGGCGCCACCTTCGGCGCCGGGCGGCGGGGGGAGGCTGGCCTGCGGGCGGGAGCGGCGGGCCCCGCCGTGGGGGCCGACCCCTCCGCAGAATCCCGTTCGTCCTTACGGTCGAGGGATTTGGGGGTCGAATCCATGTGAGTGTCCCATCAGCGTGCCGCCGGAATTGGCGCGCCCCATACCACCCCAGTCTCCCCGCCGTCACGACAGTTCCATGACAGAGGGGGGAGCCGGGGGCTCCGCCTTAAAGGTCGGCCTCCGGGGCCTCGTCGTCGAGCCCCATCCGCCGCAGGACGGCGACAGCCAGGGGGCGGCTGATGCGACGGCCGCGCCCGAGGGCGTCACGGTCGAGTTCGGCCACCACGTCCCGGGCCCGCCCGAGGGAGCGGTCGATCCGCAGGGCGACGGCCTCGATTACCCCAAGATCGACGATGAGTTGCCGGTCCACGAACAGCTTCACCAGCACCGCCCGCAGGAGGGCGTCGTCCGGCGCCTCGATCGCCGCGCCGGGCGCGAGGCGCAGGCGCGAGCGCAGGTCGGCCGTCGCCAGCTTGAGGGCGTCAATGGGCAGGCCGCTGGTGATGAGGACGGGGCTTCCCCGCTCCCGCACGAGGTTGAGCAGGTGGAACAGCGCCGCCTCGTCACGGCCCTCCGGCTTGTCCACATCCTCCACGACGAGGGCGCCGTTGGACGCGAGATGCTGCACGCGGTCATGGGTGACGGCGGCGGCGGACACCGTCCAGGCATGCGCCCGCTCCGCCCAGATCGCCGCGAGGTGGCTCTTGCCGCTGCCGGCGGGCCCCGTCAGCACCAGGACCCGGTCGGGCCAGTTCGGCCACGCCTCGATCAGGCCGTAGGCCGCCTCGTTGGCGTCCCCGACCAGGAAATCCTCGCGGCCGTAGCGGGGGTCGAAGGGCAGGTCGAAGGTCAACTGCCGGGGTGGTGTATCGTGTGACATCGGTCGCGAGGGTGGGGATCGAGGGGGGCTCAGGTCAAGCCTGAACCACGGGAAAGGCGCCCGCCCCGCGCCGAACCGGCTTCCCCTCCGGCGGTCAGGGCACTAGAGCGGACCCACACTCAATGCGGGATGGCGCTGGCATGACGGCGGACGGCAAGGGTCTCACCTACGCGCAGGCGGGCGTCGACATCGACGCCGGCAACGCCATGGTCGAGACGATCAAGCCCCTGGTGCGCTCGACCCGGCGCCCCGGAGCGGACGCGGAGATCGGTGGCTTCGGCGGCCTGTTCGACTTGAAGGCGGCGGGCTTCCGCGATCCGATCCTGGTGGCGGCCAACGACGGCGTCGGCACCAAGGTGAAGATCGCCATCGAGACG
>JAKONI010000257.1 GCA_022702015.1 Beijerinckiaceae bacterium | reverse complement strand
TCCTGGCTCATCCTCGTCCTGCCGAAGGGAGCGGCCTTTCGAGGCAGCCCCATGCCCCGTCAGGGTGACGCATCGATGGTACACAGTGGGTTAAGACCGCAACACTTAATTGGGCACCATCGAGCCGTTGTGGCGAAATCCAATAGGGATTTGACGTGCCCGCAAGAGCGCCAGGTCCCGTGCGACAGGGGGCCGACCATGCGGCCCTCGGGGCGCGATTCCCGGTCGCAACGCGGATTCGGGATGAAGGGGCGGCGAAGGCTCCCACCCGACCGCGTGGTACGGGAGCCTCCAAACAAAAGCGGGCCGCCCAGGGGCGGCCCTGCCATCTACGTCAGAACCGGCTACCTGTCGCGCTTGGCGGTGGCAGGGCGCAGCAGGAAGGCGGGCACGTGCGAGCCGAGGCCCACGGGCGTCTCCTCCTCGCGATCGGCCCCGCGCTCGGCCCGGGGGGTCTGACGCCTGGGAGCCTCCCGCCGGGCCTGTTCCGGCTTCGGGGTGGCGGCGGCTTCAGCGCGGGGCGCCCTAGACGGGCTACGCTCACGACCCTCGGCGGCGTTCGCACGTTCGCGGGTCTCGCCGGAGCTCCTGCGCTCACGGCCCTCGCCCGCCGTGGTGCGCTCGCGGCCCTCGCTAGAGCCCCTGCGCTCGCGGCCCTCGCCCGTCGCGGTGCGCTCGCGGCCCTCACTGGAGCCCCCGCGCTCGCGGCCCTCGCCCGTCGCGGTACGCTCGCGGCCCTCGCTGGAGCCCCCGCGCTCGCGGCCCTCGCCGGAGGTAGTCTTGCGCTCGCCACGGCTGCGACGGCCGTCGCTCGACCGGCCCCGGTGACGGGTGCGCGGCTCGGCATCGGCGGAGCCCAGGGTGGAGAGATCTCCGTCGAACCAGGGGATCGGTTGCCCGATCAGGGTCTCGATGGCGCTTAGCGAACGGTCGTCGTCGGGCGTGACGAGGGTGAAGGCGGCCCCCGAACGGCCCGCACGGCCCGTCCGGCCAATCCGGTGGACATAGTCCTCGGGATGGCGTGGCACGTCGAAGTTGAAGACGTGACTCACCGCCGGGATGTCGAGCCCACGCGCCGCCACGTCGCTGGCCACGAGGATCTTGGTCTCGCCGTTGCGGAATGCGTCGAGAGCCGTCGTGCGGGACCGCTGATCCATGTCGCCGTGGAGGGCGGCGGCGTCGAACCCGTGGCTCACCAGGGACTTCTGCAAGGTCGCCACGTCGCGCTTGCGGTTGCAGAAGATGATGCCGTTGGTCAGCCCATCCTCACCCCGGATGAGTTGCCGCAGGCGCTCGCGCTTGGCGTAGTCCTCGGAGCCCGTCGCCACGAGGCGCTGGGTGATCGTCGTCGCCGTCGAGGAGGCGCGGGCCACCTCGATCCGCTGCGGGGTGTGCAGGAACATGTCCGCCAGCCGCTCGATCTCGGGCGGCATGGTCGCGGAGAAGAACAGCGTCTGCCGGGTGAATGGCACCATCTTCACGATGCGCTCGATATCGGGGATGAAGCCCATGTCGAGCATCCGGTCGGCCTCGTCGATGACGAGGAGTTCGACGCCGGTGAGGAGCAGCTTGCCCCTCTCGAAATGGTCGAGCAGGCGGCCTGGGGTGGCGATCAGCACGTCGGTGCCACGGGTGAGCTTGGCATCCTGATCGGCGAACGAGACACCGCCGATGATCAGGGCGACGTTGAGCTTGTGGTTGGTGCCGTAGCGCTCGAAGCTCTCCTCCACCTGCGCCGCGAGTTCGCGGGTCGGCTCGAGGATGAGGGTGCGCGGCATCCGGGCGCGGGCGCGGCCGGTCTCCAGCATGGTGAGCATCGGCAGCGTGAACGCCGCCGTCTTGCCGGTCCCGGTCTGGGCGATGCCCAGGACATCCCGGCGCGCCAGCACATGGGGGATGGCCTCGGCCTGGATCGGCGTCGGCTCGGTGTAGCCCGCCGTCGTGACGGCCTGCAGGACTTTCTCACTCAGTCCGAGATCTGAGAACGGCATTTCGTGTCGGCAACTACTGCGCACCCGGCCGGCGCGATGGACATCGTCGCGGCAACGATCCGGGATTGAGCGGACGCACGGACGTTCGCGCGACCGCCGAGCGATCTCCTCTTCACGTATAGCCTTGCGGCGACTTGTCAATCTCGTGGGCAGAGGAAGCCTGGGATGACGCCGCCGCAGGGCCGGGCGAGAACCGGGCAGGCGACGCCCGGCCAGGGGCGCACAGGAGGACGGCGCCCTCCGGTGGACACGGTTAAGGGACCGCTAGCCCCCGCCCGCCCGGTGGAGGCGGATGCGTACCGAAATAAAACGCTCCGCCGACGGCACAGTCGAGACCCGCGCGATAATGTTCCGCACTGAACGCCTCCGTTCCGCCGCATTGGCGGCCGGAATGTCCCACAAGTCGGCGCCGTTCGACTACTGCAACAAACGGTGTGCGGTGGAACACATCGCTTCGGCTAATGCCGTTACGACTGCATAACCTTCACCTTTCGTTGACCCGGTCTGGTTAATCTGACCCAGCTTGTTGCAGGAAAGCGACAGACCCGTTCGCCTCAAGCGCCTAGAAGGCCGCCGGCCTAAGCCAACCCAGGACGCAGTGACCCAATGACCAAGCTTCTCCTTGCATCGACCGTTCTTGCCGGCATGACCGTGGCCGCCTCGGCCGCCGACCTTCCCCGTCGCGCCGCCCCGCCGCCGGTCTTCACGCCGGTTCCGGTCTTCACCTGGACGGGCTTCTACGCCGGTTTCAACGCCGGCTACGGCTTCGATGCCTCGTCGTCCACCGCCCCGACCGTCGTCGGCGTGAATGCCGGCACCGGCATCTTCGCCGGCCCGAACGGCGGCAACGTCCCGGGCGTCCTCGCCTTCTCGAACAGCCGCAACAACGAAGGCTTCGTCGGCGGTGGTCAGATCGGCTACAACTACCAGTTCACCCCGGGTTCGGGCGTGGTCGTCGGTATCGAAGCCGACGCCCAGTACGCTGACTTCGGCCGCCAGCGGAACCGCTTCTCCGCCATCGGCGCCAACGGCGCGGCCATCGTCCCCGGCACGCTGATCTTCAACCCGAACGGCCTGTCGGGCCTCGACTACTTCGGCACCGTGCGCGGCCGCCTCGGCTACGCCTTCGACCGCACCCTGTTCTACGCCACGGGCGGCTTCGCCTACGGCGCGGGCGGCGGCCGTCAGTTCGGCAGCGGCGTCAGCTCCGATGACTTCCAGACCGGCTACGCCGTCGGCGGCGGTATCGAGTACGCTCTCCCGACCGACTCGTTCCTGAACTTCTTCCGCTCCTCCGCCGTGACGGTGAAGGTGGAAGGCCTGTACGTGAACCTGGACCGCAACCGCAACGCTGCCGGCGCCTTCGCCACCAACAACCTCGGCCAGCTGGTCACCACCGGCTCCCAGGGCGTGACCGTGGTTGCCGGCCCGGCCAACATCCGCCGCGACACCGAGTTCGCCGTGATCCGCGCCGGTGTGAACTACAAGTTCGGCACCTACTAGGATCGCATTTCACCGCGCCGGTCCCGACTCGTCGGGGCTGGCCGGAACTGGGGCACGGAGGTCTCCTCCGTGCCCTTTTTCGTGTTCGCGGAGGCGCCGCTCCGCTGCGATTGTCAGCTTATTTGTCTGAGTATAGAACGGGTCCATCCGGCGAAGGCGACGCCGGGGAGGACACGGAATGGTGGACGGGACGCCGGCGATACAGGACGTGGCCGTCGTGGCGGGGGAGGCCGCGCGGAAACCCTTCGGCACCCTGCCCGATGGCCGGGTGGTGGAGGAGGTGATCCTCGCCAACGGCACCCTCACCGCGCGGATCATCACCTGGGGCGCGGCGCTCCGCTGCCTCGACGTGCCGGATCGCGACGGACACCCGGCGGACGTGCTCCTCGGCTATGCCGACCTGGGCGCCTATCTCGACCATCCGCAATATTTCG
>JAKONI010000244.1 GCA_022702015.1 Beijerinckiaceae bacterium | reverse complement strand
GGTGGGGCACGAAGGGCGGCACGAAGATGAAGTCCCCCGGCCCCGCCTCGGCCACGTATTCGAGGCGCTCGCCCCAGCGCATCCGGGCCTTGCCGGAGACGACGTAGATCACGCTCTCCAACTCGCCATGGTGATGGACGCCGGTCTTGGCGTCGGGCTGGATCGCCACCGTGCCGGCCCAGATCTTCTGGGCGCCGACCCGGGCGGCGTTGACCGCCGCCTGGCGGAACATGCCCGGCGTCTGCGCGGTGTTGGCGTCGAGCTGGTCGCCGGGGATCACCCGCACGCCGTCGTGCTTCCAGCGCGCGCCGCCCGCGGGGTCGTGCCCGTGAGGTCCGTGGTCGTCGTGGGAATGGGGGTGGGGGTGGTCGTCGCCGTCGTGCATGCCGGTGAGTCTCCTCGTGCCCATCATCGCACGGCGGCGGCTGGGGGGAAGAACCCCGCGTCGAAGATCGCCTCCTGCCGGTCCCCTTGCGCCGCCGCCGCCCCTCCTCATCTTGCCGGGAGGCACGCGGAGGGGAGGGGGCGATGGGTCTGCTCGATGGACTGCTCGGACACGGGACGGCGGTGGACACCGCCTCCCTCGAACGCCGGCTCGACGGCATCCTCATCCCCGGCGAGACGGCGCGACTCGCCTTCAAGATCATCCGGGACGTATTCGTCTTCACGGAGCGGCGCCTGCTGCTGATCGACGTGCAGGGCGTCACCGGCAGCAAGGTCGAGTTCATGTCGGTGCCCTATCGGGCGATCGTGCGGTTCTCGGTGGAGACCGCCGGGACCTTCGACCTCGACGCCGAACTGAGGATCTGGGTCTCGGGCACGGCGGAGCCGATCGCGCGGACCCTGAGGAAGGGCAGCGACGTCCGCGGCATCCAGCGCGCCCTGGCCGAAGGCGTCCTCCGTTGAGGCGGCGGCGCGCGGGACGGGCCGCGTCCCGCGTCGTTCACGGAACCATCATACCGGCTTGGCCATATCTGTCGTTCCCTGACCCCTTGACGAGAATTCTGCCCGTGCACCGACGCAACGTCCTCCTCGGCGGATCCGGCGCCACGCTGCTGAGCCTGATCGGCTCGGCCTTCGCGGTGGGCGAGGCCCAGGCCGAGCAGGCCGCGCCCCGTCCCGCCCCCGGAACGCCGACGCCGGGGCCCTTCGAGGCCTCCACCGTCCGCCGCCTCGCCCAGGCGCTCTCCAAGCAGCCCTACAAGGCCCCCCCGACGGACCTGCCCGCCGCGCTCAACGCCGTCACCTACGATCAGTACCGGGGCATCCGCTTCCGCAGGGAGCGCGCCCTCTGGCGCGATCAGAAGCTGCCCTTCGAGGTGCAGTTCTTCCCCCGGGGCTTCCTGTACCGCGCGGGAGTGGACATCTTCGAGGTGGTCGATCGCACGGCCACGGCGGTGCCCTACAACCCCGACCTGTTCAGCTACGACGACCCGACCTTGCGGGTCACGGAGCCGATCGGCTTCGCCGGGTTCCGGGTCCACACCCCCGGCGCGAATGGCGGCGACAGCGACGAGCTCTGCGCCTTCCTCGGCGCGAGCTATTTCCGCGCCATCACCAAGGGCCAGCAATACGGCCTCTCCGCCCGAGGCCTGGCCATCGGCACGGGCAACGCCAAGGGCGAGGAATTCGCCCGCTTCCGGGCGTTCTGGCTGGAACGGCCCCGGCCCGACGCCCCCGCCCTGGTCATCCACGCCCTCCTCGACAGCGAGAGCGTCACCGGTGCCTACCGCTTCACCGTGCGGCCCGGCGCGGCCACGGTGTTCGACGTGGAGAGCGTACTCTATCCCCGGGTCGACATCGCCGAGCCCGGCATCGCCGCCCTCACCAGCATGTACATGCTCGGCCCCAAGGAGGCCCGGCGGTTCGACGAGTGGCGCCCGGCGGTGCACGACTCGCAGGCCCTCCAGATGTGGACCGGCCAGGGGGAGCAGCTCTGGCGGCCGCTCACCAACCCGGTGGACCTGCAGTTCAGCGTGTTCGGTCAGGCCAACCCGAAGGGCTTCGGCCTGATGCAGCGGGCCCGCGCCTTCGCGGACTACCAGGATCTGGAGGCCCGCTACGAGAAGCGCCCGAGCCTCTGGATCGAGCCGATCGGCGACTGGGGCCAGGGGGCCATCGACCTCGTGGAGATCCCCACGCCCAACGAGACCAACGACAACATCGTCGCCTTCTGGCGCCCCAAGGAGAAGCTCGCCGCCAACGGCGAGTACCAGTTCACCTACCGGATGCACTGGGCCTGGGACACGCCGTGGCCGACGCCGCTCGCCCGGGTCACCACCACCCTGATCGGGGCCGGCCCGGAGGAGGGGAGCCACATCGTCGTGGTCGATGTCGTGGGCGAGGCCGTGAAGGGGAAGGGCGAGGAGGCGGGCTTCCGGCCCGAGGTCTCCACCAGCGCGGGCAAGGTCACGAACGTCTCGGCCCTGCCCAACCCGGAGACGGGGGGCTGGCGCATCAGCTTCCACCTCATCCACGGGGGCGCCAAGCTCGCCGAACTGCGCTGCCTCCTGGTGGGAGAGGGCGGGCCGGTCTCGGAAACTTGGCTCTACCGCTGGACCGCCTGATGGACGCGCCCCCCGCCGCGTCCCCCGCCTTCCCGTCCCTGCCGCCCCCCTCGCCCCTGGCGATGCCGGTGCAGTCGCTGCGGGCCGCCCCGGAGCGCGGGGGCCGGGCGCCCGTTCCCCCGCCGGGCCTCGCCCTGCGCCGGTTTCTCGTCCTCGGCGGCGCCGTGGCGATGACGGCGCTCGGGGGCCGCCAGATGTACCTCGTGCTGAACGGGGCGGGGCAGAGCATCCTGGGCTGGACGGTGCTCGGGCTGTTCGTGATCCTGTTCGCCTGGATCAGCCTCGCCTTCACCAGCGCGCTCGGCGGCCTCGTCGCCATGCTCGCCCGGCGCCGGACGCAGCTGGAGGCCGGGCCGCTGCCGGACCTCGGCACGCCCACGGCCCTCCTCATGCCCTGCTACAACGAGCACCCGGCCCGGGTCGCGGCGGGTCTCCAGGCGATCTACGAGTCCCTCGCGGCCACCGGGCGGCTCGACCGGTTCGACATCTTCCTCCTGAGCGACACCACCGACCCGGACGTGTGGATCGCCGAGGAGGCGGCCTTCCTGGCGCTCCGGGAGCGGACCGGCGGGCACGGGCGGATCTTCTACCGGCGGCGCCCGAAGAACACCGAGCGGAAGGCCGGCAACATCGCCGACTGGGTGACGCGGTTCGGCGGCGCCTATCCCCTCATGCTGATCCTCGACGCCGACAGCGTCATGGAGGGCGAGACCATCGTGCGCCTCGCGGGGATGATGGAGGCGGACCCGCAGGCGGGCCTCATCCAGACGCTCCCGGTCATCGTCAACGGCACCACCCTGTTCGCCCGGATGCAGCAGTTCGCCGGGCGGGTCTACGGTCCGCTCATCGCCTTCGGCATCGCCCGCTGGCACGGCACCGAGGGCAATTACTGGGGCCACAACGCCATCATCCGCACGGAGGCCTTCGCGGCGCAGGCGGGGCTGCCGGTCCTGCCCGGCCGCACGCCCTTCGGCGGGCACATCCTCAGCCACGACTTCGTGGAGGCCGCCCTGATCCGCCGGGGCGGCTGGGCCGTGCGCATGGCCCCCGACCTCGCCGGCAGCTTCGAGGAGGGGCCGCCCTCCCTCACCGACGTCGCCGTCCGGGACCGGCGCTGGTGCCAGGGCAACCTTCAGCACGCCGCCGTGCTGCCGGCCCGGGGCCTGCACTGGGTGAGCCGGCTGCACCTGCTGATGGGGATCGGCAGCTACGTCACCTCGCCCCTGTGGCTGATCTTCCTGCTCGCCGGCGTGCTGATCTCCCTCCAGTCGCGCTTCGTCCGGCCGGAATATTTCGGCGACGGGCGGTCCCTGTTCCCGAACTGGCCGAAGGTCGATCCGGTGCTCGCCGGGCAATTGTTCGGGGCGACGATGGCGGTGCTCCTGGCGCCGAAGCTGATGGCCTACCTGGCCCTGGTGTTCGATTCCCGGGCGCGCCGGGCCAGCGGCGGGGCGGGGCGGGCCTTCCTCGGCATGCTGATCGAGACGCTGCTCGGCGGGTTGATCGCCCCCGTGGCGATGCTGATCCAGTCCTCGGCGGTGGTGGGGGTGCTGCTCGGCCGGGATTCCGGCTGGAACGCCCAGCGCCGGGACGACGGGCGGGTGCCGCTGGGCGCGGTGGTCGCCGGCTACTGGCGGTACACCGTCTTCGGCCTGATCCTGGCCGGGGCGGCCTACGCGGTCTCGACGCCCCTGTTCCTCTGGATGACGCCCGTGCTGGTCGGCCTGGGTCTCGCCGTGCCCCTCGTCCTGCTGACGTCGAGCCGCCGGGCGGGCCGGGCGCTCCGCCGCCTCGGCCTGCTGCGGACCGTGGAGGAGGCCACCCCGCCCGCCGCCCTCACCCGGGCGGTGGGGCTCTATCAGGAGTTGGTCCGCGAGCCGGAGGAGGACGCGATGGCCCGCCTGATCCGCGATCCCGCGCTCCGGGCGCAGCATCTGGCGTCCCTGCCGCCGTCCCGGCAGCGGGGCCAGGGCCCGATCGATGCCGCCCTCGTGGTGGGGCTCGCCAAGCTCGCCGACGCGGACAGGCTGGAACCGGCCTGGATGTCCCTCACCCGCGCGGAGAAGGCCGCCGTCCTCGGCTCGCGGGAGGGCGTGGAGCGGGCGATGGCGATGGCGGGGTAGCCTCCCCTCTCCCCGTGGGCGGGGGGAGGGGACATCGGCCCGCTACCGGTAATCCGTCGGCACCAGCCCATACCGGGCGATCTTGTCGTAGAGGGTCTTGCGCGGGGTCCCCAGGGCCTCCGCCGCCAGCCGCACGTCGCCGCCGGCGACGATCAGCTCGTCCCGGATCAGGTCCCGCTCGAAGCGGTCCACATGCTCGGCCAACGTCCGGGTGGGGCCCGGCTCGGCCGCCTTCTCCTCGGGGGCGAAGCCCAGGGCGCAGCGCTCGGCGAAGTGGCCGAGTTCGCGCACGTTCCCCGGCCAGGCATGGCGCTGGAGGTGGTCGCGCACCGCCCGCGTCACCGGAGGCGCCTCCCGGCCGAAGCGGGTCGCCGCCTTCGCCAGGAAATGCTGGAACAGCAGCGTCACGTCCTCCCGCCGGTCCCGCAGGGGCGGGATGGCGATCGTGATGACGTTGAGCCGGTGGTAGAGGTCATCGCGGAAGGTGCCCTGCGCCGCCTCCAGGCCGAGATCGACCTTGGTGGCGGCCACCACCCGCATGTCCACGGGGCGGACCTCGTTGGTGCCGAGCGGCTCCACCGTCCGCTCCTGGAGCACCCGGAGCAGCTTCACCTGAAGCGGCAGGGGCATGCTCTCGATCTCGTCGAGGAACAGGGTGCCCCCCTGCGCGTGCTCGATCCGCCCGATCCGGCGCTTCAGGGCGCCGGTGAAGGCCCCCGCCTCGTGGCCGAACAACTCGCTCTCCACCACGCTGTCGGGCAGCGCCCCGCAGTTCATGGCGACGAAGTTGCGCTCGGCCCGACGGCTCCAGCGGTGGAGGGCCGAGGCCACCACCTCCTTGCCCGAGCCGGTCTCCCCCAGCACCAACACGTCCACATCCGCCGCCGCCACGTCGCGCACGAGGCGGCGCAGGCGGACGATCTCCGGCGAGACGCCGAGGAAGGCGGGGTCCTCGTCCAGCGCCGCGTCGAGGCTCGCCCGCAGGCGGCGGTTCTCCACCACGAGGCGGCGGCGCTCCAAGGCCCGGCGCACCGAGGCGACGAGGGCGTCGGCGGGGTAGGGTTTGGCCAGGAAGTCGAGCGCGCCCCCGCGCAGGGCGGCCACCGCCATGGAGATGTCCCCATGGCCGGTGATGAGGATCACCGGCAGGTCGGGGTCGGCCCGGTGCAGCCGGTCGAGCAGGGCGCGCCCGTCGGCGCCCGGCAGGCGCACGTCCGAGACCACCACCCCCGGCGGCGCGGCCAGGATCGCGGAGAGCGCCGACTCCGCGTCGCCGAAGGTCTCGACGGTCAGCCCGTCGAGTTCCAGGCTCTGCCGGTTGGCGCGGCGGACATCCTCCTCGTCGTCGATGAAGACGACGCGCTCGGCCGCGTCCCCGCTCATGCGCTCTCCTCCACCCGGCCCTCGGCCAGCGCCGCCCGCGTCAGCGCCATGTGGAAGATGGTGCCGCCGCCGGGCGCGTCCGCCACCGTGAGCGTGCCGCCGCATTCCTCGACGATGCCGCGGCTGATGGCGAGGCCGAGCCCCAGCCCATCCGCCTTCGTGGTGAAGAACGGCTCGAAGATATGGCCCCGCACCGCCTCCGGGATACCCGGCCCGTCGTCGCGCACCGCGATTTCCACGCGCTCGCCCTCCGCCGCCACCGACACCGCCACCCGGCGGGCGGGGCGTCCGGCCACCGCGTCCAGGGCGTTCTGAAGGAGGTTCACGAGCACCTGTTCCAGCCGGGGGCCGTCGCCGATCACCGCGAGGTCCGGGGCGGCCTCGACGGTGAGCGGCGTGCCCTCCGCCTCGGCGCGGGCGGCGGCCACCTCCAGGGCGCCCCGCAGGAGGGCCTCCACCGGCACCGGCTCCCGGCGGCCCGAGGCCCGGCGGGCGAAACCCTTCAACTGGCGGGTGAGGGCGCCGATCCGGTCGGTGAGTCGGCCGATGGCCGCCACGTTCTCCACCGCGTCGGCCACCCGGCCCCGCTCCATCAGCTTGCCGGTGTTGTCGGCATAGGAGCGGATCGCGGCCAGCGGCTGGTTGATCTCGTGCGCCATGCTGGCGGCGAACTGCCCCAGGGCGGCGAGCCGCCCGGCCTGGGCGAGTTCCCGCCCCAGCCGCTCGCGCTCCGCCTCCGAGCGGCGGCGCTCGGCGATCTCCTGCCGCAGGCGGCCGTTGGCGGCGCTGAGCGCCTGGGTGCGCTCGGCCACCCGCGCCTCCAACTCGGCCCCCCGGATCGCCGCCTCCGCGAGGCGCTGGCGGGTGCGGGCGCGCCGGCTCAACCAGACCGCCACGCCCGAGCCCGCGAGCCCCATCGCCAGCACGGCGATCAGCCGGGCCTGGTCCCGCTCCCGGGCGACGGCGCCGGTGATCGGGGTGAGGCTGTGGATGCGCCAGTCGGCCTCCCCCACGGGGGCGTCGCGCTTCAGGACGAGGCGGGCCGGCTCGGCCCCGCGGCCGACCCGCACCAGCCCGTCGGGGGCGGGGAACAGGGGCATGGCCGAGAGCGGCGCGTCGCCGAATTCGAGGGCGGTGCGGATGCTCTCCTGCGCCTCCGCGTCCAGGGGCTCCAGGGTGCGGAAGCGCCACGCGGGGTCGCTCGCCACCAGCACGATCCCCCGGGAATCGGTGACGAACAGCGCCTCGTGCGCCGCCCGCCATGCCGCCTCCACCCCCTCGAACTCGATCTTCACCACCACCACCCCGGCGCCGTCGCCGACCCGCCGGGAGAGGTAGAAGCCCGGCCGTCCGCTCACCGTGCCGAGGGCGAACTGGGCGCCGGAGCCGGCGGCGACGGCCTCCCGGAAGTAGGGGCGGAAGGCGTAGTTGCGCCCAACGAAGCTGCGCTCCTCCCCCGCGTTGCTCGCCGAGACGGTGAGCCCGTCCGGCCGGATCACGTAGATCACCGCCGCGCCGGTGGCCCCGGCGATCTCGGCCAAGCGCGCGCTCACCCGCCCGGCGAGGGCCGGCTCGGCCTCCGGGCGCAGGACGGCGGCGATCTCGGGATCGGTGGCCAGCGCCAGGGGCAGGGAGGTCTGGCGCTGCATCTCCGCCCGCAGGGCCCCGGACTGGATCACCAGGGTGGCCCGGGCCTGTCGGTCGAGGTCGGCCAGCGCCGAGCGCTCCGCCGCCCGCCCCGCGAGCCACGCCGCCAGGATGGTGAGGCCAAGGCCGAGGACGAGGGCCGGAAGGCGCCCGCGAGGGGGCCACCGAAGCAGCCGCCGAAGGGGCCGTGCGGGTGCCGTCACCGTTCGGTTCCCGGTGCGGAACGCCGGACAGCACCACCGGGTCGCGTGCGGAATCCCGGAACAACCACTCCGGACGGATCGGCAATCGATCCAGAAAATTCAACAATCGTAATCATTTAGAAATTCGTACACCGCGTCCGGCCGCTGGCACGACGGTTGCCATTCCCCAGGAGTAACGCAGTCCTGCCATCCGCGCATGACTGCCGCCCCCGGGGCCAAAAGCAAGTGCAACGGAGCCACGGTCCATCGCCGTGGCCAACCGGGGCGCCCCGTTCGTCGTCTTGGAGGAAATGCCGCAATGGCCGCCGTCCCGTCCCCTCTCACCGCGCCGCACCCGCCGGCCAAGCCCAAGCCGTTCTACCGCACGCTGTACTTCCAAGTGCTCGTCGCGGTGGCGCTCGGCATCCTCACCGGCCACTTCTATCCGCAGCTCGGCGCCGACCTGAAGCCGCTCGGCGATGCGTTCATCAAGCTCGTGAAGATGATCATCGCCCCGGTGATCTTCCTCACCGTGGTCTCCGGCATCGCCGGCATGACGAACCTGGAGAAGGTCGGCCGGGTCGGCGGCAAGGCGCTGATCTACTTCCTCACCTTCTCGACGCTCGCCCTCATCGTGGGCCTGATCGTCGCGAACGTGCTCCAGCCGGGCAACGGCCTGCACATCGATCCGAAGTCCCTCGATCCGAAGACGATCGCCACCTACGCCGGCAAGGCGAAGGAGCAGAGCATCGTCGAATTCCTGATGAACATCATCCCCACGACGGCGGTCGGCGCCTTCGCGGGCGGCGAGATCCTTCAGGTGCTGTTCTTCTCGATCCTGTTCGGCTTCGGGCTGGCCTTCCTGGGCGAGCGCGGCAAGCCGGTGCTCGACATCATCAAGGTGCTGTCGGAAGCCATCTTCGGCGTCGTCAACATCATCATGAAGGTCGCCCCGCTGGGCGCCTTCGGCGCGATGGCCTTCACCATCGGCAAGTACGGCATCTCCTCGCTCGCCAACCTCGCCTACCTCGTCGGCGCGTTCTACCTGACCTCCGCGATCTTCGTGTTCGGCGTGCTCGGCCTCGTCGCCCGCTACAACGGGTTCTCGATCATCCGGCTGATCCGCTACATCAAGGAAGAGCTGCTCCTCGTCCTCGGCACCTCGTCGTCAGAGTCGGCGCTGCCGTCCCTGCTGGAGAAGATGGAGCGGGCCGGCTGCTCGAAGCCCGTCGTCGGCCTCGTGGTCCCCACCGGGTACTCGTTCAACCTCGACGGCACCAACATCTACATGACGATGGCGGCGCTGTTCATCGCCCAGGCCACGGACACCCCGCTCTCGCTCGGCGAGCAGGCGCTGCTCCTCCTCGTGGCGATGCTGTCCTCGAAGGGCGCGGCCGGCGTCACCGGCTCGGGCTTCATCACGCTGGCCGCGACGCTCGCGGTGGTGCCCTCGGTGCCGGTGGTCGGCATGGCGCTCATCCTCGGCATCGACCGGTTCATGTCCGAGTGCCGCGCGCTGACGAACTTCATCGGCAACGCGGTCGCCTGCATCGTCGTCGCCCGCTGGGAGGGCGAGGTCGACGAGGCCAAGCTCGCCGCGACGCTGGGTAACAAGCCGGTTCCGGCCGCCGCCGCCCCGGTGATGCACGCGGCGGAGTAAGCCCCCGCCCGCCAGGACCCGCGCGATCCGATCCGCCCCGGCCCCCGCCGGGGCGGATTTCGTTCGGGCTCAGGCCACGTCGATCAGGTTGATGAGGCCGAGGAGGCCCGGAACCGTCGCCACGACGGCCTGCGCCTCGTTCTTCTGGGACGGCGCCGCCACCGTGCCGGTGAGGGTGATCCAGCCCTCCCGCACCTTCACGCGGATCGCGTCCGGCGGCAGCGTCATGGTCCAGCGGAGGATCAGGTCGGCCCGGCGGGCGAGGTCCTCGTCGCGGGGGCGCTGCGCGGCCGGGAGGCGCACCGCCACCTGATCCACCACGCCGCGCACGCCGCAGACCCTGCGGGCGGCGGTCTCGGCGGCCTCCCGCGCGGCGTAGCGCGTCACATGGCCGGTGAGGGTGACGATGCCGCCATCCACGGCGACGCCGACCTGGGTGGCGTCGATGCGCGGGTCGGACGCGAGCGCGTCGATCACGGCCTGCCTGACGGCGCAGTCGGTCATGAATCCACTCCCTGCGAGGCTAAAGCCCCGGCCTGCCCGGCTCCGGGAGGGAGCGCCTTGATCCAGCGCAAAGCGCGGTGGAGATGCTCAGGATACCAGTTGAGCCGCCGATTCCATCATCCGCCGCACCACCGCCTCGCGGCGGGCCTGGGCGAGGACGAGCCGGGCGGCCTTGCGCGCGTTCGCGGCCCGCTGCGCGGCGCTGGGGCAGCCGTCCCGCAGGGCGCGGACGGCCAGCTTGCGAAACCAGTTCGCGTTGGCGCGGGCGATCGCGCGGCGTTCGGCAAAGCCGTTCGCCCTGGACGGCGCTGCCTCAGCGAGGCTCGACATGACGGTGACTCCCCATACGTGTCCCGCGCGGTGCTTGCCTGCCGCTGTCCGACTCACGGGAATACGCTATACGACCGGTGTACCCCATGATCTTGCGGATTCAAAGCAGCGAAATCGAACTCAGTAATCAGCATTTACGCTTAGGTTAAATGACAGGTTCCGTGTGCGCCCACGGCCACGACTTGGTTGAGGGACATGGTGAACGAGGCTACCCTGAATTAACGCTGAAACGGCGGTATTCATCCCTGCGACATGAGGTTTCTGCAGCGGCGGCGCGGTGCGAGGACCTTGGGAGCTCTTGCGTATAGCCAAGGTATGACGTCGCGCCGGCCGGAGGGGAGGGCGCTGCAAACCCCCGCTCGTCCCCTGCGTTGATGAGGGTCGGCGCGTCCTATAGCGTCGCCCGCCCCATCAGAAGGAGAACGCCATGCACGTCACCATCGACCAGGCCCTCACGGCCATCCGGGCCGCCGAGGCGAAGGCGAAGGAACTCGGGACGCAGATGTGCATCGCCGTGGTGGATTCGGGCGGCAACCTGAAGGCCTTCCACCGGATGGACGATGCCTGGGTCGGCTCCATCGACATCGCGCAGAAGAAGGCCAAGACCTCGGTCTTCTTCGGCATGATGACCGGCCAGATCG
>JAKONI010000221.1 GCA_022702015.1 Beijerinckiaceae bacterium | reverse complement strand
GCAATCAAACCAGTCGGACATCGTTATGGCAAAAACTATGCTTCTCCCAAGACTTGAACCACGAAGCGAGCGATGACGTCGGCGGTTTCCGCCAAGGCTTCCCGATGGGGTTGGTGCCCGATATTGCGCATCTCATACACGGTCAGCAGACCGGTGGGGCAAAGTCTGCGGGCTGCAGCGATCTGGGCCTCTGTTCCGTAGGCATCCTCCGTTCCCTGGATGATGATCGCCGGGACGGTCCATCGCGCGAGGGCCGTCTCGATCGTCCATCCGCGCCGGGCCGGATCCAACCAAGCGTCGTTCCAGCCGCGAAAGGCTCCCTCGACATCGGCATGCCGCCGGCCGAGACGGGCCTTCAAATCCCCCTCGTCGTAGGCCTCCCGGGCCCGTCGCGCCCCGGCCAGCGTCGCCTCCTCGACGAAAAAGTGGGGCGCGATCAACACGCCACCACGGACGCGGGTATCGCCCCCGGCCAAGGCAAGGGCCGCGATCGAGGCTCCATCGGAATGGCCGATCAGCAGGCCGCTTCGGAGTCCCGCGAGGTCGAGGACCTGGGGTAGTATCGTGCGGGCTTCGTGTTCGAGAAAATCGGCCCGGCGGGGCAGAGGCACTGGGCTCGAGGCTCCATAGCCTTGCCGCGAGAAAGCCAGGACACCGCATCCGGTCTTCTGGACCAGGATCTCCGGCAACGGCCCCCACTGCATCGCGGAACCGAGGCCTTCGTGAAGCAGCACCAGCATCGGCGCCACGTCCGGCTGCGGACCGACGAAATGGTATTCCAGTCGCAGGTCGGCAATCGCGAAGGTGCCGCAGGTTTCGAGATGGCTCATACCATCTCCGCCTTCATCCTCTCCGCGATCTTTTCCGCGATCATCAGGGTCGGGACGTTCGTGTTCGCGCTGGGGAGGCGAGGCATCACCGATGCGTCGGCGACGGACAGGTTCTCGGCGCCGATGAGGCGCCCCCCCGGATCGACCACCGCGCCATAATCGTCGGCACGGCCCATGCGGCACGTGCCGCTCGCATGCCAGACCCCGAAGACGTTGTTCCGGACAAAGTCGGCAAGGGCCGCATCGTCCCGGAGCGACGTCGCCCAAGCGTTGCCCCCTGTGACGGCGCGCAGCAGCGGGGCACGCAGCATGGCGGGTGCATCGAACACCGGAGCGAGAAGGCCGGTGAGCCGGCGGTTGCGATGGGAGACGGCGCTCAACCGGCGGATCAGTGGGGAATAGTTCGCGGGGAACAGGTCGGCGGAGCGGGGGTTCAAGGCGGGCGAGACGACGAGGTCGCGCAGCTTCCGTGTCCCCGAGGCGAGGCGTTCGAGGTCGCGGCTATCCGAGAGCAGACCGAGGTCGATGTCGGGCGGGCCGGACGGGTTCTCCGGGTCGAGGCGCAGGCGTCCGACCGAATGCGGCTGGTTCACCCAGAGGAAGTAGAGCGCGAGGCGTCCGCCGAGAGTGTGCCAGCCGGCACGAGCGGAGGCGGTGAGATACATATCGGAGGCGCAGCCTCCGGGATGGCCGGACGTATAGCGCAAGGCGAGCAGGCTCGCGCGCCGGAACGTCTCGGGCAGCCGGAGCGCGCGGGGGAGGACCTGGGCGATCGTCAAGGCGGGATGGTCCCGCAGGTTCTCGCCGACGCCGGGACGATTCAGCCGGACGGGAATTCCGCAGGCCGATAGCGCGTCGCCCGGGCCGATCCCCGCACGCAGAAGGAGAACCGGCGACTGAAGAGCGCCGGCGCAGAGGACCACGGAGGCGGCGCTCACCCGCCGCTCGGATCCGTCGCCCCGCCGGAGCACGGCTCCGGTCGCGCGGCGGCCGTCCATCACCAGCGAACGGACCTCGACGCCGGCGGCGATGGCGAGATTCGGCCGGGCGCGCGTCCCCGCGTCGAGATACGCGGCGGCGGCCGAAACCCGCGCGTCGTCGCGGTTGGAGAAGGCCGGCGGGAAGATCCCGTCGTCGAACTCCCCATTCTGATCGGTGCGCCGGGGCAGGCCGGTCGCATCGAAGGCGTGGGCCACCGCATGGGCGAAGGGTGGCCAAGCGGGTTCCAGGATGCGCCGGATCGGCAGTGGCCCGTCCTGGCCATGCAGCGGTCCGCCGCAGTCGAGATCGGTCTCGAGGCGGCGGAAATACGGAAGCACGTCCTCCCAGGCCCACCCCTCGGCACCGAGCGCGGCCCAGGCGTCGTAATCGCGGGGCAACCCACGGTTGGCCGCCTGGACGTTGATGCTGGACGAGCCGCCCATCACCCGACCTTGCTCGTAGGCCCGCCGCCTCACCCGACCACGGGAGTCGCGGGTGACCGCCGCGTCGAGCCCCGGCCAGATGTAGGTGTCGCCGTGGAACAGCGGCATCGGATAGCTGTCGAGGATCTCCGGCGGCACCCGGCCCGGCGGTGTATCGATGCCGGCTTCGACGAGGAGCACCCGGCGCCGTGGGTCGGCGGAGAGCCGGTTGGCCATCACGCAGCCGGCCGAGCCCCCGCCGACGATCAACACGTCGACCGCTTCGGGCAGAGCGTTCACGGGATCAGCCGACCGCCGCGCGCCAGTCGGACCCGGACGCGAGCACCGCGTCGAGATCGACCTCGGCTTCGCCAGGGACACGGATGCGCGTGAACTTCATGGGGGGCACGTCGAGCGGAACGGTCGCGTCCAGGCCCATCTTCGCGCCGACGCCCTCGCGGCCCGAGGGATCGAGCTTCGAGCCCTGGGCGTGGGAAATGACGACGAGGTCGCGGTCCGCTTGGAAGCGCGTCGAGACAGCCCACTCGACTTCCCCCGGGTCGTGGATGTCCACATCCGTATCGACCACAACGGCGTGCTTGATGTCGTAGTGGGCGGCGAAGACCCCGAGCAACACGTTCTTGGCCTCGCCCTCCTGCGTCTTCCGCAGGCGGACATAGAGGTGGTATCGGCCGACGCCCCCCAGCGACAGATGCACGTCCTCGACACCGGGGAAGCTGCGCTGCAGCGTCGCGAGGATCGTGGCCTCCCGGGGGATCGCCCCCAGCAGCAGATGCTCGAGGCCGCCGCCGACGATCATGTGGAAGATCGGATCGTGTCGGTGCGTCACCGCATCGACCTGCATGACGTGCCGCTTCGCCCGCTCCCCGTAATATTGCGGGAACTCTCCGAACGGCCCTTCGGGCTCGCGCACCTCGGGCAGGAGTCGGCCCTCGATCACGATCTCGGCGTTGGCCGGAACGCGGACGCCGTTCGTCAGGCACTTGACCACGTCGAGGGGCTGACCGGTGAGCGCCCCGGCGATCTCCAGCTCGTCGTGGCCGAGGGGCACGATGGCCTGGGAGGCGAGGAGGCAGGCGGGATCGACGCCGACCACGAGGGCGACTTCCAGGCCCCGGCCCTGAGCCTCGGCCTTGCGGTAGAAGGTGTCGGTATGCCGGGGCAGGACCAGCACACCGATCCTGTCCGGGCCGCTGATCTGGCAGCGCAGGATGGCGACGTTCTGCACGCCGGTCTCGGGGTCCCTGGAGATCATCAGACCCGCCGAGATGTAGGGGCCGCTGTCGTGCTCGTTCAGGGTTGGGACCGGCAGGAGCTTCAGGATGTCGATCCCCTCCCGGTGGACGACCTCATGCGCAAGGGCGGAGTCCCGTTCGTGCCAGGGGAGCGGCTGGGCGGCGGCCCGCTGGAAATGGGCGACGAGACGATCCTGCGAGGTGCCCAGGGCCTCCGCCATCCAGGCCCGGCTCGATACGAGGCCCGAGACGATGGTGCCCGGATGCCCTCCGGGCCGGGGAAACAGGCTGGCCCGCCGGCCGTCGAGGCGGTTCGCCACCGCCGCCGTCTCGTGGCGAAGGCCGATCCCCGGCCGCGCGATGGCGAGGCGCCCGTCCCCGGCGAGCCGATCGAGCCAGTCGCGGAGGGAACGAACGGGAGCGGGCGCGTTCATGCTGTCCTCGCGGCAGGGCCATCTCGGCCGGGCTTATCAGGGGAGGAAGCGTTAAGCCCTTCCTGGAGGCGGGAAAAATAACGATTGGTGATGCCGCCCATCACCCGGTCTGAATTGCCCTGACCGCCGCGTCCGTGGTCCCCTGGCGCGTTGCTCGCGTCGCCCGGGTCCCGTGTATGGATCTCCGTCAGATCTCCTACTTCGTCGCCCTGTTCGAGGAGGGCAGCGTCACCCGCGCCGCGCAGCGGATGAACGTGGTCCAGCCCGCGCTCAGCATGCAGATCGCCAAGCTGGAGCGGGAACTCGGCCAGCGCCTGTTCGAACGCCGGCCGAAGGCCATGGTGCCGACCGCCGCCGGCCGGACGCTGCACCGGCTGGTCCACCCGATCCAACGGGATGTCGCCGAGGCCCGGGCGGTCATGGCGCGCCTGTCCCAAACCGTATCGGGCCGCGTCACGGCGGGCATCCTGTCGTCCCTGTCGATGAGCGTGATACCGAACGTCCTCGTCCGCTTCGCGGCGGCCTATCCCGAGGTCGAGCTGTCGCTGGCCGATGGCTACAGCAGCACCTTCATCGAGGGTGTCGGTGCCGGCACCCTCGACCTCGCGGTGATCAACCGGCCGGCCCGGCGTCTCGGCCTCGTCATAGCGCCCCTCCTCGACGAGGAAATGGTCGTGGTCGGCGGGCGCCACACACCGTTGCCCGTGCCCCTGCCCCTGCGGATGGCGGATCTCGCCGCCCTCAATCTCGTCCTGCCGTCGACCCGCCACGGCCTTCGTCTCGAACTCGATCGCCGCGTCGCCGCCGCCGACGTGACCCTGAGTCCGAAGCTCGAACTCGATCTGCCCCCCGCGATCGCGGACTTCGTGGCGCGCTCGACGAGTTTCACCGTGCTGCCGAGCATCGCCGTCAGCCGTCAGCTCGCCGACGGATCTCTCAGGGCCTACCGCATCGTCGCGCCGCGCATCGCCCGCGAGCTGGTGATCATCCACCATCCGCGGAACCCGCTCAGCCACGCGGCACAGCTCTTCATCGGCATCCTGGAGGAAGAGTTGAACGCGGCGGCGACCGCACTCCAGGCCCATATCATCACCGGGTAAGGCTCGTCGGACTGATGACCGCGATCAACCGACGTTATTCGACACGCGCGACCGCACCCCGATACTGTCGCAGGCAACGTCGCCGCGCCCATCGCGGTCGGGAGGAACGATGACAGCGCTGCCCCTCGTGGTCGGCATCTCGGGTGCCTCGGGGGTGGTCTATGGGATCCGCCTCCTGGAGATCCTGCGCGATCTCGCGATCCCGGCGCATCTCGTGATGTCGCGCTCGGCCGAGGTGACGCTGGCTCACGAGACCGACCTCAAGGTCGCCGACGTCCGCGCCCTGGCGACGAAGACCCATGCCCAGGGCGACATCGGAGCCTCGATCGCCTCGGGATCCTTCCGGACCCGCGGCATGGTCGTGGCGCCCTGTTCGATGCGAAGCCAAGCCGAGATCGCGACCGGGGTCACATCCGGCCTGCTGACGCGGGCCGCCGACGTGACCCTGAAGGAGCGCCGCCGGCTCGTCCTGATGGTGCGGGAGACCCCCCTCCACACCGGCCACCTGCGCACCATGACGGCGCTCTCGGAAATGGGGGCGATCATCGCGCCACCGGTTCCGGCCTTCTACGCGCGTCCGGAGAGTCTGGCCGAAATGGTGGACCATACGATCGGCCGGGTGCTCGACTTGTTCGACATCGACGCTCCCGGCGTCCGGCGGTGGCGGAGCGGAGAAGGCTGACCGGCGCTCATTCCTCCAGCGCCGTCACGAGAACTCGCACCGGGTCCTCCGGCCAGGGCTTGCCCAGATGTGCAGCGTAGAGGGTGAGCGCCTCCGCGCCGGAACTCGCTGGCGCATCCGGGACCGGCGCGGCCTGAAAGAGGGTCGCGAGGGCGAGGCGCTCCGCTTCGATCTCGGCGACCTTGATCCGCTCGCGGAGCAAGTCCGTGACTTGGCCCGGCAGGAGGTCCGACCGCATCGCCCGGCGGATCGTCCGTAAGGGGATGATCACCTGGCCGCGCCACGGGGAGATCCGGGCTTCCGCCCCGGCGAGCGCCGAGGCGTCCAGCCTGCGCCCGGTCCTCCCGCACCAGATCAGGTACAGAAGCAGGGGTACGTCGGCGCCCCCCTCGTCCTGAAGGGCGAGGCAGGCCGCAGCGATGCCGGGCCGGCCGTAGAATGCGCAGGCGAAGGTCCAGAGGGGATCACCGGTCATGGGGAGGCTCCGCCCGCGCGGGGAGGGTCGTCAGGCCCGGTCGAGATTGCCCCGCGTCTCGCCTGTCAGGAAGGCGCCCGCGAGATAGACCAGGGTGACGCCGGTCATGACGAGCGCCAGCACCATCGGAATCTGCGTCGGCCCGTCGGCGACGAGGGAGACCAGGGTCGGCAGCATTCCGCCGAGGGCGAAGCCGATGTTCCAGGTCAGGCCCGTGCCCGTCGCCCGCACCGCCGTCGGGAATTTTTCGTTGAGGAAGATCAGCAGCGGCCCGTAGCTGGCGTTGGCGACGAGCGAGAGGAGGCAGGCGCAGGCCGCGATGCCGAGCAGGCTCGTCGCGTTCGCCATCGCCAGGAAGAGGGCGGGAAAGGCGAAGAGGCGGATCGCTCCCATCACCAGGAAGGACCGTTTGCGCCCGATATGCTGGCTCAGCTCGCCCATGCCGCAGGCGCCGATCGCCGCCGCGACGTTGGCTCCGATCAGGATCATGGAGGCACTCGCGTTCGGCACGCCGTTCACGAGCTTGAGGACGGTCGGCAGGTAACCCGATGTCAGGTAGTAGGCCGCGCCGCCGCCGAAGGAGATCATCGTCGCGACCGCGAAGCTCGCCCGGTTGGCGGGCGAGAACAACGAACGGATCGGCGAGGTTTCGGCCGGCCCATCCGAGCGAAGCGCGGCCTTTCGGGCCTGCAACTCCCGGAAGATCGGCGACTCGTCGAGGTTGCGGAACAGGATCAGCCCGACCACCGAAGTGAGGAGGCCCGAGAAGAACATCAGCCGCCAGCCCCATTCGGCGAAGGCCTCGCCCGGGGCGATGAGCGACACGATGGAGAAGACCAGGGAGGCGAGGAGGCCGCCGATGGCCGAGCCGCCGCCGCCGACCGCCCCCGACATCAGGCCCCGCCACCGCTCCGGCACGGATTCGGTGCCGATCGTATGGGACGCCGCCACCACGCCGCCGACGAAGATGCCCTGGACGAGGCGAAAGGCCAGGAAGATCGCCGTCGCCAGCCAGCCGATCTGGCCGACCGTCGGCAGGAGGCCGAAGACCGCCGTCGACAGGCCGACCCCGGTCACGGCCACCATGAGCGCGCGGCGCCGGCCGAAGCGATCGGCGTAGGAGCCGAACAGGGCCGACCCGAGGGGCCGGATGAGGAGCGTGACCGCGAAGGAAGCATAGGCTCCCGCCAGGGACAGCATTGGCTTGTCGGCCGGAAAGAACAGGGCGCCGACGACGGGCGCCACGTAGAGCAGGATGAACAGATCGAAGAGATCGAGCCCCCAGCCGAACAGCGAGGCCAGGGCGGCCGTCGCGGTCTGACGGCCTGTCGGCTTGGCGAGGGCGGAGGGATCGGACACGAAGGTTGCGGCAGCGGGCATGGGGTTCCTCCGGGGGATGCGGTCGTTGCCGCGGCGGGGCCGGTTCCGGCTCTGGTTGGGGGTCGTCGGGGCGCGCGCCATCGTGTCCCGACGGAGCGGGATCGAAGCGGGCGGTGAGGGTGACGGGGTGGGGGGACCTGCTACGCAGCCCCCCGGCGCGTCAGAGCCCTAGTGCTCCGACGCACTCACTTCGTTCACGCGGATGAGCACTAAGCTTCCGTATTCGCATCGATTTTTCCAGCTTCGGCTGACGCCTCCGTCTGGATCGATGCACTAGGAGCCGGTGAAGCGCGGCGCGCGCTTGGCGTGGAACGCCTCGACGCCCTCGCGGAAGTCGTCCGCCTGCCGCAGCCGGCTGTAGCAATGACCTTCGAGCTCGATGGCGATCGAGAGGCTCGCGTCCTCGGTGTCGTTGAGGAGTTTCTTGGCGGTGCGCTGGGCGATGGGAGAGAAGGCGCGCAACTCGTCCACGAGGGCGTCGGTGGCCTTTTCCAAGTCCGCGTCGGGCACGCATTCCGTGGCGATGCCCCAATCGAGGGCCTGCCGGCCGGGGATGCGCTTCGAGCGCATCACGATGTCCTTCGTCCGCGTGATGCCGACGATCTTCTGGAGCCGGGCGGAACCGCCGGAGCCGGGGATCTGGCCGAGCTTCTGTTCGGGCAAGGCGTAGCGGCAGGTCTCGGAGACGATGCGGAAGTCGCAGGCGAGGGAAATCTCGAAGCCGACCCCGAACGTGTAGCCCCGGTTGGCGGCGATGACGGGCTTCGAGCAGCGGGCCGGCGCCGCCATGTTCCAGGCAAGCTTCGAGACGTGCTCGGGGGAGGCTTCGAGGAAACCCTTGATGTAGCCCCCCGAGGAGAAGTGTTCGCCCTCCGCCCGCAGGACGATGACGCGGACGCGCGCGTCCTCGTCGAGCGCCTCGAACACCTTCCGGATCTCGTCACGCTGCGGCATCGCGATCACGTTCATCGGCGGCCTCGCCAGGATGACATCGGCGCGCTCGCGCCCGGCGTCGATCTCGACGCGGAAGCCGTCCAGGTTCGTGAGGCGGGGATCGATGGTTTGGGCTGCGCTCGTCATGGGCTTTAGCTCTCGCGGGGAATGCGTTGGGGGAGGGCGAGGTCAGGCGGCCTCGTGGCCTTCGGGGCGGGGCTCGGCCCCGCCTTCCGGGATGTACTCGCCGGCCACGAGCTGTCGGCGGAGCAGCTTGCCGACCGGCGATTTCGGGATCTCGTCGACGAAGACGTACCGGCGCGGCAGCTTGTGGCTGGGCAGGCCGCCCGCCCGGCAATGGGCGTCGAAGTCCGTCGCCCCGGCGGCGCCGCGCCGCTTGATGAAGGCGGCGACGATCCGGCCCCAACGCTCGTCGGGCAGGCCCACCACGGCGACCTCGCAGACGGCCGGATGGAGCGACAGGCGGCTCTCGATTTCGACCGGCGAGACGTTCTCGCCGCCGGTGATAATCATGTCGTCGACCCGGCCGGTGACGAAGATGTCGCCGTCGGCGTCGGCGAATCCGGTGTCGCCGGTGAAGTACCAGCCGCCGCGGAACGCCTTGGCATCGGCCTCGGGCCGGCGCCAGTAGCCCTCGAACGCCTCGTCGCCCTTGGCGATGACGGCGATCTCGCCCTCCATACCCGGCGCGGCGGTGGCGTCCGGCGCGCCCCCGAGGGGCACGATGCGGACCATGGTGTTCAGCCCCGCCCGCCCGGCCGAGCCCGGCTTCACGGCGGCCTCATGGTTGATCGTGAAGGTGTAGACCTCCGACGAGCCGTAATGGTTGACGAACAGGTCCGGCCGGAACGCCTCGGTGAGGCGCGCGAGCAGGCCGTCCGTCATCGGCGCCCCGGCGAAGCCGAGCTTGCGCACGGAGGCCGTGTCGGTGGCCGGGAAATCCGGGTGATGCACGAGGTCGTGGTAGAGGGTCGGCACGAGGTACAGGTTCGTGACCCGCTCGGCCGCGATCAGCCGCAGCGCGCCGGCCACGTCGAAGCGCGGGAGGCAGACGAAGGTGCCGCCGACCAACGACATCGCCAGGAGCGAGCGCACCCCCATCGTGTGATAGAGGGGCATGACGCCGAGCGTCCGCTCGCCGCGCCCGTAGAGGTTTTGCGCCACGTGGGCCAACGCCGCCGCCCGCTCCGCCCGGTGGCGCCGGGGCACACCCTTGGGCTTGGCGGTGGTGCCGGAGGTATAGAGCATCAGCGAGACCGCCTCCGCGTCAGCCCTGGGCGTCGCCGGGGCAGCTTCGGTGGCGGCGAGGTCGGCGAAGGCCGTCTCGCCGGGGCCGGGGGCCGTGCCGACAGCGATCCGGGGAATTCGCCGCGCGCGCGTGCTGTCCCGCAGGCTCCCGGCCGAGATCGGTTCATAGGCGATGGCCCGGGCCTCCGCGTTCTCGATCGTGAAGTCGATCTCCTCCGGTTTCGCCCGCCAGTTGATCGGCGTGATCACGATCCCCGCGAACTGGCAGGCCCAGTGCAGGGTCGCAGCCTCGTTCCGGTTCTGGAGGACCGTGACGAGGTGATCACCGGGCTTCAGCCCAAGGCGGTCGAGCCCCGCGACCGTCGCGGAGATCACCGCGAACCACTCCGCGTAGGTCAGCCGGGTCTCCCCATCCACGAGGGCCAGGGCGCGCGGATCGCGGGAGACGCTCGCCAGGAAGCTGGTGCCGAGATCAAGCATGGGCATCCTCCGTCCGGGACGGGGCCGGGATCTCGCCCCTGAGTTCCGCAGCCGCCTCCAGGGCGGCCTCGATGATCGGCGCGTAGCCGGTACAGCGGCAGAGATGGCCGCCGATGACCTCGGTGATCTCCCGGCGCGACGGATTCGGCCGGAATGCCAGATAGGCATCGAGGGACATCAGGATTCCGGCGGTGCAGAAGCCGCATTGCAGGGCATGGCGGCGGCGGAAGGCCGTTTGGAGGATTCCAAGCCGGCCGGGCTCCGGCGCGAGACCCTCGACGGTTCGCACCGCGCAGCCCTCGACCCCCACCGCGAGGGTGAGGCAGGCCCTGGCCGGCACGCCATCGATGGAAACCGTGCAGGCGCCGCAGACACCGTGCTCGCACCCCACATGGGTGCCGGTGGCGCCGAGCCCGTGGCGGAGGGCGTCGGTCAGCAGGGTACGGGTCTCGACTTCGACGGTGGCCTCACGCCCGTTGAGGGTGAAGCTCACCGTGTGGCGGCCCTTCGCGTCTAGCTGTGGCATGGCGTGGCCTCCTCGTGGGTCTCACCTCTGGCCGCCCTCGCGGCCTCTTCCAGCACCCGGCGTCCGAGGCTGCGCACAAGGTCGCGGCGGTAGCGGGCGGTGGCGTGGAGGTCGTCCCCCGCGCCGAGGTCCCAGGCGAAAGTGTTGAGGGCGTCGTCCAGCGCCGAACCGGTCAGGTGCGGGAAATCCCGGGCCGTGGGCCGGTCGGCGACGCCGCCGATGGCGAGCCGCATCCGCGTTCGATCGACCACCGCCGCGCAGGCGACGATCGCGTAGTCACCGTGCCGGCGCCCGACTTCGGCGAAGGCGGTGCCGGTGCCATCCCGGCGCAGGGGGTAGGCGATGGCCTCGATCATCTCGTCGTCGGCCCGGTCCGTCACCATCATGCCGGTGAAGAAATCCTCCGCCCTGACGCGCCTTGCCTTCCGGCGGCTGCGCAGGTGCACCTCGCCCTGAAGCGCCACGAGACAGAGGGGAATCTCGGCGCTCGGGTCGGCATGGGCGACGGACCCGCAGAGGGTCCCCCGTGCCCGCGTCTGGAGATGCCCCACCCAGGGGAGGGCGGTCGCGAGCAGCGGCAGGTCCCTGGCGAGGCCGGGCCGGTCGAGCAGGATCGCCTGTCGCACGCCCGCCGGGATGACGAGGGCGTCCTTCTCGCGGCGAGGCTCCTTCAAGGGGGCGATGCGCATCACGTCGATCAGCACGGCGGGTTTCGTCAGCCGCATGTTGAGCATCGGCATCAGGGACTGGCCGCCCGCGATGATCCGGGCTTCGGGGCCATGCTGGCGCAGGGCGTCCAGAGCTTCGTCCAGGGACGCGGCGCGGAGGTAGTCGAAGGGAGCGGGCTTCATGCCGAAACTCCGAGATATGCGAGCAGCCGGCGCAGGACGGAGGGGAGGCGGGACCGGCGGCCGGTCGATCCGCCGGCCCGGCGGGCGAGGGCGGTGAAGAACCCCCCGATGATCACCCGCGCGGCGCCGTCCAAAAGGCGTCCGCCCACCGCCGCGACCTTGCCGCCCACCGCCGCCTCGTAGACGTAGGCGATCCGCGTGCCCCCGGCGCCGTCCGGCTCCAGGGTAAGGCGCCCAGTCCCGCCGCCGCTGCCGAGACCGCCCACCACGGTGCCGGTGAGGGTCACAGCGCGGGGGGCGTCCAGATCGGAGAGGTTGACCTCGGCCTTGTAGCGGCCCTTCACCGGGCCGACACCGAGGGTCACGTCGGCCTGGAACCGGGTCTCCGAGAGCTTGCGCACCCCGTGCGATCCGGGGATCACGGAGGCGAGCACGTCTGGGTCGAGGAGCATGGCCCAGACGGCCTCCGGGGGGGCCGTGACATCGGCCGAGCCCTCGCCGCGCAGGGTGCGGTCGCCGGGCTTGGCGGCGGGCTTCGGCGCGGCGCGGCCGGCGGGCGGCGCCGGCTCGTCGCCCCCCGCCGCGAGGGCGGCGAGCTTGGCGGGGGTCAGGGGCAGGTCGATCGCCTCGAGGCCGAGGGCGTCGGCGACCGCGTTGGCGAGGCAGACCGGCGTCGACATGCAGTTGCCCTCGCCGACCCCCTTGGCGCCGAGCGGCGTGAAGGGCGACGGGCTCTCGACGTGCAGGATGCGCAGATCCGGCACCTCGGTCGCGGTCGGCAGCAGGTAGTCGGCGAAGGTGCCGGACAGGAAGGCGCCGTCGTCGCCGTAGGAGAGTTCCTCGTAGACGGCCGCGCCCAGCGCCTGCGCGAAGCCGCCGCGCACCTGGCCCTCGACCATGCCGGGGTGCAGGATGCGCCCGCAATCGTGCATCGAGACGTAGCGGTCGATGGCGATCTTGCCCGTGGTCCGGTCGATCTCCAGGCCGCAGATGTCGAAGATGAAGCCGTGGCAGAGGGATGAGTTGATGTGGTCGTCGGCGTCCGGCGCCGTCAGTTCCGGGGGCGTCCAGAACACCGTCTCGCGGATCGCCGCGCCGACCTCCTCGGGCACGAGGCCCGGCGACCAATGGCTGGTGGCGGCCACCCTCGCGAAGGGCAGGCCCGCATCCGGGTTCGTCCGCGAGGCGATGCGCCCGCCCGCGAAGACCAGATCCTCCGCACGCAGGTTGAGCTGCGCCGCCGCGATCCGCGCGAGCCTGTCGCGCAGGCGGGTGGCGGCGAGGTGCGCGACCCCCGCCACGGCGGCGGCGAAGCGGCTCGCGTAGTTGCCCGAGGCGATGGACCATGCGTCCTTCGCGGTGTCGAGGTCGGCCGTGACCCGGACCTGCTCCATCGGAATGCCGAGCACGTCCGCCACCACCTGGGCGAGCACGGTCCGGTGCCCCTGTCCCTGGGGGACGGACGCGACCTGCACCGTCACCGAGCCGACCGGATCCAGGGTGATGGTGGCGGTCGATTGCGCGCCGTTCTTGGGCCCGGCCTTGGCGCGTTCCTCCGCCGTCAGCACGGTGGTGATGTAGCCCATGTTGGAGACGCTCGGCTCCACCGCCGCCGTCAGGCCGATGCCGTAGAGGCGCCCTTCGGCCCGCGCCGCCTCGCGCCGCCGCCTCAGCTCGTCGAGCCCCCCGTCCCGGGCGGCCTCGTCGAGGGCGCGCTGGTAGTCGCCGGAATCATAGAGGGCGCCGGTCGCGGTGCGGTAGGGGAAGGCGTCGGCCGGGATCAGGTTCCTGCGGATCACCGCGAAGGGATCGAGGCCGAGGGTGTGGGCGATGCGCTGCATCAGCCGTTCGAGGGGATAGTAGACCTGCGGCCCGCCGAAGCCGCGCACGAGGCCGGTCGGGGTCTTGTTGGTGAGCACCACCCGGTTGCGCACGGCGACGTTGCGGATCGCGTAGGCGCCGGTGAGGTTTCCATGCATCCGATAGAGGGTGGCGGGTTCGGGCGCCCTCAGGTAGGCGCCGCAATCCTCGATCTGGTCCCAATCGAGGGCGGTGACACGCCCCTCCGCGTCGAAGGCGGCCGTGAGGGTCGTGACCCGGTTCGTGGCGGAGACGGAAGCCGAGAGGTGTTCCAGCCGGTCCTCGATCCACTTCACCGGCCGGCCGACGAGCCGCGCCGTGGCGGCGATCAGCACCGCGTAGGGCGCGACTCCCTGCTTCACCCCGAAGCTGCCCCCGGAATCCGGTGGCGTGCGCAGGCGCAGGCGGTTGCCGGGGACCTTGAGGGCGCGGGCCACCACCGCATGGATGCTGAACGGTCCCTGGAAGTTTGCGAGCACGTCGTAGGAGTCGTCGGTCGGATCGTAGGAGGCGACGACGCCGTAGGTCTCCATCGGCGAGCCGGTGTTGCGCGGGTAGCGCACGCTCACGGACAGGCTATGCGGGCTCCCGGAGAAGGCGGCCTCGGGGTCGCCGTAGCGGAAGCGGCGGTCGCTCACGAGGTTGGCGCCGACGCCCTGATGCAGGACCTCGCTCTCGGGGGCGAGGGCCGCGACCGGGTCGATCACCGCCGGGCGCACCCGGTACTGCACGTCGATCAGGTCGCAGCCGTCCTCCGCGAGGTAGCGGTCCCGGGCCACGACGATGGCGACGGGCTCGCCGACATAGCGCACCCGGTCCACCGCGATGGCGCGGGCATCGACGGCCGCACGCACGGCGGGGACGAGGCCGGTGGTGATGGCGTCGAGGTCCTGGCCGGTCACGACGGCGACCACGCCGGGCAGCGCCCGCGCCGCCAAAGTATCGATGTTCAGGATGTCCGCATGGGCGTGGGGCGAGCGCAGGATCGCCGCGTGCAGCGTACCCGGCCGCGTGCCCAGGTCGTCGATGTAGCGGCCGAGCCCGGAGAGCAGGGCGGCATCCTCGACGCGCTCCACCGATCGTCCGACATAGGTCTTTGGCACGATGCCCAAACCGCTTCCTCCGCCGGACCTCTCGGAGGGGTCCGTGTCTCGGGGAGGATGGCGGATCCGCGCGGGTGCGGCGATGCCGAGGTGTCTCGCGACTTACCGAAACGTCTCATTTTCGCGGCGGGGCTCTCGCGTGCCGTCAGGCAGCGGGCTGGCCTCCCCGCCGGACGATGCCGCGAAAGATGCTCGGGGGTACGCTCACGTGGTCCCGGAAGAAGCGCGAGAAATGCGCGGGAGCGGCGAAGCCGAGGCGCGTGCCGATCGCGGTGATGGGCTCCTCGCTGCTCACGATCGCCTCGACGGCCTGCTCGATCCGGATCGCGTTGAGGAAGACATGGGGCGGGGCGCCGGTGGATTGCTCGAACAGGCGGTAGAACTGGGCGCGGGACAAGCCCGCCTCGCGTGCCAGCGCCTCGGTTCCCAGCATGGCGCCGGGCTCTGCCCGCACTTGTGCGATGATGCGTCGGATGCGCCAGTCGCCGGCGTTGCGCCGGGCGGCGGCGCGGAGGGAGAGGGGCTCCTCGCGCCAGGCCGTGAATCGCTCGATCACGGCGACCATCAGGCTCGACAGCAACTCGTCCTGGATGTGGGAGGAGTGCGGCGCGTAGACCATTTCCGCGGCGAGGTCGTGGGCGAGCCGGCGAATCGTGGGCGTGACGCCGCCCGACGGTTGTCCGAAGAAACCCGGCGCCCCGCTCGCGGCCCAGTTCCGCCGGAACGCGCCGAGCCAGTCGGGCTCGATGTACAAGGCCAGGATCATCGCCTTGGCCCGCTGCGGATCGTGCAGGTAGGCGTGGGTCTCCCAGGCGTTGATCAGGACGGCCCGATCGTCGGTGAGCGCAACAACCCGGTCGCCGACGAGGAACTGGGTGTCGTCTCCCTCGACCTTCAGGAGCACGTGGCAGTGCGGGTGCGCGTGGCGGACGAGGCTGCGGTCCATGTCGAGGAGCGCGACGCGGCCGAAGGCGCCATGGGCGATCTCAAGAGCCTCGGACATCTGCACTATTTAGCATGGTCCTCGGGGAGCAGCCAGATCCCGGCCGGGAAACCCGTATGCGTGCGGCCTAGGGGGCGACGCCGTAGCGGCTGGGTGCCAACGGAACCCGGCATGTTTCCTCCAATATACATCGGTTGTGATAACAGCGGTCAACGTCTCCCGAAACCGGCCATCCGTCAGCCCCATGCCAACATCGGCCCAGGACGATGATTGGGCCTCGACAGGTTGGACAAGATCGGAATTTTATAGACAGCGGCTAATCGCGTTTTTATGCGCCTGTACAAGGCCGATAATCTGAAGGATAACTTGAATTATTGACATCGAATCTTAATGCGACACTGCGGTGTTCGTCCTAAGTCCATTGGCGGGGAGGGGTCTCGCCACCTCCTCGCACGGCACCGCATCAGGTTTTGTCAGCGCCTCTTCGATTGCTCGTTGGTCCCATGGATACCCTGCATCGCGCCGGGTGATCGCGTCCGTCGGGACCAATTGCTCTGGCGTGCAGCGATCAGCGCGGCGACGAGCCCGAAGCCGGCCATGGCAGCCGCGGTGGCGAACGGATGCAGCGCAGCCCGGGCGGTGGTCGGGCCGATGCCGGAGGAGGCGCCGGTTATGACGATCGTCTGCCGGTCGAGGGTTTTATGCTTCATGGTCAGGTCGCCCCGCATGCCGCGGGGGCGAATGCCGACGCATACAGTCTACGCGCGAAGTGCGGGGGCGTTGCGCCCGCGACACTCGAAGACCGCCATACCCCTCGGCCGTGCCCCGTCCCGAGGGATCATGGAGTGAGCCTC
>JAKONI010000211.1 GCA_022702015.1 Beijerinckiaceae bacterium | reverse complement strand
AAGTCCGAAGCGGCGCCGGTCGCCCATCGCATCGCTAAATCGTGCTGGGAGACGATTATGTTTCCGGCTAAGGTTCGACGTTGATCCTCCTCGTGGACGAGGCTGTGGCATGCTGGGTTGGTTCCGTGCGTTGATGCCGAAGGAGGATCGCTTCTTCGATCTCTTCGAACGCCATGCCGTGACGCTGGTCGATGGGTCGGCGGCGCTTCGGAGCCTCCTCGACGGCACGGCGGATCTTCCCACCGCCTGCGCGGCCATCGCGACCCATGAGGAGAAGGCCGACGTCATCACCGCCGAGGCGCTTCAGGCGGTGCGCCGCACCTTCATCACGCCCTTCGACCGCAGCGATATCCAGGCGCTCGTCACCTCGCTCGATGACGCCATCGACTCGATGCTGAAGACGGCCAAGGCCGTCCGCCTGTTCGAAGTGTCCCGTTTCGAGCCCGAGATGCGTGAGATGGGCGCGGTGATTCAGGAGGCGGCGGGGGTCGTGGCCGAGGCACTGCCGCGGCTCAGGGCACTCAACGAGAACGCCCACGACCTCAACACCCTCACCGAGCGCGTCATCCGGTTGGAGGGGCGGGCCGACGACCTGCACGAGACCGGCCTGAAATCCCTTTTCAAAGCCTCGCGCCAGGACCCCATGGCCTTCATCGTCGGATCGGAGATCTACGATCACCTGGAAAAGGTCATGGACCGTTTTGAGGACGTAGCGAACCAGATCAGCAGTATCGTCGTCGAGCACGTTTGAGCCGCCGCCGTGACAATCCTGCTCTGCCTCATCGCCGTCGCCCTTTTCTTCGATTTCCTCAACGGGTTGCATGACGCGGCGAACTCGATCGCCACCATCGTGTCGACTCGCGTCCTCGCGCCGCAATACGCGGTGTTCTGGGCGGCGTTCTTCAACTTCGTCGCGTTCATGGTGTTCGGGCTGCACGTCGCGGGCACGGTCGGGTCCGGCATCGTCGATGTCGCGGTGGTGGACGACCGGGTGATCCTCGGAGCACTCGGCGGGGCCATCACCTGGAACCTGCTGACGTGGTACCTCGGCATCCCGTCCTCCAGTTCACATGCGCTGATCGGCGGCCTGCTCGGCGCCGGCATCGCGAAGGCGGGGATCGGTGCGGTGGTCTGGCCGGGGGTCATCACGACGAGCGCGGCGATCGTCCTGTCCCCCGCGCTCGGTTTCGCCCTCGCCCTCCTCCTCGTGTTGATCGTGTCCTGGCTGTTCGTCCGGTCCACCCCCTCCGCCGCCGACGGTGTGTTCCGCAAACTCCAGTTCGTCTCGGCCTCGCTCTACTCCCTCGGCCACGGCGGCAACGACGCGCAGAAGACCATGGGGATCATCGCGGTCTTGCTCTACGCCCATGGAACGGAGAGCGGCGCATTCCACGTGCCGCTCTGGGTGGTGCTGTCGTGCCAATCCGCCATGGCTCTGGGCACGCTCCTCGGGGGCTGGCGCATCGTGCATACGATGGGCTCGAAGATCACGCGGCTGACGCCCATGCAGGGCTTCTGCGCCGAGACGGGGGGCGCGATCACCCTTTTCGCCGCCACCGCCTTCGGGATCCCGGTCTCCACGACTCACACGATCACGGGCGCGATCGTCGGTGTCGGCTCGGCCCGCCGAGTCTCCGCCGTGCGCTGGAACATCGCCCAGGGGATCGTCGTCGCGTGGGTCATCACGATGCCGGCGGCGGCGCTGGTCGCCGCACTTGTGTACGCGGTCTCCGGCTACCTGATCGGATGATCCGGCCGACGCCCTGCCGTCCCGGTCATCCGGGGTGACGAGACGGGATCGGGGGGCCCCCCATCCAGATCCAACGGATGCGCGATCAGGTCCGACAGCACCCCGCAGAAGGCTTCGGCGGCCGTGGGCATGGTCCGGCCCGCTTTCTTGATCAGGCAAACCGGACGCTCGAATTGCGGGTCGTCGATCGGTCGGGACTGCAAGTCCGCCTCGGCACGGATCTCCCGCGCCGAGGCTGGAAGGATCGTCAGTCCGAGGCCCGCCCGGACCATGCCGATCGCGGTCATCATGTAGGTCGCCTCGCAGGCCACGAGGGGAATGACCTGCGCGTCCTCGAAGGCTTGATCGACGACCGCCCGCACGCTCGTGGCGGGATCCATCAGGATCAGCGGATACTTGGCGAGCGCCGCCGGCGTGACGCCGGGCAGCGCGCCGATCGGATGGTCGCGGGGAAACACGACGTGGAGAGCGTCGCTGGTCTGATGCAGCACGTCCAGATCGGTGCCGCCGACATCACCGCCGACGATCCCAAGATCGACCTCCTCGCTTCGGACGAGGTCGAGCACCCGTTGCGCGATCACGTCCTTGATCACGAATGTCACACGGGGGTGCTTCGTCCGGAACAGGGCGATTGCCTCGGCGAGGGCGCTCGCCGCGAAGGACGGCAGCGTCGCCACCCGCACGATCCCATGGCGCTGTGCCGCGAGATCGCGGGTGTCGATCACCACCGCGTCGAGTTCCCGCAGCACGCGCTGGAACACCGGCAGCAACTCGCGGCCAAGCCGCGTCGGGGCCACGGCGCGGCTGGTTCGGTCGAGGAGCCGCGCGTCAAGCATCTCCTCCAAACGCTGGATCTGCACGGTCAGCGCCGGCTGGGACAGGTTCAACAGGCTGGCCGCGCGGGTGAAGCTGCCCGCCTGAACGACGGACACGAAGGCCCGGACCTGCCGCAGGTTCAAATCCATAGCGTGAAGCTATCGCTGCGATCCGATCTTTTCAATTGTTTCATGCCCCGTTCGCCTGCTCATTGACCGACAAAGGCGCCGGGCTGAATCGGTGCCGTGATACATCGGGAGGAACGGATGCTGGCCCTGCTCGGCTTGTGCACGATCGCGCTGCTGCTCGCCGTGATCCTGACCAAGCGCATGTCTCCGCTTGTCGCCCTGATCGTCATCCCGGTCGCGGCAGCCCTGATCGGCGGGTTCGGGCTCGAGACCGGCAAGTTCGTCCTGACCGGATTGCAGAGTCTCGCCGGCGTCGTCGGCATGTTCGTCTTCGCCATCCTCTTCTTCGGCATCGTCAGCGATGCGGGGATGCTCGATCCGATCATCGACCGCATCCTGGCCACGGTGGGCACGCGCCCGACCCGTATCGTGCCCGGCACGACCCTCCTCGCGCTGCTGATCCACCTCGATGGTTCGGGTGCCGTGACCTTTCTGATCACCATCCCCGCGATGCTGCCTCTCTACGACCGCGTGGGGATCGACCGGCGCATCCTGGCCTGCGCGGCCTCGATGGCGGCGGGGGTCAACTTCCTGCCCTGGACCGGCCCGATGATCCGTGCCTCCGCCGCCCTGAAGCTCCCGATTCCGGAGATCTTCTCGCCCCTGGTCCCGGTGCAACTGGTCGGCCTGCTGTTCATCTTCGCCGTGTCGTACTGGCTCGGCCTCCGGGAGGAGCGTCGCCTCGCGCTGGCACCGCGCGCCGACGCCACGGCAACCGCCCCCGGTTCGGGCCCGGTGGCCCGGACGTTGAGCGAAGCGGACCGCGCCCTGCGCCGCCCCAACCGGTTCTGGATCAACATCGTGCTGACCATCGCCGTCCTCGGGACGATGGTGTTCATGGCCGAGAAAGTGCCGCCGGCCCTGATGTTCATGCTGGGCACGGCGCTGGCCTTGATCATCAACTATCCCCAGGTGGACGCCCAGCGTCAGCGCATCGACGCGCACGCCAAGGCTGCGATCCTGATGGCCTCGATTCTCCTGGCGGCGGGCGTGTTCACCGGGATCATGCAGGGCACGGGCATGCTGAAGGCGATGGCCCAGACCGCCGTCACCTTCGTGCCGCCGGAGATGGGCCGCCACATCCCCTTCGCGCTGGGCCTCGTCTCGATGCCCCTTTCGATGCTGTTCGATCCGGACTCGTTCTACTTCGGGGTCCTGCCGGTGGTGTCGGAGGTCGCCCACCAGCTCGGCGTGCCGCCGGTCCAGACCGCGCAGGCCGCGCTGCTCGGCCAGATGACCACGGGCTTCCCCGTGAGCCCACTGACCCCGGCGACCTTCCTGGTCTGCGGCCTGACCGGCATCGACCTCGCCGACCACCAGAAGTTCACCTTCCCGTTCCTCTTCGCGGCCTCGGTGGTGATGACCCTCGCCTGCGTCGTCCTCGGCGTCTTCCCCCTCTGACAGCGGAGATCCCATCATGAGAACCGTCCGCCTGGGTGCCGGCGCGGGATATGCCGGCGACCGCATCGAACCGGCCGTCGAACTCGCGGAGCGGGGTGAGATCGATTACCTCGTCTTCGAATGTCTGGCCGAACGCACCATCGCGCTGGCGCAGCAGGCCAAGCTGCGAGATCCCGAGGGGGGTTACGATCCGCTGCTCGAGGCACGGATGCGGGCGGTGCTGGCTCCGTGCCGCGCCCGTGGCATCCGCATCGTCACGAACATGGGCGCGGCCAACCCGGTCGCCGCCGCGCGGGCGACCCGAACCCTGGCGGGCGAACTCGGCCTCGCGGGGTTGAGGATCGCCGCCGTCACCGGGGACGACCTCCTCGACGCGGTGCGGGCCGGCGACTTCACCCTGGAGGAGACCGCCACGCCCGTGGCGAGCCTTGGAAACCGCATCGTCTCGGCCAACGCCTATCTCGGGGCGGCGCCGATCGTCGCCGCGCTGGCGGACGGGGCCGATGTGGTCATCACCGGCCGGGTGGGCGATCCGGCGCTCTTCCTCGCGCCCCTCGTCCATGAGTTCGGCTGGGCGATGGACGACTGGCAACGCTTGGGCCGGGGCACCCTCGTCGGCCATCTGCTCGAATGCGCCGGCCAGATCACCGGCGGTTACTTCGCCGATCCGGGCTGCAAGGATGTGCCGGGTCTGGCGCGGCTCGGGTTCCCCATCGGTATCGTGGCGGAAGACGGGACCGTGGAGATCACGAAGGTGGACGGTTCCGGTGGTTGCGTCAGCCTCGCCACCTGCACGGAGCAGATGCTCTACGAGGTACATGATCCGGCCCGCTACCTTCAGCCGGACGTGGTGGGCGACTTCTCGCAGGTGACGATGGAACAGGTCGGCCCGGACCGCGTGCGGGCGACCGGCGCGACGGGCTCGCCGGCGACGGGGCTGCTGAAGGTCTCCGTGGGCTACGTGGATTCTTACATCGGCGAGGGGCAGATCTCCTATGCCGGACCCGGCGCCCTGGCCCGGGGCCGCCTCGCCCTCCAGGTGGTGCGGGAACGCCTTGCCCTCACCCGGGTGGCGGTGAGCGAATTGCGCTGCGACCTGATCGGCGTCGATGCGCTGCACGGGGAGGCTTTGTCGGGCGGGCGCGAGCCCCATGAGGTCCGCCTCCGTGTCGCCGGGCGCACAGACACCCTCGCCGAGGCGGTGCGGATCGGCAATGAGGTCGAGACCCTCTATACCAACGGTCCCGCCGGGGGCGGCGGCGCCTGGAAGGCCGCGCGCGAGGTGGTGGCGGTCCAGTCGGTCCTCGTGCCGGCCGCGCTCGCCCGGCCGAGGGTGCAATTCATCGAAGCCTGAGGCGGGGGGACCGGATCATGAAGCTGCGCGCGCTCGCCCATTCCCGGACGGGGGACAAGGGCAACACCTCGAACATCTCGGTCATCG
>JAKONI010000199.1 GCA_022702015.1 Beijerinckiaceae bacterium | reverse complement strand
CTAGGCGGGTCTCGCCGGAGGCGGGCCGGCTCCCCGCGAATCATGGCTCATGGCGGCGATCCGTCGTTTGACGATCGGGCTGCGTCGGTCGTCGATTGTCTTGAAAGCGACAGGTTCACGTCGCCTGGAGCGCTTTCATAGCTGTGAACCACCGCAGTCTGAAGTCTAGATCGGCAACACGACAATTATACGTCTCAAGATAGCAATTAAATACAACAACATTCCTTGGTTGTATTGCCCGATTGCCAACGACCCGGCGCGGGGGATCGGGGATGCGAACCGTCCCCACGCCCCAGCCCTCGACAAAAATAGGGTACCCCCCTATACGTCATTCAACGGGGGAGGGCGGGCATGGCCCATACGGTCAAGGACAAGGCCAAGCTCCTGGCGCGGGTGCGCCGGATCCGGGGGCAGGCCGAGGCGGTGGAGCGGGCGCTGGAGCAGGAGATCGGCTGCGCCGACGTGCTGATGCTGGTCGCCTCGATGCGCGGCGCCATCAACGGCCTCACCGCCGAGCTGATGGAGGATCACATCCGCCATCACGTCGTGAACCCGGATGTGGAGCCGGACGCCGACCGGGCCCGGGGCGCGGCCGAGCTGATCGAGGTCGTGCGGACCTATCTGAAATAACCGGAGCCGAGGCGATGACCCCTTTGACCGACCTGCTCCACCAGGGGGCGGCCCATGCGTGGCTGTTCGTGCCGAGCGCGATCCTGCTGGGGGCCCTGCACGGGCTGGAGCCCGGCCATTCCAAGACGATGATGGCCGCCTTCATCATCGCCGTCCGCGGGACCGTCACCCAGGCGGTGCTGCTGGGCTTGGCGGCGACGCTCTCCCACACGGCCGTGGTCTGGGCGATCGCCCTCGGCGGACAGGCATTGGGGCAGCACTATGCCGCCGAGGCGGCCGAACCCTATGTCCAGCTCGCCTCGGCGGTGGCGATCCTCGGCATCGCCGGCTGGATGGCATGGCGGACGTGGCGCGAGCGGCGCCACGATCACGATCATCACCACGATCACGATCACGATCACGGCCACGATCACGGCCATCCGGGCGGGCCGCACGCGGTCGCGACCCTCGCCGGGGGGGACGACGCCCATGCCCGGGCCCATGCCGACGACATCCGGCGGCGCTTCGCCGGCCGGTCCGTCACCACCGGGCAGATCGTCCTGTTCGGGCTGACGGGGGGGCTGATCCCGTGTCCGGCGGCGATCACCGTCCTGCTGCTCTGCATTCAGCTCAAGCAGTTCAGCCTCGGCTTCGTGCTGGTGGCCTGCTTCAGCGTCGGGCTGGCCCTCACCATGGTGTCGGCGGGGGTGCTGGCGGCCTTGAGCGTCCGCCACGTCGCCACGCGCTGGACCGGCTTCGACGCCTTCGCCCGCCGGGCGCCCTACGCCTCGGCGGGGCTCATCGTCCTCGTGGGCCTCTACACCGGCTGGCTCGGCTGGCAGGGCCTTCGCCCGGGGAGCGCGGCCTACGCGGCCCACCCCATTGAAGCGGAACGATAAAACGCGGTATCCTGGACGGATTCGTGCGGAGGGCCCACCCTCGCATTCGGGTCCGAAAGGGATTCCCGGTACACGGTCATGGCACCCAGCTCCCTCGATCAGCGGGCGATCCCGCTGACGCCGAAGCATCTCTCCGTCCGCATCGCGTCACGACAGCAACTCGACGCCTTCAACCGGACCCACGGTCTCGCCGTCCACCTCGACGTCCCGGGCTCGGCGCCGCCCGCGATCTCCATCACGGGCCGCCAGAGCGAGACCCTGAGCGTCTGGGAGACCCGCGCGGTCGGCGGGTTCGTCACGAGGCCCCGGTTCGTCGCCGACCTCGTCACCGTCCGCTTCGTCTCGCGCGGGCAGGTGGTCTACCGCCACCGCCGGGGCGACCTGTGGGGATCGCCGAGCCACGCCACCCTGGCCGATTTCGAGGGCCTGCGCGAGGTGCGGGCCTCGGACGACCTCACGACCCTCAGCGGATCGATCGCCCTCACCGCCCTCCACGCCGCCCACGAGGCGCTGACGGGGGGCGAGGCCGGGAGCGTGCCCTCCCTCGCCCCCGTCGCCGACATGTCCGCCCCCGGCATGAGGGCGCTGTTCTGCACGATGGCACATGTCCACCGCCAGATCCGCGAGGCGGGGCGGGCGGGGGATCTCGTCTTCCCCCTGGTCCACGAACTGGTGAGCTACCAGCTTCTCTCCGCCTGGCCGAAGCGCGGCGTCCCGGGGCATCACGCCGGCCCGGGCGCCTCGTCCCGCAGCCTCGGCCTCGCCCTCGACCACATCCAGTCGAACCTGACGCAGCCGCTGACCCTGAGCGGTATCGCCCGGACGGCGGGCATCAGCGTCCGGGCGCTCCAGGACAAGTTCCGCCAGGAGCTGGGCCAGACCCCGGTGAAGTACATCATCGACCAGCGCCTCGCCCGCGCCCACGACGACCTGCGGTCCCCCGGCAAGACCTCGCTGTCGATCGCCGACATCGCCCGGCGCTGGGGGTTCGTGCACATCAGCGATTTCGGCCAGCGCTACCGGCGCGCCTACCGCCAGACCCCCTCGCAGACCCGCCGCGACAGCGCCTGAGCGCCGCCGTGGGTGTGGGCTGCGCCGCGCCCCCTGCCGCGCCCCCTGCCGCGGGGGCGCGGCTTCGCGGTCAGTTCTTGCGCACCAGCGGCACGACGGGGGCCGGGGTCGGCGCCGCCCCGAAGACGTAGCGGAAGCCCACCGACACGATGTCGACGCTCGAATCCACCGCCCCCGCGAACGCGATGTTGCCGACGTTGTAGTCCCGGCCCGCCCCCGCCAGGATCCGCGAGCGGTCCAGGAAGAGGTGCGAGTAGGCGAGGTTGAGGCTCAGGTTCGGGCTCCAGCGGTAGCTCGCGCCGAAGGAGGCGCTGTAGCGGTCGCCGTCGGGCAGGCGCACGGAGCGGTTCGTGAAGTCGATGGGGGAGGTCTCGTAGCCGAAGCCCGCCCGCACCGTCAGGGCCGCGTTCACGTCGTACTCGCCGCCGATCGAGTAGTAGTAGCCGTCCTTGTAGTTCAGGGGCAGGGCGTTCACCGGTACGCCCCGGGCCACCGACACGATGCCGACGGTGCCGAGCCTCGACCAGTTGTCCCACTCGAAGCCGAGGTTGATCCGCGCCACCGGGGTGATCGCCTGGGTCAGGCCGACGCTGAGCTTCTCCGGGGTGTTGAGCCGGGCCCGGACCTGCCCGGCCACGGGAGCCAGCGCCAGCAAGGGCACGCCGATCGACCCCTCGATGTCGTGGTGGACCGAGGAGCGGTAGCCGATGCCGAGCGCGGTGCCGGACCAGGGGGTGATCGTCGCGCCGGCGGTGAAGCCGACGCCCCAGGACTCGCCCTTGAGGAACGAGCTCGGATAGTTCTGCGGCAGGATGCCGGGGATGGGCAGGGCCTGCCGCAGGGTCAGGCGGAAGTACTCGACGTTGGGGCCGGCGGCGATTGAGAGCCAATCGGTGATCTTGAAGGCCACCACCGGATTGATGGCCAGGGAGAAGATCCGCGAGGAGCGGCCGTAGGCCTCCCCGGCCCAGACCTGGTGGGGCTTGGTGGTCAGGCCGAAGGGCGCGTCGGTGGCCAGCCCGAGCCAGAGCCGGTCCGAGATCTGGTACGAGGAGGCGCCGGCGGGCAGGACCGCCCCCTGGCCGATGTCACCGGAGCCCCCCAGGCGCGCGAAGGCCGGGTTGGTGCCCGCCGTGGGGGTGATGGTGGCCGAGGGGCCGAGATAGGTCAGGTTCTGCTCCGTGACGAAGCCCGGGCTCATCGTGATGACGGCGGGGTTCCAGAACATCGAGGAGACGCCGCCGGAGCCTGCGGCGGCACCCGCGAAGGCGAGACCCTGCGCCTGCGTGCTCTGCTCCCGCAATCCGAACGCCCCCGCCGAGGCCCCCGTCGCCCCCGCGATCGAGGCCGCGAGCGCCGCCGCGCCGACGCGGCCGCCGAGTGGGAAACCCATGTTCTCTCCTCCCCCTTGAGATGTATGCCTGTCATTCGCCCCGAAACATTCGCGGCGTGATCGATCTCGACGGACGAATGGCACTATTCGCCGCCGTTGCCGGGGAGTTGGTGAGCGGCGCACCCGCACGAATGCCGGCCGGGCCGGATCCTTTGCGAATCCCACCTTCCCATTACGGAAGGAGGCTGCCGAATGCGGAATAAAAATGCAAGGCGTCGATGCGGCGTGTCCGGCCTCCGTGGAGATGCCATGCGGGGAAGGTCACGCCTGTGGGAATCCTGCATCACATGCGCCGCAACACGACGATCCACCATCCAGCACTATCGTGCTGCGGCGCCGAAGCCGGGTGCGGCCTCCTCCGCCGGGCCCCCGGGGACGTGAACAGGGGGTCTTGCGGGGGCATTCCCTATTGGGATATGCGTTGACGTATACGGAAGGTGTGGTCCGACGCCGAGAGAACGCTCCGCAAGAGGGCGATCCGGGTGGGGGAGGGGGCGCATGGGAGAGCGAAGACGTGAAGGGAATGGGTCCGGCGCGGCGTTGACGCTCCGCGCGCCCCGGGGATACGGTGGCCGCCGTCGAGAGAAGGCCACCAGTGTCCGACCCGCTGTATACTGTCACCCAGCTTGCCAACGACCTGGGAGTCACAGCGAGGACAGTCCGCTTCTACGAGGACAAGGGACTTCTGACTCCCCAGCGGGCCGGCACCACGCGGGTCTACGCGCACCGGGACCGGGTGCGCCTGATGCTGATCCTGCGCGGCAAGCGGCTCGGCTTCTCCCTGCGGGAGATCAAGGAGTATCTCGACCTCCGGGAGACCGATCCCAGCGGGCGCGAGCAGATGCGCGCGCTGCTCAAGCGCCTGAACGGCCGGATCGCCCGCCTCGTGGAGCAGGAGCAGGCCCTGGCCGAGACCCTGGCCGAGATGCGGGCGCTGGAGCAGCAGACCCTGGCCGCCCTGGCCGCCCCCGAGGACGGCCGCAAGGCGCGGCGCGGCGGCTAGGGAGCTGGCCGCCGGCCCGGCGCGCGACGGAACACCCCCATACCGACAGGACGGATCGCCGAGCCCCGCCCCGGCGCGGCCCGGCGTCGTGCCCGCCGCGCCCCCGATCCCAACCCCGGACTCCCGAGAGGACCGCATGACCCACGTCGTGATCGCGGGCTATGCCCGCTCGCCCTTCACCCCCGCGAAGAAGGGGGCGCTCGCCCGGGTCCGCCCGGACGACCTCGCCGCGCAGGTGGTGCGCAAGCTCGTCGCCGGGGCGGGGCTTCCCTCCAAGGACATCGAGGATCTGATCGTCGGCTGCGCCTTCCCGGAGGGCGAGCAGGGCTTCAACGTCGCCCGGCTGATCGGGATGCTCGCCGACCTCGACCTCACCGTGGGCGGCGTCACGGTGAACCGCTTCTGCGGCTCATCCATGCAGTCGGTCCACATGGCCGCCGGGCAGATCGCGCTCGGGGCGGGGGAGGCCTTCCTCTGCGCCGGCGTGGAGAGCATGAGCCGCGTGCCGATGATGGGCTTCAACCCCCTGCCCAACCCGGCGCTCCACGGGAAGCGCCCCGGCGCCTACATGGGGATGGGCGATACCGCCGAGAACGTCGCCCGCCGCTGGGAGATTTCCCGGGCCGACCAGGAGGCCTTCGCGGTGGGGAGCCACCGCAAGGCGGCGCGGGCGCAAGGAGAGGGACGGCTCGCCGCCGAGATCGTGCCGATCGCCACCAAGGGCGGCCCCGTCGAGGCCGACGGCTGCATCCGCGCCGACGCCAGCGCCGAGGGCCTCGCCGCCCTCAAGCCCGCCTTCCAGCGGGACGGCACGGTGACCGCCGGCACCGCCTCGCCGCTGACCGACGGCGCCTCGGCGGTGCTGGTGTGCAGCGAGGCCTATGCCCGCCGCGCCGGCCTGACGCCGCTGGCCCGGATCGCCGCCGTGGCCATCTCGGGCTGCGAGCCGGAGGTCATGGGCATCGGCCCCGTGGCGGCCTCCCGGAAGGCCATGGCCCGGGCCGGGATCACCGCCGACGCCCTGAGCGTGGTGGAGCTGAACGAGGCCTTCGCCTCCCAGGCGCTCGCCTGCATCCGCGACCTCGGCCTGCGGGAGGAGACCGTCAACATCGACGGCGGCGCCATCGCGCTCGGCCATCCGCTGGGGGCCACGGGCGCCCGCATCGTCGGCAAGGCGGCCGCGCTGCTGGCCCGGGAGGGCGGGCGCTTCGCCCTGGCCACCCAGTGCATCGGCGGCGGCCAGGGCATCGCCACCCTTCTGGAGCGCGTGTGATGACCGGGATCCGCAAAGTCGCCGTCATCGGCGCCGGGGTGATGGGCTCCGGCATCGCCGCCCACATCGCCAACGCCGGCGTGCCGGTGCTCCTCATGGACATCGTCCCCGAGGGGGCCGCCGACCGGAACGGCCTCGCCAGGGGCGCCGTCGCGGGGATGCTCAAGGCCGAGCCGGCGGCCTTCATGTCCCCCCGCGCCGCCAAGCTCGTGGAGACCCTGAACCTCGAGGACCACCTCGACCGGCTCAGGGAGGTCGACTGGATCGTCGAGGTGGTGATCGAGCGCCTGGACGCGAAGCAGGCCCTCTACCGGCGCATCGAGGCGGTGCGGAAGCCCGGCACGGCGGTCTCGTCCAACACCTCCACCATCCCGTTGGACGCCCTGGTGGAGGGGATGCCGGAGGCCTTCGCGAAGGACTTCCTCATCACCCACTTCTTCAACCCGCCGCGCTACATGCGGCTCTTGGAGATCGTCACCGGCCCGCGGACCGATCCAGCACTCGCCGCGACGGTGGCGGATTTCGCCGACCGCCGGCTCGGCAAGAGCATCGTGCGCTGCAAGGACCGGCCGGGCTTCATCGCCAACCGCCTCGGGATCTTCTGGATCCAGAACGCCATCGCGGCGGCCGACGACCTCGGCGTGCCGGTGGAGGAGGCCGACGCCGTGATGGGGCGGCCGTTCGGCATCCCGAAGACCGGGGTGTTCGGCCTCGTGGATCTGGTGGGCCTCGACCTGATCCCGCACACCACGAGGAGCCTGCGCGCGGCCCTGCCGCCGGAGGACGCCTTCCACGCCACCTTCCGCGAGATGCCGCTCATCGCCCGGCTGATCGCGGAGGGTTATACCGGCCGCAAGGGCAAGGGCGGCTTCTACAGGCTCAACCGAGAGGGCGGCCGGAAGACCAAGGAGGCCATCGACCTCGGGACCGGCGCGTACCGGCCCTCCGCCAAGGTGGACCTGCCCGAGTTGAAGGAGGCGAAGGGCCCCCGCGCGGTCCTCGACCTGCCGGGCCGGGTCGGCGACTACGCCTGGAGGGTGATGGGTCCGACGCTGGCCTACGCCGCCGGGCTCGTGGGCGAGGCGAGCGACGACATCGCCGCCATCGATGAGGCCATGCGCCTCGGCTACAACTGGAAATGGGGTCCGTTCGAGCTGATCGACCGGATCGGCGGCGCCTTCGTCGCCGGGCGGCTGGCTGAGGACGGGTGTGCCGTTCCGCCGATCCTCGCCGGATTGGAGGGCAAGACCTTCTACCGGGTCGAGAACGGCCAACGGCAGGTGCTCACCGCCGGGGGCGAATACCAAACCCTCGTCCGCCCCGAGGGCGTCCTGCGGCTGGAGGACATCAAGCTGTCCGCCAAGCCCCTCCTCAAGAACGGTTCCGCCGCCCTGTGGGACATCGGCGACGGCGTGACGTGCTTCGAGTTCACCTCGCAGGCGAACGCCCTGGACGAGCAGACGATGGTCCTGCTCGGCAAGGCCATCAAGCTGGTGAAGGCTCAGTACAAGGCGCTCGTGATCTACAACGAGGGCGCGAACTTCTCGGTGGGGGCCAATCTCGGGCTGGCCTTGTTCGCCGCCAACATCGCCGCCTGGGGGGAAATCGAGAAGCTGGTCTCCCTCGGCCAGCAGACCTACGGCCACCTGAAATACGCCCCCTTCCCGGTGGTGAGCGCCCCCTCGGGCATGGCGCTCGGCGGCGGCTGCGAGATCCTGCTGCACTCGGATGCGGTGCAGGCCCATGCGGAGAGCTACATCGGCCTCGTGGAAGCCGGCGTCGGCCTCGTGCCGGCCTGGGGCGGCTGCAAGGAGATGCTGGCCCGCTGGCAGGGGAACCCGGCCCTGCCGAAGGGGCCGATGCCGGCCGTCGCCAAGGTGTTCGAGACGGTCTCCACCGCCACCGTCGCCAAGTCGGCGCAGGAGGCCCGCGACCTCCTGTTCCTGCGCCCGGAGGACGGCATCACCATGAACCGCGACCGGCTGCTCGCCGACGCCAAGGCCAGGGCCCTGGCGATGGTCGAGGGCTACGCGCCGCCCGAGCCCGCGAGCCTGACCCTGCCGGGTCCCTCGGGGGCGCTGGCCCTGCGGATGGCGGCGGAGGGGTTCGCCAACCGGGGCATCGCCACCGCGCACGACCTCGTGGTGGCGGGGGAACTCGCCCGGGTGCTCTCCGGGGGCGGGGCGGACCTCCTCGATACCCTCGACGAGGACGCGATCCTCGACCTCGAACGCGAGGGCTTCATGCGCCTCGTGCGGACGGAGGCGACCCTCGAGCGGTTCGAGAGCGTCATCGAAACCGGGCGGCCGGTGAGGAACTGAGAGCCATGCAGACCTACAGGGCCCCCCTCCGCGACATGCGCTTCGTGCTGCACGAGCTGCACGCCGACGCCCCCGTTCTCCCGGGTCTGGAGGACTTCACCCCCGACGTCGCCGACGCGATCCTGGAGGAGGCGGGCAAGTTCTGCGAGGAGCGCCTCCTGCCCCTGAACGCCCCCGGCGACGAGGAGGGCTGCCGCCTGGAGAACGGCGTGGTCCGCACCCCGAAGGGATTCCCGGAGGCCTACAAGGCCTTCCGCGAGGGGGGGTGGACGGCGATGGGGGCCGACCCCGCCTTCGGCGGCCAGGGCCTGCCCGAGGGGATCAACAAGCTCGTCGAGGAGATGATCTGCTCGGCCAACCTGTCCTTCGGACTGTATCCGGGGTTGAGCCACGGTGCCTGCCAAGCCATCGAGGGCCATGCCTCGGAGGCGCTGAAGGCTGCCTATCTCCCGAGGATGATCGACGGCACGTGGTCCGGGACCATGTGCCTGACGGAGGCCCATTGCGGCACCGACCTCGGCCTGCTGCGGACCAGGGCCGTGCCGCGGGGGGACGGCTCCTATGCGATCACCGGCTCGAAGATCTTCATCTCGGCCGGCGACCACGACCTCACCGAGAACATCGTCCACCTCGTCCTGGCCCGCCTGCCGGACGCGCCGAAGGGCGTGAAGGGGATCAGCCTGTTCCTGGTGCCGAAGATCCTGCCCCGGCCGGACGGGACCCTGGGGGCGCGCAACGGCGTCACCTGCTCCGCCCTGGAGCACAAGATGGGCATCAAGGCGTCGGCCACCTGCCAGATGTCCTTCGACGACGCCACCGGCTGGCTGGTCGGCGAGCCGCACAAGGGCATGCGGGCGATGTTCACGATGATGAACAGCGAGCGCCTGTCGGTCGGCATCCAGGGCCTCGGCGCGGGCGAGGCCGCCTACCAGGGCGCCGTCGCCTACGCCAAGGAGCGGCTCCAGGGCCGGTCCCTCGTCGGGACCAAGCGGCCGGACCTGCCCGCCGACCCGATCCTCGTCCACCCGGACGTGCGGCGGATGCTGATGACGATCCGCGCCTACAACGAGGGCTGCCGGGCGCTCGGCGCCTGGGTCGCCCGCAGCCTCGACGTGATGGAGCACCATCCCGACCCGGCCGAGCGGCGCCGGGCGGAGGATTTCTCCGCGCTGATGACCCCGGTGGTGAAGGCGCTGTTCACCGATCTGGGCTTCGAATCGGCGAGCATCGGCATGCAGGTCTATGGCGGCCACGGCTTCATCCGCGACCACGGCATGGAGCAATATGTCCGCGATGCCCGGATCTCGATGATCTACGAGGGCACCAACGGCATTCAGGCCCTCGACCTCGTCGGCCGCAAGCTCCCGGCCCATGCCGGGCGCTACCTGCGCAGCTTCTTCCACCCCGTCCTCGCCTTCCTGGACGAGGCCATCGAGGACGACGACCTGGCGCCGCTCGCTCAGCCGCTCGCCAAGTCCTTCGGCGCGCTGCAACTCGCCACCGCCCACATCGCCCAGAAGGGGATGAAGGACCCGGAGGAGGCGGGCGCCGCCGCCACCGAGTACCTGCGCCTCTTCGGGCTGGTGGCGCTGGGCTATGTCTGGCTTCGCTCGGCCAAGGTCGCCCACACGGCGCTCAGGGCCGGCACCGACGAGCGCGACTTCTACGAGGCGAAGCTCACCACGGCGCGCTTCTACATGGAGCGCATCCTGCCCCAGGTGGCGGGCCTGCTGGCGGCGGTGAAATCGGGCAAGGGCGCGATGATGGCCCTCGACGAAGCGATGTTCTGAGAAACGGAGTGGCGTGATGGCGGATATCGGAACCCTGGTCGAATCCATCGAGGAGCGCGCGGACGCGCTGAGCACCCTCGGCTACAAGGTGCGGTTCGACCTCACCGACGGCGGCAGCATCCTCCTCGATGCCACCGGCGGCACAGTGGACGTCTCCACCGCCGAGGGTGGAGAGGCCGACACGGTGATGAAGCTCAGCTCCGACAACCTGCTCAAGCTGGTGAACGGCAAGCTGAGCCCGATGATGGCCTTCTCCACCGGCCGGCTGAAGGTGCAGGGTTCGCAAGGGGTGGCGATGAAGCTCGCCGGGCTCCTCGACGCCTAGTGCATCGATCCAG
>JAKONI010000172.1 GCA_022702015.1 Beijerinckiaceae bacterium | reverse complement strand
TTCCGGGCCTTCGCATGATCCTCGTCCTCGACAATTACGACTCGTTCGTCTTCAACGTCGTCCGCTACTTCGAGGAGCTGGGCCAGGAGGTCCGCGTCGTGCGCAACGACGCCCTCGACGTCGCCGGTATCCGCGCGCTGGCGCCGGAGGCCCTGGTCATCTCCCCCGGCCCCTGCACCCCGGCCGAGGCGGGGGTCTCGCTCCCGGCGATCCGCGACCTGTCGGGACACCTGCCGATCCTCGGCGTCTGCCTGGGCCATCAGGCCATCGGCGCGGCCTTCGGCGGCAGGGTCGAGCGGGCGCGGCGGCCCCTGCACGGGCAGGCGACGCCGGTCGCCCATGACGGGGCGCGGCTCTTCGCCGGCCTGCCCGCGCCGATGCCGGTGGGGCGCTACCATTCCCTGGTGGTGACGCCCCAGCCCGGCATGGAGGCAAACCTCGCCGTCGATGCGCTCTCCGACGAGGGCGAGGTGATGGCCCTCTCCCATCGGCGCCACCCGACCTACGGGGTTCAGTTCCACCCGGAATCGGTGCTCACCGAGAACGGCCACGCCATCTTCGGCAACTTCCTCGATCTCGCCCGCGCGTGGCGGGAGGGCCGGCGCGATGCTGTGGCGTGACGGGCAGGTCCTCGCGGGCACGGAGGCGCCCCTCGACCATGCCGACCGGGGCCTGACGCTGGGCGACGGGCTGTTCGACACCGCGCTCGCCCTGAACGGCCGCGTGGCCTTCGAGGCCGAGCATGTCGCGCGGCTCGTCGCCTCCGCCGAGGTGCTGGGCATCCCCGCCGACGCGGCGGCGATCCGGTCGGCGATGCGGGCCCTCGCCGGCCGGGGCGAGCGGCTCGCCCTCCGCACCACGCTGACGCGGGGCGCCGGCCCGCGGGGCCTGAAGCCGCCGGAGGCCCCCCGCCCGACCCTCTTCGCCACCGCCGCCCCGAGCGGCCGGGCCATCGCCTTCGCGCCCCTGCGGCTGCGGCCGACCGCCATCGCCCGCAACGACACCTCCCCCGCCGCGCGGCTGAAGACGCTGGGCTACCTCGACGCCGTGATCGCCGCCGGCGAGGCGGCGCGGGACGGGTTCGACGAGGCGCTGTTTTGCAACACGAAGGGGCTCGTCGCCTGCGCCGGGACGGGCAACCTGTTCTGCGTGGCGGACGAGGGCACCCTCCTCACCCCGCCCCTCACGGACGGTGTGCTGCCCGGCATCGTCCGCACGCAAGTGCTGGCGTTGGCCCCGGCCTGCGGGCTTGCCGTGGTGGAACGTTCCCTGACGCCGGACGAGGTGCGGCGGGCAAGGGCCGTGTTCGTCACGAACTCCCTGCGCCTCCTCGCCCCGGTGACGGCCCTGGGCGAGACCGCCTACGATAGCGCCGGCCACCCGGCCTTCGCCCTCCTGCGGGAGGCGTTGCGCGCGGCGGTGGCGGAATCCTGCGGGGTCGTCCCGGAAGAGGTCGCGTGAGCGAAGGCAGAGGCCGGACGATCCTGCGCTGGGGGCTGTCGGGGGCCTACGCCTTCATCGGCGTGGTGCATCTCGTCGCCACCGACGCGATGCTGCCGCTGATGCCCGACTGGGTGCCGGAGCCCCGCCTCGTCATCCAGGCGACGGGCCTGTGCGAACTCGCCGGGGCGCTGGGCCTGCAGATCCCCGCGACGCGGAAGGCGGCCGCCATCGGCCTCGCCCTCTATGCGGTCTGCGTCTACCCGGCGAACCTCAAGCACGCCTTCGAGCACATCCACATCGAGGGCATCCCGGATTCCTGGTGGTATCACGGCCCCCGGCTCGCCTTTCAGCCGGTCTTCGTCTGGGCCGCCCTCTGGGCCGGCGGGCTGATCGATTGGCCGTTCCGGCGGGGGCGCTGACGGTGCCCTCCTCTCCCCGCCTGCGGGGAGAGGCCCGTTTGCACCTCGTCGTGCAAACGGGAAGCGAGAGGCGAAGCCGAAGCGGCGGTGAGGGGGCTCGCAGGATGAGCCTCCTTCGGCCGACCCCCTCACCTCCGGCTGCCGCCTTGCTTCGCCCCCGACAAGGGCGGGCTCAGCCCTCTCCCCGCACGCGGGGCGAGGGGACGATCGCCCGTCGGCCGGATCTCATTCCAATCGCCTGTGGCCCCCGGCGTCTCCCGTCTTGACCCGGCTCCCCTCCCCTTGGCATTGAACGAACCGGGAACGTCTGGGGCGTCAGCGATGCAGACGGAGGTCGCCCTCCGGAAGATCATCCATATCGACATGGATGCGTTCTACGCCTCCGTGGAGCAGCGCGACGACCCGAGCCTGCGCGGAAAGCCGCTGGCGGTGGGCGGCTCGCGGGAGCGGGGCGTGGTGATGGCCGCGAGCTACGAGGCGCGGCCCTTCGGCGTGCGCTCGGCCATGCCGGCATCGACCGCCCGGCGGCTCTGCCCGGACCTCGTCTTCGTGAAGCCGCGCTTCGAGGTCTACCGGCAGGTCTCGGAGGAAATCCGCGCCGTCTTCGCCCGCCACACCGAGGTGATCGAGCCGGTCGCCCTGGACGAGGCCTATCTCGACGTCACCGAGAACCTGCTGGGGCTCCCCACCGCCACGGCGGTGGCGAAGGCGATCCGGGCCGAGATCCTGGAGCGCACCGGCCTCGTGGCCTCGGCGGGGGTGTCCTACAACAAGTTCCTGGCCAAGGTCGCCTCGGACCACCGCAAGCCGAACGCCCTCTTCGTCATCACCCCGGCGATGGGGGCGGATTTCGTGGCGGAGCTGCCCATCGGGCGCTTCCACGGGGTCGGGCCGGTCACGGAGGCCAAGATGAAGCGCCTGGGCATCGAGACCGGCGCCGACCTGCGCGCCTGGGACCTCGACCGGCTCAAGGAGACCTTCGGTTCGGCTGGGCACTATTATCACGCCGTCGCCCGGGGCATCGACGAGCGGCCGGTGCGGGCGCACCGCATCCGCAAGTCCATCGGCGCCGAGACCACCTTCACCGACGACACCGCCGCCTACGAGGTGCTGGCCGAGCGCTTGGCGCCGATGGTCGACAAGGTCTGGCGCGGCGCCGAGGCGAAGGCCATGCGCGGGCGCACCGTCACCCTGAAGCTCAAGTTCTCGGACTTCTCCCTCGTCACCCGCGCCCGCTCCCTGCCCGCGCCGGTGCCCGACCGGGACAGTCTGGAGCGGATCGGCCTGGACCTGCTGCGCGGGCTCTTTCCCCTGCGCCGCACCGCCCGGCTGATCGGGGTCTCGCTGTCGGGCTTCACGCAGGAGGAGGCCGAGGCGCCGCAGCAGCTCGGCCTCGGGCTGTGAGGCCGGATTGCCTACTTGTTCTTGCGCGGCCGGTGGTTCGGATCCACGCCGCCCTCGGGGGTCGTCTCGTTCTCGACATCGCCCTCGAAGGTGGAATCCAGTTCCAGCTCTTCCGGGTCCGCCCCGGCCATGCCCTTCGAGGTGCCGATCCCCGGATTGCCCTTGAGGTCCGCGTCGGTGGGCGTGGTCGTCTTGGGTTGCTTGTTGGACATGCTGCCTCCTGATGAGC
>JAKONI010000153.1 GCA_022702015.1 Beijerinckiaceae bacterium | reverse complement strand
GCGGATCGACGTAGTGCGGGTAGACGATGAGCGCCGCCGCGACCAACTCGTCCAGCGAGATCCGACGGGTTCGGCGTGGGCAGGCCGGGCTCTCGGTGAGCCCCCAGCCCGCATAGAACGGCAGCCCGTGGGTGGTCACGCTCTTGCCCCGGAGCAGTGCCTCGAACCCGATCAGCGACGAGATCGTCTCCACATGGTCGGCCGCCGCGAGGGCGTCGGCGGCGGATACGTCCCGCAGCACCACATCCGCGAGGCCCGCCAGCAGGTCCGCCGGCACGCGGCCCGGCCGTAGCCCGGCCTCCACGTCGGGGTGAGGCTTGAAGGCGATCACCGCCTCGGGGTGACGTTCGCGGGCCCGGCGGAGGAGGCCGGCATTCCCGGCGACCGTGGCTTGGCAGAGCTGGATCGAGGCGTCGTTCTCGACCTGCCCCGCCACCAGGACGACTCGTCCCCGACGGGGCATCGGCGGCATCGGCTCCGCGCCGACATTGTACTTGCTGAGCTTGGCCTCCACCACGGCCACCCGCAGGCGCCGGGCGCGGTCCAGCACGTCCTCGGGGAAGTTCCCTCGTTCGAGCATCGCCTCCAGGTCGCTCGGGCCGGTGGCGTCGTAGTAGATGCCGGTGGTGTCCACCACGTGGGAGGCGCCGGGCCGCAGGGCGACGCCGAGGCCGATGGAGCGGATGAACCCGTCCTCCATGCGCTGGAGCGGCACGCCGGCCTGCCGGCAGGCCCCGGCGAGGTCCTCCGGTGCCCGGCTCGCCCAGGCCACCACCCGCTCGTAGCCGGCGATCTCCCCGGGCTTCGGCGCGTGTTTCGGGGCGACGATGGACGGTGCGTGCCCCGGCGAGGCGAGGGCTTGGTTGAGCCACCGCCGCTTCCATGATGAGAAGCCGACGCAGAGGGTGCGGGGGGCGTTGGCCCGCTGCTCCTCCACGATGAGCCGGAGGATCGTCGCCGCCTCCTCGAACCGGCAGGACTCGCCGCCATAGGGCTCGAAGTAACGCGAGCAGATCAGGTAGGCCGCCGCGAACACCTCGGCGGCGGACCGGTGCCGGGTCCGGCGGATGGGATCGAGCCGGTCGTCGGTGAAACCCCAGCCCGCGTAGAACGGAACGCCGAAGCAGGCCACGGGGCGTCCGGCCAGCGCCGCCTCGAAACCGAAATGGCTCGTGACCGCGTAGACCTGGGAGGCCGCCTCGATCGCCGACCACGCCTCCACCGGCTGTGTGATCGCCCGTGCCCCCGAGGCCTCGATGGCCGACCGGGAGAGGTGGCCCTCGCTGCCGACCCGGGCCGCCGGATCCAGGATCACCACGCGGTCGGCGCCGGGATGCTCGGCGGCGGCGACCGCGAGCATGGTGCTGAAGGCCTTCTCGCTGGCGAGGCCGAAACCGATGGTCGGGTCCCTCGGCACCTGATCGACGATGACGACGAGGGGCCGCGTCCGCTCCCCGAGGAGACGGCCGAGATCGACCCGGCGGGGATCGTTGTCAAGGCTGAGGCGGGCCTCCCGCAGGAGACGGATCCCGTCGGCGGCGCGGGCGAGGATGTCCTCGCTCTCCCAGCCGCCCTCTTGCAACATCGTCTCGAGTTCGCTGGCGGCGGTGGCGTCGTAGTAGATGCCGAGCCCGTCGACGATGGAACTCAGGGGCCGCAGGGTCCGGGCGCCGGGCAGACGCAGGAAACCCTCGTCCCAGCGGTCGGCGTGGCCGACCCGCCGGGAGACCGGCTCGCTCCCCAGGCGGCGCACCGGACGGCCCCCGGGCATCTCGATCTCCGAGAGCGTCCGGGGCCACAGGCGCTTGAGCTTGCCACCGTCCATCCGAGTGTCATCCATCGCCGAAACTGCTAGAGCGCTCCCTGCCCTCGCGGATAGCAGTTCATCGGAACGGAGCGCGAGAAAACGCGAGGATCGGCACGGGCGCCGATTGCATCGCGATCCGGCAACGCTCTACGAGGCCCGCGGGACCGCAGGCTCGCGCCCTTCCATATCGCCATGACAGCGTCAAGCGTGGGGGGCGGGGCGACGGGCGCCGCGCGCCGCAGAAAAGAAGGGGAGCCGATGACGGGACGAACGGGTGGGGCGACAGGAACCCTCCTGCGGGGGGGGCGCCGGGCCGGCCGGAGCCGGCCGGCGGGGTCTCGCCGCATCGCCACCCCGGCCGCCGCCCGATGAGGACGATCCTGATCACCGGGGCGTCGAGCGGGATCGGAGCCGCCCTCGCCCGGCATTACGCCGCCGCCGGGACACGCCTCGTCCTCGTCGCCCGGCACGGGCCGCGCCTGGAGGCGGTGGCGCAGGATTGCCGGGCCAAGGGCGCCGAGGTGGAGGTCGCCCGGGGGGACACCCGTGACCGGGCGGCGATCCGCGCCCTGCTCCGCGACGCCGATGCCCGCTCCCCCCTCGACCTCGTGGTGGTCAACGCCGCCATCAACGGCGGCGGCAAGGAGGGGAGGGTCGAGACCCAGGAGACGGCCTTCGAGACCGCCGACATCAACTACACCGGCTCCCTCAACGTCATGCTGCCGGCCCTCGACCTGATGCTCCACCGGGGCCGGGGGCAGATCGCGCTGATGTCGTCGCTCGCCGCCTACGCGCCCCTCGCCGACGCGCCGACCTATAGCGGCGCCAAGGCGGCCCTCGTGGCCCATGGGCTGGCCCTGCGCCAGAAGGTTCACCCCCTCGGGGTCAAGGTCAGCGTCGTGACGCCGGGCTACGTGAAGACGCCGATGGGCGGGGAGCTGAAGGGCTGGCGGCCCCTGGAAATGAGCGCCGACCGGGCGGCGGCGCTCATCGCCCGGGGCCTCGCCAAGGACCGGGACGTGGTGTCCTTCCCGTTGCCGCTGGCCCTCCTCGCCCGCTGCGTGCTGCTCCTGCCGGAATGGGTGCGACGGCTCAGCCTCTCGGCCTTCAAGTTCAACCAGCGGTGACGGTTTTGCGGATCGCCCTCCTCGTCCTCGAAGCCCTGCCGAACGCCCGGATGGTGCGCCGGCTCGTCGCCGACCGGGGGCACGAGATCGTCCTGGTCGGCCTCTCCAACGCCGAGCGCCCCTCCACCGGGGGGCTGACCGGGCAGCTGCGCCGGCACCTGTCGCGCTCGGGGGCCGGGATCCTGCCCTACCTCGCCGTGAATTTCGGCCTGCCGGACCTGCTGCGTCCGCTGGCGCCCCTCACCCAGGCTGCCACGGGCAGCGGCGCGGTGCCGGAGGCGACCCCGTTGAAGACCCTGTGCGGCCGGCTGGGCATCCCCACCGCGACGGTGGACGACGTGAACGGGGCGGATTTCGCCGCCGCCCTGCAGAAGGCCGCCCCCGACCTCATCCTCACCTACCATTTCGATCAGATTCTCAAGCCCGAGACCATCGCGCTCGCGCGGCTCGGGGGGATCAACGGCCATCCCGGCCTGCTGCCCCGCCACCGGGGTCCGGTGCCGACGATCCATGCCCTGGCCGAGGGCCCCGACGCCTTCGGTATGACCCTGCATCGCCTCGCCGCCGCCATCGATGCCGGGGCGATCCTCGACCAAGAGGCGGTGCGGATGCCGGCGGACGTCACCGCGACCCGGGCCGCGATCCTGCTCCACCAGCACGGGCGGGGGATGCTCGACCGGTTGCTCGACGCCATTGCCGCCACGGGGGCGGTTCCCGAGGGGCGGCTGGCGGAGCCCCTGCCCTACTGCCCGTTCCCGGACCGGGCGATGCTCGCCGGGCTGAGGCGGCGGGGCCTGCGCCTCACCGACGCGGCGGACCTCAGGGCGGCGGCGGGGCTGTCCCTGGGATAGGGGGATCGTGGGGCGCGGCCGGGGTGTCGGTCGATGTGTCGGACCCTTGCGCCCGCCTCCGCCCATACCCGTAGAAGATCGCAAGCCCGATCCCGAGCCATAAGGCGAGCCTGATCCAGGTCTCCGGCGGCAGGGAGGCCATCAGCACGGCGCAGGCCAAAAGGCCGAGGCCGGCGACGAGGTCGGCGGCCGGGACGCGGAAGGGCCGGTGCCGGTCGGGCTGGCGGCGGCGAAGGATCGGGACGGTCGCGCAGACGAGGCCGAAGGCCAGCAGCGTGCCGATGCTCACCAGTTCGCCCAGCACGTCGATGGGCACCAACCCCGCGACCACCGCGGTGCAAAGGCCGATAGTCCACTGGCTCACCGCCGGGACGCGGGTCGTGGCGTTCAGTTGCGCGAAGGTGTCCGGCAGCAGGCGATCCCGCGCCAACGCATAGAAGATGCGCCCTTGGCCGTAGAGGGCGGTGAGGGTGGAGGTGGTCAGGCCCACCAGGGCGCCGATCTTCACGAACAGCGAGAAGTTGGGATAGCCGATGACCTCGACCGCCTTGGCGATGGGGTCGGGCACGTCGAGGTCGCGGTAGGGCACGAGGCCCGTGAGCACGGCGGCGACGGCGACGTAGAGCAGCGTGCTCAACAGCAGCGAACCGATCAAGCCGACGGGGGCGTCGGCCTGCGGATCGCGGCACTCGCCGGCGGCGGTCGAGACCGTTTCGAAGCCGATGAAGGCGAAGAACACCACCGCCGCCCCCCGGACGACGCCGCTGGCGCCGAAATGGCCGAAATCCCCCGTATTCTCCGGTACGAAGGGCTGCCACAGGGTAGGGTTCACGAAGATCGCCCCGAGCCCGACGAAGGCGAGGATGATCGCGATCTTGAGGGCCACCAGGGCGGCGTTCACCCTGGAGGCTTCGCGCACCCCCCGGGTCAGCAGCACGGTCAAAGCGAGGACGATCCCCGCCGCCGGCAGGTCGATCACGCCCCCCGCCCCGGGCGCCGCACAGAGGGCGGGGGGCAGGTGCAGGCCGAAATCGGCAAGGAGCGAGCGTGCGTAGCCCGACCACCCGGCGGCCACCGTCGCCGCCGCGAAGGCGAATTCGAGCACGAGGTCCCAGCCCACTAGCCACGCCGGCAGCAGACCGAGGCTGACGCGGGTGTAGGCATAGGTCGAGCCAGCCTCGGGGATCATTGCCGCCAGTTCGGCGTAGCACAGGCCGACGAGCCCGCTGACCAGCCCGCCGATGACGAAGGATAGGATCAGCCCCGGACCCGCGTAATGGGCTGCCGTCGTCCCGGTGAGGACGAAGATCCCCGCTCCGATCGTGGCGCCGAGCCCGATGCAGACGAGGCCCGGCGCGGTGAGCGCCCTGGCGAGGCCGGCATCCGTTGTGGGTGGAGAAGGGGACGTGGCCATCGTGTCTCAACCTGCGGTCGCGACCGCGAGGGCAAGTTCCGAGCCGGTGGGGTAGGTTCCCCTCCCCTGACGACGGAGCGAAGGCGCGGCGCGACCCGCGGACGCGCCGGGGGTGGCAACCTCCTGCAATTCGTGTATGAATCCGCCGGCCTCGACCCGGTTGCCGGGCGGGGCTTGAACCGCTTGCGGCAGACCGTGCTGGACGACATCCCGGCACCGGCCGTTCCGCCGGCATCGGCACCCCTGCGGGGATGCTTCGCTGAACCCACACCCGAAAGGCATGCGATGTCGATCACGGCAGAGCGCAAGACCGCGCTCATCAAGACCCACCGTCAGGACGCGAAGGACACCGGCTCCCCCGAGGTGCAGGTGGCCATCCTCTCCGAGCGGATCTCCAACCTGACCGGCCACTTCAAGACCCACAGCAAGGACAACCATTCCCGCCGTGGCCTCCTGAAGCTGGTCTCGCAGCGCCGCTCGCTGCTCGACTACCTCAAGCGCAAGGATGAGGCCCGCTACCGGTCGCTCATCGAGAAGCTCGGCATCCGCCGCTAATCTCAGCCGATTCCGCGCGGTTCCGGGCTCCGGGGCCGCGTTCGATTTTGGCACTCGACTTTGGCGTGTCCGGGCATGGGGTTCGGGCAGGCCGCACGGGCCGCCTCGAAGCGTGGGATCGGGGCAGGATCGCCGGGGGCTTTTCGACAAGCCCCCCGCCGTCTTGCCCCCGCCGCGCTGGGTGAAGGCCCGCCGTATGATGGCAAGGATAGACAGTATGTTCGACGTACAACGCGAAGAGCTGATGTGGGGCGACCGCAAGCTCGTCCTGGAGACGGGCAAGGTGGCCCGCCAGGCGGACGGCGCGGTGGTCGCGACCTACGGTGACACCTCGGTGCTCGCCTGCGTCGTGGGCGCCAAGGAGCCGAAGGCCGGCATCGACTTCCTCCCCCTCACCGTGAACTACCAGGAGCGTGCCTACGCCGCCGGCCGCATCCCCGGCGGGTACTTCAAGCGCGAGGGCCGTCCCTCCGAGAAGGAGACCCTGGTCTCCCGCCTCATCGACCGGCCGATCCGCCCCCTCTTCGTCGAGGGCTGGCGCAACGACACGCAGGTCACGGTCACGGTGCTGACCCACGACCTCGAGAACGATCCGGACATCGTCGCCATGGTGGCGGCCTCCGCCGCGCTGACCCTCTCCGGCGTGCCCTTCATGGGCCCGATCGCCGGCGCCCGCGTCGGCTACATCAACGGCGGCTACAAGCTGAACCCGCTCGTCACCGAGACCAAGGACGAATCCTCCCTCGATCTCGTCGTCGCCGGCACCCAGGACGCCGTGCTGATGGTCGAGTCGGAGGCCAAGGAGCTCTCCGAGGACGTGATGCTCGGCGCCGTGATGTTCGGCCACAAGCACTTCCAGCCGGTGATCGAGGCGATCATCCGCCTCGCCGAGAAGGCCGCCAAGGAGCCGCGCGACTTCTCCGCCCCGGAGAACGCCGACGTCGAGAAGGCCGTGCTGGAGGTCTGCGAGACCGAGCTGCGCGCCGCCTACGGCAAGACCGTCAAGCAGGAGCGCTACGCCGCCGTCGACGCCGTGAAGGCGAAGGTGATGGAAGCCCTCTGCCCCG
>JAKONI010000141.1 GCA_022702015.1 Beijerinckiaceae bacterium | reverse complement strand
CCGAGGAAGACCAGCTTCCGCTCACGACCGTCGGCGTGGTCGGCGATGAGGGCGAGGAGACGATCGAGCAGATCGGCGCATCCGTGGATATCGCCTATTGCGTAAGTGATTACCGGAGATTGCATGAGGCAATGTCCGACGGCGACGTCGGCCGCGCAAGCCTCGGGGGATCGGGCGCCGGGCATCCGCAGGACGAGCGTCTCGCCGCCTTCCTTGGCCGCCCACGGATGCCCGCTCGCGCGGTGGGGTAAGCTTGGCACCAAAGGTCGAGTCCGTTCCGATGCCCTCCGGCGACCTGACCGCCTTACTGGGTTGCGCCGGTGAGACCGCCGCCCCCGCCCATGGCGCCACCACCCCCGCCGCCGCCCGAGGATCCGCCGGAGGCGAGGGACCGGCGCTTGTCGGCCTGACCGCTCACGGGGTCGAAGTACTTCGCGGCGTCACCCAGTTGCGCCGAGGGCTGGCAGTTCGGGGTGCACGACAGGGACTCGCGCTCCATTCCCCGCTGGACGGTGATGGTCGCCTCTTGGGACGCCTCGACCCGGATGGTGGTCTCGGCGATGAGCGCCCCGCCGTTGTCGAGGGCGATCAGGTTGGTGGAGCCGAAGCTCTTGCCGGTAAGGATCAGCACGCCGTTCTTCTGCGGCGTGACCTCGGCGATGAAGGGGTTGCCGACGACGACCGTCTGCGTCCGCTCGGGGAGACGGATGAGCTTGGCGTTGTCGACCAGGACGGTGACGACCGGAAGGATCTCGGGCGGGGCGGCCATGGCGGCGCCAGGCAGGATCCCGGCGGCCAGCAGTGCGAGCCCGGTCGGCGATAATGTGCGACGCATCGAGGTTTGCCCATAACCGGCGCGGGGCAACGCCGAGGCGCGAAAGGAAGCACAGAGTTGGTAAACGGACCACTAAGACAGAAGTCGTGTGTCAGAAAGCTTCATTTCTGTGATAGCGCTACTACATATCAGAATTATTTACCAACAGCCCAATACCTACCGAGAGCGCGAGGTTGTGCGAGCTGCTTAACTCAATCTCAAGGCGTGTTCTGCAATCTGAGCCAGCCGCCGATCGAGGCATAACACTTCGTCGGTCATTTCACGAGCACACCTAGGAACTGTCCCATGAAGAGCATCGTCAAGCGCTTTGCCGGCGACGAGTCCGGCGCCACCGCCATCGAGTACGGCATGATCGCCGCCCTCATCGCTGTCGTGATCATCGGCACGCTCAAGATCATCGGTACCCAGCTCAACGCCAAGTTCAGCTCGATTTCCGCTCAGCTCAACTAATCGGTCTCGCTGGAAAGCCACCGATCCGCGGCACGTCGAGTCTTCGCCGGGTCTCCGAGAGGAGACCGGCGGGGGCTCGCCCTGCACGGTGGTCCGGGCCAACCGGACCGTGTGGCCCGCCTTCCGGCGGGCTTCAGCCGTTTCCGGCGCGCCGGACGGCTCCTGCCAACGCATGAAGAGCGGCGCCCGGGGCGAGCCCAGCGGGCGCTGACAACGAAGGGGAGGGAAGGATGAGCGGAATCGTCATCGCCGAATTCGGCCTCTTGATCCTGTTTCCCTTCCTCATGGCCTACGCGGCGGCCAGCGACCTGCTGACCATGTTGATCCCCAACCGGATCACGCTGGCCCTCATCCTCGGCTTCGTGCTGCTCGCGGCGAGCGGCCTGCTCACGCCGGGTGAAATCGGCCTCCATGTGGGGGCGGCCTTCATCGTTCTGGCCGCCACCTTCACCCTCTTCGCCCTGAACGTGATCGGGGGCGGGGATGCCAAGCTCGCGGCCGCCACGACCCTTTGGCTCGGCTTCGACGGTCTGCTCGACTATCTCCTCGTCGCCTCGATCTTCGGCGGTGCCCTCACACTGGCGATCCTGCTCGCCCGGTCGCACCCCCTGCCGGGCCGGCTCGCCCGGCTTCCCTTCGCCCTGCACCTTCACGACGCGAAGACCGGCATTCCCTACGGGATCGCGCTCTCCGCCGCCGCCCTCGTGGTGGTCCCGGACACCGCGCTCTGGTCCGTGGTGACGGTGGGCTGAGCCCCCCCGCGACGGGGGAGGATCTGGAGCCCGGTCCCAGGCTTGGCTACAAGGGGACATGCCCCTCGCATTCCTGCGACGCCCCGATCCGGACCACCTTGAGGTCCAGCACGCCGGGGCCTCCCTTCTCGTCGCCCTCCGGCGCCGGTCCGCCGCCCGGCGCATCACCCTGCGCGTCTCGGCGGCGACGGGGGAGGCGGTCATCACCCTTCCGCCCCGGATGGCCGTGAGCACGGCGCAGCGCTTCGTCGACGGCCACGCCGCCTGGATCGCCGCGCGGCTCGCGCGCGTGCCCGAGCGGACCGGGTTCGAGCCGGGCGCCATCGTCCCGATCCGGGGCGAACCCCACCGTCTGGTGCTGCGCGGTCAGCGCGGCGGTACGGCGCGTTTCGAGACGGTGGGGGGCGAAAAGATCCTCTCCCTCGCCTGCGGGCCCGAACATTTCAGCCGGCGGGTGGTGGAGACCCTCATCCGCGAGGCCCGCACCGACATCCACGAGGCGGTCGAGCGCTATGCTCCGCGCCTCGGCAAAAGCCCGAGCCGGATCACCCTCCGCGATACGCGCAGCCGATGGGGCTCCTGCACCGCCCGGGGGGACCTCAATTTCTCCTGGCGGTTGATCCTCGCGCCGCCCCTGGTGCTCGATTATCTCGTCGCCCACGAGATGGCGCACCTGCGCGAGATGAACCACTCACCGCGCTTCTGGGCGGTGGCGAACGACCTCTGCGCCCATGTCGACAGTGCGGAGGCTTGGCTGAAGCGCCACGGCACCACCCTCCACCGCTACGGGTGAGGACGGGGCCGCGCGCCGTGCCGCCTCAGCCCTTCACGCGCAGCACGCGCCGTCCGGCCGTTTCCTCGCTGGGCCAGGTCGGACGCGGCTCGACCTGACCGGGGGCGAGGGTACGGGGGGCGACGCTGTCGCAGACCTCGCGCTGGCGGAGGATGACTGGGTTGCCGGCCATGTCGCGGCGACGGACGATCCCCCCCTCGCGGCAGAACCCGGCGATGGCCGCCGAGCCGTTCCGGCGTCCGTACGGGTTCACCGCCACCGGCGGATGCTCGACGATAAGCGTGTCGGAACGGTTGAGCGAGCGCTCGACATAGGTCGTCTCGCCCACGGGAAGCCCCTGCGCGCTGGCGGAGGCGAGGGGGACGAGGAGGCAGGTGGCGGCGAAGAGGGGCAGACGCATGATCAACTTCCGAGCGAATGTGGCGGCAAGCTTAGCATGATCTAGGTCCGCGTGCTTCATGCGGGTAGCCGCCACGCACCCGGCTCGGCGGCCCTTCGCTTGACATGCCGGACCCCCCATGGTCGGAACACGCCACATACCGGGTCGCCACCGTCGGGGTGGGGCCTCTCCGACAGGGTCAAACGGTGCCGTTCCACGCGAGGCTCGAACGTGTCCGGCAGGCGGTTGCGCTGTCCGGCTTCCTTCTTCTGATGTCGCTTCTCGCCTGCGGGCCCGCGTCCGCGCAGGGGTCCGTGCGCAAGACCTTCGACGATTGGCAACTCCGCTGCGAGACGCCCGCCGGGGCGAAGGCCGAGCAGTGCGCCCTGGTGCAATACCTCGCCGCCGAGGACAGGCCGAACCTCAGCCTGGTCGTGATCGTCCTCAAGACGGCCGACAATCGCGGCTACCTGCTGCGTGTGGTGGCACCGCTCGGCGTGCTGCTGCCTTCCGGCCTCGGGCTCAAAATCGACCAGACGGATATCGGCCGCGCCGGCTTCGTCCGCTGCCTGACGACGGGCTGCGTCGCCGAGGTGGTGATGGATCCGGGGCTGATCCAGCAGTTCAAGAATGGCTCGAAGGCGACGTTCATCGTCTTCCAGACGCCGGAGGAAGGCGTTGGCATCCCCCTTTCGATGAAGGGATTCGCCACCGGCTTCGACAGCCTCAAATAATTTGCCACGTCGGATGGACATGATGGTGGACAAGCCGATCCGCTTACCCTGCGCCGTGCTGGTGGCCTGCCTCGTCACGGCGCCGGCGCACGCGGAGGAGGGAAACGTCTTCTCCAACCTGTTCAAGTACGGCGGCACGACGGTGCCACCCTCCCAAACCCAGGAGACGGACCCAGCCTATTGCCCGTCCGTCGATGTGTTCGAGGGCGGCTCCAACATCCGCGCCATGGGCGGGGCCAACGTCCGGGCACAGACAACGCTCGGGCGGGTCTCGCGGGAGTGCACCCGCCGGGAGGACGGCTCCGTCACCGTGCGGGTCGGCATCGAAGCCCGGGTGCTGCTCGGGCCGTCGGGGACGCCGGGGCGGTTTGACGTGCCGGTGACGGTCCTCATCAAGCGGGATGACAAGGTGGTCACCAGCCGCACCGAGCGGACCGCCGCCGTGGTGTCGCCCGGTGAGGCGCAGGGGTTCGCGCAGCTGATCGTCGAGGATGTGGTCGTGCCCCCGGCGATCGCCGCCGACTACGAGATCGAGGTCGGGTTAGGGGCCCGCAGCGCGGCCAAGAGCGCGGCCAAGACCGCGAAGGTCAAGCCGAAGCGGCGGAAGCCCGCCGCCGCCGCGCCGGCCGACGGGGGTGAAGCTGCGCAGTGAGGGGAGGGCCTCGCCCGCTTCCCGGCAACGATCGCCCGTGCCGCTGAGGTTAGGACGGCAAACCGCTTTCCGCCTGGAGCCGACCGGCGATCCCCTTTACGAGCATCGCCTGATCCTGCCCGACGATCCGGCCGGTTGGCTCGTGCTGAGCTATACGGCCGATGCCCTCGCGCCGCCCCGCCGACCGATGCTGCGGGTCGTCCGCCAGACGGGTGAAACGCAGGACGCCGTGTTGCCGGGTCCCGCGCTCGGCCGCGCCCTTTGGCTGGGGCTCATCCCACAGGACACCGCCGCCATCCTCCTGTCCCTGGGGCCGGACACCATTCTCGAACGGGTAGGGCGGCGAAGCGCGGCGGGAATTGTCGCGGAGTGCTTCATCCGCAGGCCGGGCCATGCCGTCGCGGCGATCTACGAGCGCGCGATGGGTCAGGCGCGGCGCTCGCGGGACACGCTGCGGGGCGGCGTCGCCGTCTCTCCGCTCCGGCGTTTCGCGGCTTGGTCAGCCGGTCGGGGGATACCGTTTCACGGGGGAGGGAGGCGGCATGCGATCGCCTGTCTGGTCCTCGCTCGTCGCGGGGATGACGCGGCGCTGGCTCGGACCCTGCGGTCGCTCGCGGCGCAGAAGGAGGCGCCCGCCCGGATTGGGGTCGCCTGGGACGAAGCCCCTCCCACCGGCATGGACGCCATCCGATGGGATCCGCACGCCCACCCCGCCTCCCTCGCGGGTGGGGCCGACGCCCTCTGTCTCCTCCGGGCAGGCGACGAACTGGCGGCGGACGCCCTGGCGCTCCTGTCCGCGCGCCTGGGGGACGGGGAGTTCGCCTACGCGGACTCGTTGTCCGAGGATGGAACGCCGAGGCTGAAGCCGGACTGGAGCCAGGATCTCGCCCTGGCCACCGGCTATGCCGGGCGGCCCGCCCTGGTGGCGACATCGCTTCTCGCCCGGTTGCCGCGCACCGGGCTCGGCCCCCATTCCACGGCGGACCTCGCCCTCGATATCGCCGTGGCCGCCGCCTGCGACCAAGCGGTCCATGTGGCTCGCCCGCTCGCCCGCGTCGCCGATCGCCGAAATCCCAACGAGCGCACCCCCCTCCTGCGCCACGGCCTCCGGGCGGCGGGAATCCCCGCCTCCGCCAGGGAGGTCGCGGGAGTAACGGATCTCCTTTGGCCGCTCCCCGATACAAAGCCACTGGTGAGCATCGTCATCCCGTCCCGCGACCGGATCGACCTGATCCGCCCGATCTGCCACGGGGTGCTGAACGCGACCGAATATCCGGCCCTCGAACTGATCGTCGTCGATAACGGTTCGACCGATCCGGCGGTGCTTCGGTTCTACGACGAGCTTCGGCGCGAGCCCCGGGCGCGCATCCTGCCGTTTCCGCAGCCGTTCAACTTCGCCGCCATGGTCAATGCCGGCGTCGCGGCGGCGGCGGGCGAGATTGTGGTGCTGCTCAATAACGACATCGCCGTGCGGGAGCCCGGCTGGCTGGGGGAACTGGTGCGTCAGGCCCTGCGGCCCGGGGTCGGGGCCGTCGGAGCCAAGCTTCTCTTCGGCGACGGCACCCTGCAACATGCCGGAGTGGTGATCGGCCTCGGCGGTCGGGCGGGCCATATCCTGCGACGGAGGCCGGCCGATACGCCGGGGCATCTCGGCCGGCTGCGCGTCGCCCATGAGGTGTCGGCGGTCACGGCCGCCTGCCTCGCGGTATCCGCCGAGAAATACCGCGCGGTCGGGGGGTTCGATGCGGAGGCGTTCCCAGTCGACTTCAACGATGTCGATTTCTGCCTGCGCCTCGCGGCGGCGGGATGGAAGACCATCTGGACGCCGGCCGCGACGCTCTCGCATTTCGAGTCGGTCAGCCGGGGTCCCTCGGTCGGTGCGAAACGCGCGCGCTTCGAAGCGGAGGCCGCGCGGTTCGTGGAACGCTGGGGCGCGGTGATCCGGCATGATCCGTTCTACCATCCCGCCCTGTCGCTCACGACGTTCGGGGAGGATCTGGAGTGAGCGCCACCGGGCCGGGTTCCCCATTCTCCCGGGGGGATGGCGCCTTTCTCGGAGAGGGAACGCCGACGCGCTGGGCGAACCTGCCCGAACTGCGGCGGCTTCTCCGCGAGCCGCGCCTTGCCGCCGGGGTGGCCTTCGCCTGGATCACCGGTAAGCGCCTCCGGGCCCGCCAGCGCCTCGCCGCCGCCCTCGGCATCGACCATCGTCTCAGCCTGCGGGACCATGATCTCCCCCGTGCGGGCGGGGGTGATCCCGGCCACGACGCCTTCATCCTCTCGGGAACGGAGAATCTCGTCGCGGGGGCCGCCGCGCGCATCGCCTCGGCCTTCGCCACCGACTCGACGCTCCAGGCGATCTACGGCGATGGCATCGTGGACGGGGAGACGGCATCACATCCCCGATTGCCGCCGGTCTTCGACCCCGATCTCCTGCTGGCGGTGGACTATCTCGGCACGCTCGCGATCCGGCGCGGCGCCTTGCCCGCCCCCGTCCCGAATGCCACCGATGCCGCCTTCCGCATCGCCGAACGTTATGGACCCGGGGCGATCGGGCATCTCCCCGGCTTCGTTTCCATCCGTCCCAGGGGCGATCTCTCCTCCGCTGCGGAGCGGGTTTCCGCCCGCCTCGCGGCGGTGAGGGCGCATCTCGACCGGAGCGGATCACCGGAGACGATGGCCCTGCCGCAGGCCGACGGCCTTATTCGGATCACCCACCCGCTCACCGAGACGCCCCTCGTCAGCGTCATCGTGCCGACCCGCGACCGGCTCGATCTCCTCCGTCCCTGCTTGGAGAGTCTCGTCAAGCGCACCGCCTGGCCGTCGCTTGAGATCATCGTCTGCGATAACGGCAGCCGCGAGCCGGACACGCTGGCCTTCCTCCGGGACTGGGAGCGAGAGGGGAGGGGGGTCGTGGTCCCGTATCCCGGGCCCTTCAACTTCGCGGCCATGAACAACACGGCAGTCCGGCGGGCGCGGGGCCGCCTCCTGGTGTTCATGAACAACGACGTCGAGGCGTTCCGGGCCGATTGGCTCGTCGGCATGGCCCGGCACGCCCTCCGTCCCTCGGTCGGCGCGGTCGGCGCCAAACTCCTGGACGGGGAGGGGCGTATCCAGCACGGCGGTATCATTCTTGGCACCGGCGGCCTCGTAACCCACGGCCACCGCCACTTTCCCGGCGATGCGCCGGGCTATCTTTCGACATTGCGCGCCGCGCACCGGGTCTCGGCGGTGACGGCCGCCTGCCTGATGGTGGAAGCGGACAAGTTCCGGGCGGTGGGCGGTTTCGACGAGGCGGAGTTCGCCGTCGACTTCAACGATGTCGACCTGTGCCTGCGCTTGAACGCGGCTGGCTACCGGACGATTCTCGCTCCAGAGGCGGTCCTCTACCACCGCGAGGCGGCCAGCCGCCGCTGGACCGAGGAGGCACGCGCCCGCCATGGTGGGGAAGTCGCGGCCTTGAAAAGACGATGGGGGCCGCTGCTGTCGCAGGACCCCCACTATAACCCGGCCTTCGATCCGGGCCTCTCGACCCACGCGCGGATCGCGCCCGACTCACCCAAGGCCGGCGCGATCCGCCGGCCGGATTAGGTTACCTCACTGGACGAGGCGCGGACCGCCCATCTGAACCTTCTCGTTCTCGGCCATGATGCCGAGACGCTTGGCGACCTCGGTATAGGCCTCGATCAGACCGCCGAGATCCTTGCGGAAGCGATCCTTGTCGAGCTTGTCCGAGGACTTGATGTCCCACAGGCGGCACGAATCCGGGGAGATCTCGTCGGCGACGACGATCCGCATCATGTCGCCTTCCCAAAGGCGCCCGGTCTCCATCTTGAAGTCGACGAGGCGGATGCCGACGCCGAGGAAGAGACCGGACAGGAAGTCGTTGACCCGGATGGCGAGCGCCATGATGTCGTCGATCTCCTGGGGCGTCGCCCAGCCGAAGGCGGTGATGTGCTCCTCCGAGACCATCGGATCGTTGAGCTGGTCATTCTTGTAGTAGAACTCGATGATCGAGCGCGGCAGCTGCGTGCCTTCCTCCAGGCCGAGGCGGGTGGCCAGGGAGCCGGCGGCCACGTTCCGCACCACGACCTCGAGGGGAATGATCTCGACTTCCCGGATCAGCTGCTCGCGCATGTTCAGCCGCCGGATGAAGTGCGTCGGCACTCCGATGTCGTTGAGGTTCTGGAAGACGAACTCGGAAATCCGATTGTTGAGCACGCCCTTGCCGTCGATGACCTCGTGCTTCTTCGCGTTGAACGCGGTCGCGTCGTCCTTGAAGTGCTGGATGAGGGTGCCCGGCTCCGGCCCCTCGTAGAGGACCTTCGCCTTGCCCTCGTAGATGCGACGGCGGCGATTCATAGGCGTGTACCGTGGTTTGAGGAAGTCCATTGGCCGGGGCTCCTGGGTAGCGCAACAGTTGAGCGGAATCCGCGGCGCGGCGACCGGACGCGTAGTCTGGCGGCCGGACGGCCCCCGTGAAGGGCCCGGCCACCGGGGGGCAAACTACCCGAACCGGACAGACAGCACAACGCGTTAGCCCACGCGCAAGCCTTGCGAGCCGTGTTCCCCGGGAATGCCGGTGGCGCTAGGCGGTCTTGTCAGGGAAGCGGCACAGATCGCGAATCGTGCAGACGGGGCAATCCGGCTTGCGCGCCTTGCAGACGTAGCGCCCGTGCAAGATCAGCCAGTGGTGCGCCTGTAGGAGGTAGGGCTCCGGCACGAGGGCTTCCAGCTTGGCCTGCATCTTGTCCGTTGTCCCCGCCACGGCCAGGGGAATCCGGTTCGACACCCGAAAGATATGCGTATCGACGGCGATCCGCGGAACGCCGAAGGCGACGTTGAGGACCACGCTCGCGGTCTTGATGCCCACGCCGGGGAGTACGCGAAGGGCCTCGAGGTCGGAGGGGACTTCGCCCCCATGCTCCTCCAGCAGGATGCGGGAGAGGGCGACGACGTTTTTTGCCTTGGTGTTGAACAGGCCGATCGTACGGATGAAGTGTCGCACGCGGTCCTCGCCGAGGTCGATCATCTTGGCCGGGCTATCCGCCGCCGCGAACAGGCCGGCCGTGGCGAGGTTCACCCCCTTATCCGTCGCCTGGGCCGAGAGGACCACCGCAACGAGCAGTGTGAAGGGGTTCGTGTACTTGAGGTCGCTGACCGGTGCCGGTGAAGCTTCCCGGAAGCGCCGGAAGATCTCCTCCACGGTGGAGGGGTCCACCGGCTCCGGCGCGGGGGTCGCGGCGGCATCGAGGGCGGCGACGGGCAGGCGCGGAGCGAGCCGGCCCCTCGCGGTTCCGACGGCGGATGGCTTTCTCGCGGACATCTGTGCGTTATATCTCCCGTATGGCGAGCGGCAATCCGGCAGTGCATCCCGACGGCCTCGACCCCGACTCCGTGGAGCAGCCAGTCTTCGCGGCCACGATCAGGCCGCACCAATCCCTCAGCCGGCGGGGTTTCCGGGTGGTGATGGCTGGCCTGTGCCTCGTCTCGGCGGCGGTCTCGGTCGGGGCTTGGCGCGTGGGCCTCTGGCCGATCGCCGGGTTCTTCGGCCTCGACATGCTCGGCATCTACCTCGCGTTGAAGGTGAGCGTCCGGCGGGGCTCATCGTTCGAGGAGGTCATGATCTCGCAGATCGAGATCCTCCTCGCCCGGGTGAGCCACCGGGGCGAGCGGCGCGAATGGCGCTTCAATCCCCTCTGGACGAAACTCGTCTCGGTGGATGACGAGGAGTTCGGGCTCCAGCGCCTGACCCTTGAGTCGCGACGGATCGCCGTGGTGGTGGCCCGGGATGCGGGTCCGGAGGAGAGGGCGCGGATCGCGGACGGTCTGGGGCGGGCGCTGGCCGAGGTGAAGAAGGGCCGCTGAACGCGCGAGGAGCCCGTCACGCGGGCGTCACGCGGTTCGGGCAAAAAAACGGGGCCGTCCGTGAAATGGCGGTTGACGGGCCCCGGAGCGATCCGTATACCCCTGTTCATCGGCGCCGGCCGCGGAAGCGAACCGGACGCTGGTTTGTCTGTCTCCAGTCGCTGATGTGACGGGACGGGCGGCTCTACTGACAATCGATGCGGAACGTGCCGGGCGGTGGTTTAAGCCTGGGGTGTTTGGCTTCGTGAGTTTCGTGGGGGGCGGGTCCGACGCTGGTTGGATCTTGGTTCTTTGACATTGTGATTTGAGGAAGGGAGACGCGGACGGCGTTGTGCTCTGTCCTTGCGGATCTGGCGTATGCTGGATCGTGAGAGACGAGACGCTGATCTGTGGATCTCTTTTTGAGCTCACCGGGCTGCGCTGTGAAGCG
>JAKONI010000127.1 GCA_022702015.1 Beijerinckiaceae bacterium | reverse complement strand
CCCAGGGCCCTGAGCACCGCCGTGACGTGAATCTTGATCGTGCCCTCGCTGAGCGACAGCGAGCGGGCAATTTCCTTATTGGATTGGCCCGCCACGATAAGATCGAGCACTTGGCGCTGCCGGGACGTGAGACATCCGGCCGGTCCACCGCCTGTTTCGCGTTCGGCCGAACGGGGGGCCGTCCTGTCCGTGGGGCCTCCGTCGATCCGCGTGACGAAGGTGGGGACGAAGACGAAACCGTCCAGAATCATGCGAAGGGCTTCGACCAGCGCCTCGACGCTGGTGCCCTTGGGGACGAAGCCATGAACGCCGGCACGGAGTGATAGAAAGACGTCTTCCCGCCGCTGCGACCCGGAGACCACCACGGTGATCACCTCCGGATGGCATTCCCGGACGGCGGCCAAGTTCGAGGGACTCCCCATGCCGGGCATGGCGAGATCGAACAGGGCAAGGCGAACGACCGGTCTCTCCGCGAGGGTTTCGAGGGCGTCGTCGTACGATGCGACCTGGTGCACACGGACGATGCCGAAATGATCCGTCAGCACACTGGCGAGCGCCAAGCGAAAAAAGGGATCGTCATCCGCGACGACAGCCTCACTTGGGTTCTGGTCCGTCGGCAACATGATGACGCGGGCTCACTTCCCCATTGGTTCTATCGATCGGCTTAGTACCACGCCGCATGCCGTCGCCAAGCTTTTCCCGTCCGGAACGATTATGAAGGCGTGGCTCGCCAAAGTCTTACGACATCTATCCTGCTCGGCAATGCGTCGGCGCAGGCGTGAAATCGAAGATGACGGGGGTCGGCTCGCGCACGCGCTCGCCCACCCCCGGGGCTATTTGTCGAGCATTCGCGAAGCATAGATAGACAGGGCCTTGTTTTTCCGCCGACCGATCCGCCCCAATCGCGTCCCCTCCATTCGAAATACCCTCGCCCCGTCATCACCCCGGTTCGGCCCCCGGCGCAGAGGAGATCGAGAGTGTCAGGGTGCGTCAGTGGGCAGCGGCGTGGAGTTAGCGCTGGCGAGGGCGCGCCGCGTCAGTCGCATTCCAGTGAAATCCGCCTTGGCGAGATGGCCGAGGAGCCGGGATCGCACAATCGGGTATGGAACACGGAGAACGTCACGAGGACGATGCCTCCTGCCTGATGGGACTGTTGCAACGCTATGAGCCGATCATGATGCCGAACTGGGCTCGGCGATCGGGTGTCCCGGCATGAGGCTTCGGGGCATCGACCTCAATCTGCTGGTGGTGTTCCATGCGCTCGCCGCCGAGCGGAGCGTCTCCCGGGCGGCGCAGCGGCTGGGCCTCACGCAATCGGCGGTCAGCCATGCCCTGCGGCGGTTGCGGGCGACCTTCGAGGACGACCTCTTCGTGCGCGGTGAAGGCGGCCTCGCGCCGACGCCCCGGGCGCTCGCCGCGATGGAGTCCGTCCGGACGGCCCTCGACGAGATCGAACGCTGCATCGTCAACCGCCCGACCTTCGACCCGCTGGAGGCGCAGCGGAGTTTCACCCTGCGGGTGACGGAGTATCTCTCCAGCGAGATCGTCCAGCGCCTCTGCCTCCTCCTCCGGAAGGAGGCGCCGGGCCTGCGTCTCCGGGTGTTGCAGTTCGACACGAGATCCCGGACCGACGGGATCGTCGGCGACGATCTCCATGTGAGCATCGACACGGGCGCGCCGATCCCGGAGGGCATCCACCGGCTGCGCCTCCTTGACGAGAGCTTTGTCGTGCTCTTCCGGCGGAAAGGCGCTTCGGCCCGGGCAAGGATGAGCGTCGCGCATTATGCCGGGCTGCCGCACGTCAAGGTCGTCGCCACGATCGGCACCAACGTCATCGATGACGCCCTCGCCCGCCGTGGCCTCACCCGCAACATTATCCATCAGGTCTCGAGCTGGCGGGATGCGCGCTTCCTCGTCGCCCGCTCCGATCTGGTCGCGACCCTGCCGGCGCGCTTCGCCCGCAGCGGAGCGGAGGCGGATGTCTGCGCCACGGCTCCGTGCCCCCTGCCTGGCATCGGCTTCGCCGTCGATCTGATGTGGTCCGCCCGCTACGAGGACGACCCGGCCCACCGCTGGCTTCGCGGCAAGATCGCCGAGGCCCTCCTCGCCACCGGCCCGCATGAAGCGAGTTCATCCTGACGATGACAACTATGAATTCGACATTCTGAAGCCGGCGGGCACCAATGGGGCTGAACGGGTGGCGCATGCACGACCGCCCGGACGATCCGAGGAAACGCCATGCCCCCCGCCAGACGACATCTCGTCTATGCCGGCCTCTTCGTGGTGATGTTCATCAACTACCTCGACCGAATGAACCTCTCGGTCGCGGCGAAGGACATCGCCACGGCCTACGGCCTCTCCCCGGTGGAGATGGGCTACGTCTTCTCGGCCTTCCTCTGGACCTATCTCGTTCTCCTTATCCCGGCAGGGGTGGCGGCCGACCGCTTCGGGGGCCGGACGATCACCTACGCGAGCCTCGGCCTCTGGTCGCTCGCCGGGATCTGCACCGGTCTCGCCACCTCCTACACCGCCATGTTCGCCTCCCGCCTCGTGCTCGGGGCCGGCGAGGCCGCGAGCTATCCGGCGGGCGGGCGCATCGCGCGGGAGTGGGCCCCGCACGGGGAGCGCGGCCTCGCGATGGCCCTCCTCAACAGCGGAGCCCATGCGGGCCTGTGCGTTGGGGCGATCCTGGTGGGCTGGCTCGTGGTCGCCTTCGGCTGGCGAGGCTCGTTCTTCGTCACCGGCGGCCTCGGCATCACCCTCGCCATCGCGTGGTATGCCCTCTATCAGCCCCCAGAGAAGGCCCGGTGGCTGAGCCCGGAGGAGCGGAGCCACATCCTGGCCCATCGCGGTGCCGGAGGGGGCGAGGGTCCGGCCGAGGCGGTATCCCAGGGGGCCGCGCTCGCCGGCCTGCTGCGAAGCCCGTCGATGTGGGCGCTGGCCCTCACGCAGGGCTGCGCCGGCTACACCCTCTATCTCTTCATGACATGGCTGCCGAACTACCTCGCGAGTGCCCGGGGCATGGACGTGCTGAAGAGCGGCCTGTTCACCGCCGTCCCCTACGGCGTCTCCGCTCTCCTCGGGATCGCGTTCGGCGCCCTTAGCGACCGGATGCTGCGGCGGCCCGGGACGAAGCCGGCCGACCGCCGCAAGCTCATCGCCGGGCTGCTCCTGACCTCCTCCGTCATCCTGGTCGCCCCCCTGGTGGATTCGGTCTGGCTCATCCTGGCGCTCATCAGCCTGTCGCTCGCCTGCGTCGGGACCGCCATGGCGATGACCATCGCCCTCACCACCGATCTCCTCGCCGACGGGCGCCATGCGGGCGTGGCGGTCAGCCTGCTCATCATGGGAGGCAACATCTTCGGCCTCGCCGCCCCCATCGTCACCGGCTACGTCGTCGCCGGGACAGGCGGCTTCTCCGGCGCCTTCGTGATCGCGGGCGTGCTGCTCGTGGCGGGGGCGATCATCGTCGTGTGCGGCGCGACGCGGGCGATCGAGGCCGGCCCGCCGCCGCCCGCAGGAATCGCATCGGCACCGCTCCCCGTTCGCCAATCCTGAGGTGCCGCATGGCCACGCTCAAATTCGCCGCCGTCTCGCGTAACTACTTCAACCTGCCCGTCTGGATCGCACAGCATGCCGGCCTCTTCGCCGACGAGGATCTGACGGTCGAGATCGAGCTGCACGAGAGCGTGGACGAGGTCACGGAGCGGCTGCGCGACGGCCGGGTCCAACTCGCCTACGGCATCACCGAGCACGTCGTCCTCGACCGCGAGGCGGGCGGGCGGCTCGCGATCATCGGCGGCAACGTCAACAAGCTCCCGTTTTCACTGATCGCCGGCAAGGGGATCCGGAGCATCGAGGACATGCGCGGCAAGGTCGTGGGGGTGTCCTCCCTCGAAGCGGGAAGCTCCTCCCTCGTCATGAAGCTCTTCGAGGCGCGGGGGCTCGCCTATCCCGGCGATTACGAGATTCGGGCCGTCGGCCCGATCCTGGCCCGCTGGGACCTGCTGCAATCGGGGGAGATCGATGCGGGTCTCCAGGGGGCGCCCCTCGACTATATCGCCATGGACGCTGGCTTCCCGTCGATCTGCAACCCACGGTTGGAGGTTCCCGATTTCCAGTTCACCTCCCTGCACGTCGACGAAACATGGGCGGCGGCGAACGAGGCCGTGCTCGGGCGGTTCATGCGCGCCTTCGTGCGGGCCCACGCCCTGTTCTATGCCGACAGGGAGGGCGCGGGACGGATCGCGCGGGCCGAGACCGGGGTCGAGCCGCGCCACCTCGACCGCGCCTGGCAGGAGTACACCCACGAGGAAATCTTCCCCCGGGACGGGAATGCGAGCACAGCGGCCGTCCAGGCCCTGATCGACATCAGTGCCCTCATCCGCGCGGTTCCGAACCGCAAGGAGGCGGGAGCCGACGGCTATATCGACCGGCGCTACCTGCAGGCCGCCCACCGCGACCTCGCCGCCGCGAGGCAGGCGTCGTGAGCGCGGCCGGCATCCACCCCATCGACTACGGCCATCGGCTGCGGGCCGGCATCATCGTCCCCTCGGGCAATGCGGTCGCCGAGCCGGAGATCCGGGCGATGCTGCCGGAGGGGGTGTCGGCGCTGATCACCCGGCTGGCCCTGCGGGGCTCTTCGGACCGGGAACTGATGGCCATGCTCGATGGCCTGGAGGGGGCCGCGCGCCTCCTGGCGGATGCGGGCGTCGCGACAATCGTGTTCCATTGCACCGCCGTCTCCACCTTCGCCCCCCATCTTGGCGACGAGATCCGAAGGCGGATCACGGGGGCGAGCGGCGTCCCGGCCTTCGCCACGTCGGAGGCCCTCGCGGCGGCCTTCGCCGCCCTCGGCGCCAGACGGATCACCCTCCTCACGCCATACAACGACAAGGTCCACGCCCGGGAGATCGCCTTCCTTGCAGGCCTCGGAGTCGAGGTGGTCTCGGACGCCAATCTCGGGCTGGAGACCAACGGCGAGATGGCACGCCTGACGCCGGAGGACCTGCTCGCCTGGGCGGAAGGCGCGACCGCAATGGCCTCCGATGCGATCTTCCTGAGTTGCACCGCCCTGCGCTCGGCCGGTCTCATCGCGGCGCTCGAACGGCGGACGGGGCGCCCCGTCGTCACGAGCAATCAAGCGATGGTCTGGCATTGTCTGCGCAGTCAAGCGATCGCGCCGGACTGCCCCGCCTTCGGGCGCCTGTTCGCATAGGATCGCCGTCCCAAGTCCCGGCCTCCCGGGCCGCATTCCACTGCGGACAGGTCGTCACGGCTGAGATCGGGCTCGAACGGCGCAAGATCGCCTCCTTCGGGGACGCGCTCAACACGACGAGCCGGCTCGAAGGGCTGGCCAAGGAACTCGGTGAGAATGTCGTGGTCTCCGGCGATCTCCTCGACCGCCTCGGCGAGGTGCCGAGCCGCATCCTGATCAGCGAATTGGGCGTCCACCCCATCCGGGGCCGCGATGAGCCGCTGCGGATTGCAGCCGCCAAAAGCCGCGTCGGGTAGAGCGTGACACGGCTCCAGCCGATTGCTGCAACGGCTCGAAACAATCAGCTTTCCGAAACGAACGGGCAGCATCCAGTCAGATTCATCTGACCGCTCCGCGTCCAGCGCGAGGATTCAGCGGGTCTGTTTCGAAGGTGCTGTCCGTGGTTCTCGCTACGGGGGGCGCAGCGTCTGTTCGACCCACGTGCGGGCGACCGCCGAGGCCGAAATCGGGCGAAGGCTACTCCGCGTTCGTCCTCCACGATGCCAGATGCCACAAGGCGTTGACCCGGCGGCACCCGGCTTGGACGCTCAAGGCTGGGGTTCGGCGACTTTGTCCTGTGTCCGCGTGTCGAAATCCTCCGCCTCGTGGCGCTCATGGAGCTGATCGGAGGGATCGCCGCTGATGCGGTTGACCTTGCGACCGCGCTGCACGGCCGGGCGGGCGAGGATTTGATCCGCCCACCGCGCGACGTGGCTATAGTCCTGAACCGCGAGAAACTCCGCCGCCGTGCCGTACAGCCACCCCTTCAGCAGGCCGCCATACCAGGGCCAGATCGCCATATCGGCAATCGTATAATCGTCGCCCGCGACGTAGGCGGATTCAGCCAGCCGGCGGTCGAGGACGTCGAGCTGCCGTTTCACTTCCATGGCGTAGCGGTCGATGGGGTATTCGAGTTTCATAGGGGCGTAGGCGTAGAAGTGGCCGAACCCGCCGCCAAGGAACGGAGCCGAGCCCATCTGCCAGAACAGCCACGACAGCGTCTCCGCGCGGGCCGCCGGCTCGGTGGGCAGGAAGGCGCCGAACTTTTCGGCGAGATAGACGAGGATGGCTCCGGACTCGAACACCCGCACGGGCTTGGGGCCACCATGGTCCACCAAGGCGGGGATCTTGGAGTTCGGGTTGGCCGCGACGAAACCCGAGCCGAACTGGTCCCCGTCCCCGATCTTGATGAGCCACGCATCGTACTCGGCCCCCGCGTGGCCGAGTGCCAGCAATTCCTCCAGCAGGATGGTCACTTTCTGACCGTTCGGCGTCGCCAGCGAGTAGAGTTGAAGGGGATGCCGGCCGACCGGCAGGTCCTTGTCGTGGGTCGGGCCGGCGACCGGCCTGTTGATGGCGGCGAAACGGCCGCCACTGGCCTTGTTCCAGGTCCACACCTTGGGCGGAACGTAATCGGCTGTCTCGTCCATGCAACTCTCCTGGTCCCGTCGATGATCGATGGAGTGTCTCAGGCCGCGACGAATCCCCCTCGTCACGGAGATCCGCACCCGATGAGGATCAGGATCCCCTGGAATCACTGCCCTCGACAATGGAGGGCGAGCGTCGTCGTTCCCGATGGCCGACCTCCGAGCCCCCATGCAAGCGACGACGAGTCTGCGGGTCGTGCCGCCAGCGGGTCGTCGCGCCGGTCTACGGGCGCGACTTTTGCCTCTGTCCGCCATTCAAAAGTAGGTCGGCGAACGCTTCGAGCCTTTCGGCGCTGGGGACGGGGGCGAGATCTATCGATGAGCCGACGTAACCGGGAACGACACGGCACGAATTCAGAGGAGTGTCGCGCCGCGGCACTGCTCAGGCGGTGAAATCGATGATGCTGCCCGGCGAGGCGGGCAATGACGTCGCCGCGCCGGGGGGCGAACCCTTGGCCTGCGCCAGTTGCCCTTGTGCCATGTCCACCCGTTTCCGATCGACGGAGACGCATCCGGGACTATGGTTGCGCTTGTCTAGATCCACGATAGAGTTAGCCTTATCGAGGGCCTGCTGCGCCGCGACGATACGAGCTTCTGACTTCTTCTGTTCTGTCGTCTGACTGAACTCAACTGTACGCGACCGCGTCGATGAGGGCCGCATCGGCGGGTCGATCCTCCCGGGAGGGGTGATACTGGTGCTGAGCGACATCGATCGGCCAGTCCTGCC
>JAKONI010000099.1 GCA_022702015.1 Beijerinckiaceae bacterium | reverse complement strand
GTCCCGGCGCTCATGGCGTGCCTCTGGTTCTGATTGGAGCCCTGACCTGCGACGCGGGCGCGGGCGTGCGTTTCTAGCGCCGAGTCCTACACGCCGCGCCGGTTAAGGCCAAGCGCAGGCATTTTTTGCCGTGGGTGAGAAAAATTGAAAGATCAGACCCGCAGGCGATCGCCACACCGATCCATCCGAGAAAAGATAGGATGAAAGATCCACGGTGGGATCGCCGCCCCGCATTTGGAACATAGGGCAAACACGGCAGGCGAATCCGGGGGGCCGCGATGCATAATTTGAAAATCCTAAAATGTCCGTACGATTTTTATACGTATATTATAGAAAAAATGCTGATAAAATTTGCGTTCGATGAATTAAATTCGAATATAGACACGATAAACCCCACGGATCAGCCGGACGTTGGATGATAGGCGGAGGTAACTGCGTCGTTTCGCAGCGGCATACGGCTGGTAATCATCAGATCGACGGTATCTTCGAAAAAAATGACGGATGCTTGTGATGAAGTCTTGTCATCTGTAGGGCCCAGATGCTGAAGCCTCCGTCTGGATCGATGCACTATGTCACGGACACCGGCGCATCTTTTGGCGGCTTCGCGGGGGCGGCCATGGCAGGAGTAGCCCTCGTGCATTGCACGGGTGGACGGTTCTTCGAGCCCCAGGACAGCCGCATCCTGAAACCGGATGACGCAGTGCGGCTCGCCCATCAGACCATCGACGAAGTCCTGGCCATGATGCGCTCCTCTCATCGATGAGCGATGGGGAGCCGCAGGGCGCCGGCGGATTCAGGCCCCCTCCCCCGGGCGCCCCCGCCGGCCGCGCGGGGCCGGGCGCGGCTCGCGGGAACCGGGGCTCTGGCTCGGGCTCGGGCCAGCGTTCGGATCGCTAGCCGACGCGGCCGGCTTCGCCCCCGGCCACAGGGCCTCGAACAATTGCTGCATCGCCTGGAGGTTCTGCTCCTGGACCTCCGCGCCGGTGCGGATCATCTGGCTCAGCATGTCGGAGCCCGTGTCGCCCCCGACTTCCGGTTGCGGCGGGCGCGGAGCCTGCATCTGCGGCCGGTTCGGGGGCGGCGGCGCGGGGCGTGAGGCCGCCGGGGCCGGGGCGGCGGACGGCGGCGTCATGAACGCGCGGGCCATGTCGGTCCAGAGGGTTACGAAGGCCATCGGCGCCGTGGCCGTCGAGGGTGCCGGGGCCGTCTGGCGGGCCGGCTCGGCCTGGGGCTGGTTCAGCACCACGTGGACGATGCTGGCCACCACGGCGCCCGCCATCATCGGCAGCATCTGGCGCAACACCTGCGATTGCACGCCGCTCGTGGCCGAAGCCTGCTGCAAGACCGCCTGCATCAGTTGCGCGGACCCGAACATCTGGCCGAGCGCGTCGAGCCCCTGGGGGGCGGCGGCGCGGGCCATGTCCGGCATCGTGAACATCCGGGCGAGGCCGGTCGGGTCCAGCCCGGCGCCCCGCTGAAGGCCCAGGGTCAGGGCCGGCATCAACGCCTCGAAGGCGCGCTGCGTCTGATCGACGGTGAGCCCGAACTGGCGGGCCATGGCCTGCATCTCCGGGCCGCCGGCCGCCTGGACCATGTCGAGGGGATTGAACATGACGCTTCGATCCTGCCCCGCTCCGGCTGGCCGGTGGGCCGCAACACTTGCCTCCGGCGCCGGACGCCGGGACGGCTAAGCTTTCACGGAGGAGCGCCGCCGCTCATCCCTTGCGGGTATCGTGACCCGCCCCGGGAAGAAACGCCAGTTCCCCGGTGACAATCCCTGTCGATCCCTCGCCGGGGCGTTCCCCCTTCGGGCCGAGACCGGGGCCCGCCGCCCGCTCGGAGAGCCGCGCGACGGTGCGGCGGGCCAGCAGCAGCCCGGCGACGCCGAAGACCAGGGAACCGAGGCCCATCCCCGCCACGATGCCCTTCGGGCCGTAGAGCGCGCTGCCGATGTAGGCGGGCGGCACCGTGCCGAGCGTCGCCCGGCCCCAGTTGAGCAGGGTGGAGCGCAGGGGGAAGCCGAGATTGTTGAAGGCGGCGTTGCCGATGAACAGGAGGCCGTTGAAGAACCACATCGCCCCGCCCACGAGGCAGAAGAACCGGAACAGGTCCTCGGCGAGGCCGGTGAGTCCGAACAGGCCGGCCAGCGGCCCCCGGAGGAGGGCGAGGAGCAGCCAGACCACCGCCGTGTAGACCAGCGTCGTCCGCACGCAGGCGCCGAGCGTCACCCCCATCCGGTCGAAGCGGGCGGCGCCCCAGTTCTGCGCCAGGATCGGCCCCACCGCCCCCGACAGGGCGAACAGCCCGCCGAAGACCACCGGCGTCAGCCGGTCGATCACCGCCGCCGCCGCGATGGCATCGGGCCCGTAGCCGGCGAAGAGATGCGTGAGGAAGGCGCTCGCGACGGAGGGGGCGAGGTTGGTGGCCACCGCCGGGCCGGCGATGGCGGCCATGGCCGGGGCATCCGCGACGACCTCGCCGGGGCGGGGCCTGCGCATCATCCCGTGCCGACGCAGGCCCATCCAGCCCACGGCGACGAAGGTGACGCGGGCGACGCAGACGGAGATCGCCGCCCCCTCGACCCCGAGGCCGGCGACGAAGATCAACAGCGGATCGAGGAAGGCCGTCACGAGGGCGCCCGCCAGCGTCACCCACATGGCGCGACCCGCCTCGCCCAGCGCCCGCAGCAGGCCGGTGAACAGCATCCCCAGCGCCAGGAGGGCGTTCGACGGCAGGGTGATGGTGAGGAACAGGTCCGCCACCCGCAGGGTCTCCCCCTGCGCGCCGATCAGCCCGAGCAGGGGCTTGGCGAAGGGCAGCATCACCGCCGAGAGCAGCCCCGCCACCAGGACGCCCAGCGCCATCGCGGAGGAGGCGAGCCGCCGGGCGAGATCCCGGTCCCTGGCGCCCACCGCCTTGGCCACGAGGGCGCCGGCGGCGATCATCAGGCCGATGTTCACGGCGGTGGCGAAGAACTGCACCACCGAGGCGAGGCCCACGGCGGCGGTGAGCTTCGGATCGCCGAGCCGCGAGACGTAGAGCAGCGACAGAAGATCGACGACGAAAATCGCCATCAGCCCCACCGAGCCGGTGGCGCTCATCACGAGGACGTGGCGCAGGATCGAGCCGGAGACGAACCGGCCCGCGTCCTCCGCCGTCCCCGGGGGGGAGGGCAGACCGTCAGCCATCGCGCCCGGCACCCTCGGCCTCGAACTCGGCCTCGTCCTCCGCCCCGGCGGGGGCCTCGTCCTCCGCATCCGCCCGCCGGGGTGCCGGCTTGGCGAGGACCCGCTCGGCGGCCTCCGCCCGGTCCTGGCCGAGGAGGTCGCGGGTCTCTGCGTTGAGGGCGCGGGCGGGGCGAACCGGCTCCGTCAGCGGCTCCGGGCGCAGTTCCCCCGGTTCGGCGCCGCCGAGCCACGTCCCGTCCGGCAGGGCGCCGGCCTGCTGGAGGACCAACCGGGCGATGTCGCGCTTGCGGACGTCCTCCGCCCGGGCCGCCGCCGCCTCGGGGGACAGGCCGAGCCCTTCGAGCGCCGCCCGGCCGAAGGCCAGGGCCGACTCGGAGGTCTCGCGGATCTGGAAGTCCACATCGCGATTCATCAGTTCGACGGCGTGCAGGCGGTCGTAGGCCCGGACGAAGGTCCGCACGGAGGCGAACTCCTCATGGACGATGTCCACGATCTTGAGGGCGGCCTCCCGGTCATCGACGCAGAGGCAGACGATTTCGGCCTTGCCGATGCCGGCGGCGCGCAGCACGTCGAGGCGGGTGCCGTCGCCGTAATAGATGCGGAACCCGAAGCGGGTGGCCGCGCGCAGTTGCTCCACATCCTTGTCGATCACCGTGACCGGGATCCCCTCGGCGAGCAGCACCTGCGTCAGGATCTGGCCGAACCGGCCGAAGCCGATCACCAGCACCCTCGCCTCGGCGGCCCCCTCGGCGAGTTCCGTCGGCGACTCCTCCCCGGCGTTGCTCACCCGCGCGAGCCGCCAGTCGATCAACCGGTCGAGGCCCTTGGCCAGGATCGGGCCGATCAGCATCGTCAGCGCCGCCAGCGCCACGGCGAAGCGGGTCGCGGTGGGCCCGGTGAGGCCGAGGTCGCCGGCCTGCGGCAGGAGCACGAAGGCGAACTCGCCGGCCGGCGCCAGCACCGCCGCCCCCCGGAGCGCGCCGATCGTATCGGAGCCGAACAGGCGGAACAGCCCCGCCACGAGGGCGACCTTCACGAGGATCGCCGCCAGCGTGGCCCCGAACAGGGCCGGCCAGACGGCCTTCACGAGGCCGCCGTCGATCGACATGCCGACGCTCATGAAGAACAGGCCCAGCAGCATCCCCCGGAACGGCTCGATGTCCGCTTCGAGCTGGTGGCGGAAGTTCGATTCGGCGAGGAGGATGCCGGCGAGGAAGGCGCCCATGGCCATGGAGAGGCCGACCTTCTCCATCAGCATCGCGGTGCCGAGCACCACGAGGAGGGCGGCGGCCGTCATCACCTCGCGGGCGCGGCTCGCCGCCAGCAGGCGGAAGAACGGGTTCAGGCCGTAGCGCCCCACCAGCACCACCGCGAGGATGGCCGCCAGCACCCGCCCCGTGGAGGCCGCCGCCTCTCCGAGCCAGGGGCCGCCGGTCCCGTGCCCCGCCGAGGCGATGAGCGGCATCAGCGCCAGGATGCCGACCACGCTGAGGTCCTGGAACAGCAGCACCGCGAAGGCCCGCGAGCCGTAGGCGCTGCCGAGGTCGCCACGCTCCTCCAGCAGTTGCAGCGCCACCGCCGTGGCCGAGAGGGCGAGCGCGATCCCCACCACGGAGGCCGCCGCCACGGGCTGCCCGGCGAGGATCCCCGCCCCCCCGAGCACCAGGGCGCAGAGGACGAGCTGGGCGGTGCCGAGGCCGAAGATGTCGCGCCGCATGGAGACGAGCTGCGACAGGTGCAGTTCGAGCCCGACGATGAACAGCAGCAGCACCACGCCGATCTCGGCGACGCTCGCCGCCGTCTCGGGCTCGGCGATCAGCGACAGGCCGGAGGGGCCGATCAGCACCCCGGCCACGAGGTAGCCGAGCACCGCGCTCTGCCCCAGCCAGCGGAACACGGGCACGCCGACGACCGCCGCGGCCAGGAAGGTCAGGACCGGGGGCAGAAAGCTCGCGTGTTCGCCGGGGCTCGCCATGCCGCTCCGTGGGGGGCTTCGGAGGAGAGTGTTCGCTTAACGCGGGGCGCCCGGGGAAGCGAGCGTGGCCGCGTGACAATCGGCACGTGGGGGTATCCGCACCCGCGAGGCACCGCCCGTCTTCCCAACACGTCGCCTCAGAGTCTGGCCGAGAAGCTCACTTTGGTTCCCCCCTCGCCCTCATCCCGAGGTGCCGCCGCAAGGCGGTGGCCTCGAAGGAGGGCTCCAGTCAGCGCCGTGATCCCTGGAGGCCTCCGAGGCGGCTTCGCCGCACCTCAGGATGAGGGGGGGTTGTGGGGAGTGAGGGGCTTTCCGGGCAGGCTCTCAGATGAGGTGAAGGAGGGGATTGGCTGACTTCGCGGGGTTCCTACAACCCAGCGGAATCCCCCGTCGCCACCGCCCGCGGCGGCGGCTGGTCCCGGTCGCCGGTGCCGAGCGCGCATTGCACCATCACGCTGTCGGTCCAGCGGCCGTACTTGTAGCCCACCGACGGTAGCAGGCCGACGCGGGCGAAGCCGCAGGCCTCGTGCAGGCGCAGGCTCGCCTCGTTGGCCGCGTCGATGTAGCCGATCATCTGCCGGTAGCCCCCGGCGGCGCAGGCCTCGATGAGGGCGGGCAGCAGGCGCCGGCCAATGCCGGCGTTCAAGTGGCCGTGGTGCACGTAGATCGAGTGCTTCAGGGTGTAGCGGTAGGCGGGCCGCTTGCGGAACGGGACGGCGTAGGCATAGCCCGCCACCTCCCCGTCCCGCTCGGCCACGAGGTGCGGCAGGCGCTTGCTGCGCATGTTCTTGCGCCGGCGCTTGAGGTCGTCGGGCTTCAGGCGCTCCTCCTCGAAGTCGCCCGTATCGCCGACGCCCCGCCCGATGTGATGCTCGTAGATGGCGATCATCGCCGGCACGTCCGCATCGGAGGACGGCCGGATGACGATCTCGGGCCAGGATCCGGCGCGGGGCGGCTCCATCAGGCCCCCTCTCGCAGGACGTAGGTGTGGAAGCGGATGCGCCCGTCCGGGTCCACCTCCCGGTACACCCCCTGGATCTCGGCCTCGAAGCCGGGGAACAGGTTGGCCGAGGCCTCGAACATCTTGAAGTAGTCGAGCATGGGCTTGGCCCGCTCGTCCAGCCGCTCGCCCGGCAGCACCGTGCCGATGCCCGGCGGGTAGACCAGCATGAGGGTGGTGGCGATCCGCCCCTCGGCCTCGGCGATCGGCACGTAGTCGACCTTGTTGCGGGTGAGCATCTGCGCCGCCTGCTTGGGCAGCATCACCATCTCCGGCAGATGCTCGGCCATGAACTGCTTGCGCTGGAGGGCGGAGGTGCCGTGCTCCCGGTGGAAGGCGTGGAAGTCGGCGCAGAGGTCGCGCAGGCGCACGCCCCGGTAGCGGTTGGGCCGGCGCCCGACGAATTGCGGCATCGCCTCCTCCAGCAGCACGTTGTCGTCGTGCAGCCGCTTGAAGGCGACGAGCCCCGAGATCAGCGTGCCCGCCTTCGAGGATTCGACCCCCGGCGTGAGCAGGAAGAGCAGGGAGTTCAGATCGTTCTTCTCCGCGACGATCCGGTTCTCTCGCAGGTATTGCGCCACGATCGGGGCCGGCACCCCGTGGTCCGCGTAGGCGCCGGTCCTCCGGTCGAAGCCGGGGGTGAGCACGGTGAGCTTGTTCGGATCGGTGATGGCGTAGCCCGGCGCCACGCGGGTGAAGCCGTGCCAGGACGCGCCGGGCGTCAACTCCCAGTAGCGCGGGTCCGCCGCGAGGTGGTCGGTGGGCACGCTCTCCCAGGTCTGCTCCCCGTCCGGGCCGTTCACCCGGTCGGGGACGAAGGGATCGAAGAACCAGCGCCGCGCCGGATCGGCCTCGTTCTCCTCGAACTCCCGGCGGATCGCCCGGACCTTCTTGCGCCACTCGATGCCCAGCCGGATCGTGTCGTCCCACAGGATCATCCCCGAGCGGCCCTTCATCATCTGGGCGCCCACGTCGAGGGAGGCGAAGAGGGGATAGAACGGCGAGGTCGAGGCGTGGACGAGGAAGCTCTCGTTCAGGCGCTTGTGCTCCACCCGCCGGGTCTGGCCACGGATGTGGCTGTCCTTGGTGTGGATCTGCGAGGCTTGGCTGAAGCTCGCGAGCTGCTTGTGGGTCGATTGGGTGGCCACGATCCCCGGGGAGGTCTCGTCGAGGCCGGTGAGCCCCATGGCGTAGCGCCCCTGGTACAGGGGATGGAACTTCATGAAGCCCGCCCAGGCCTCGTCGAACATGACGTAGTCGCAGAGGTGGCCGATCTTCTGCACGATCATCCGCGCGTCGTAGATCGTGCCGTCGTAGGTGCACTGCTCGATCACCGCGACGCGGAACGGCCGCTCCCGGCGCCACGCCTCCCGGTCCTTCACGAGGGGATTGTCGCGGATCTTCTCGCGGATGCGCTGCTCATCCAGCGCCTCGTGGCAGATCGGGCCAATGAGCCCGAAGGCGTTGCGGTCCGTTTCCAAAAAAATCGGGATGCCGCCGCCGAGGAACAGGGCGCCGTGGTGGGCCGCCTTGTGGTTGTTGCGGTCGAACAGCACGAGGTCGTCCTCGGCGACCAGGGACGAGAGCACGATCTTGTTGGAGGCCGAGGTGCCGTTGAGGACGAAGTAGGTCTTCTCCGCCCCGAAGATCGCGGCGGCCTCCTTCTGCGCCTTGAGGGCCGGGCCCTCGTGGGTCAGCAGGTCGCCGAGGTCGAGGACCGAGTTGTCGAGGTCATCGCGGAAGATCGCCTCGCCGAGGTGCTCCACGAAGATCCGCCCGATGGGGGAGCGGTTGTAGAAGATGCCGCCGTTGTGGCCGGGGCAGGTCCAGAGCTGGTTGCCCTTCTCGGCGTAGTCCACCAACGCCCCGAAGAACGGGGTCTTCAGGGTCTCGGCGTACTGCGTCACCCGGCTGACGAGGCCCCGGGCGATGAATTCCGGCGTCTCCTCGGCGAGGAAGATGTAGCCGTCGATGAAGTCCAGCAGCTCGACGGGGATGTCCTCCAGCCGCTTGCGGCGGACCATGATGACGATGGGCATCTCCAGGCCGCGCCGGCGCATCATGTCGATGAGGGCGGCGGCCTTGCCGTCGAGGCCGCGCTTGCCCCAATCGACCACGAGGCAGCCCACCGCCGCGTCGGTCTGCACGGTGATGGCCGCGTCCTCGACGCGGCGGGCCCGCACCACCTCGAAGCCCCGCTGCTCCACCGCCGCGACGATCTGGTTGACGCGGGCGCCCTCCAGGTCGTCCGGGTCGAAGGCCGGGGTGCACATCAGGACGGTAAAGCGGCGGTGGAAGTCCATGCCGGGGGGCCTTTTGCCAGACGGATCGTCCCGTGCCTTGTCGGACGGTCTGTGACCGTTCGATGACCAAACCGGCCGGAGCGGCGATCAGCGCAGCGGGAGACGCATCCTGACGCGCTGGGAGCCGTCGATGAACTCGAATCCGCCGGCCGCGCTGTAGGTATGCAGGCGCGAGCCTGGCCAGTCCGGTCCCGAGGCGAGGCGGGTCTCGACGCGCTGGGCGAACCCGTCCTCGTCGAGCCGCAGGATGCGGGCGAGGCCCAGCGCCGCGCCGTAGCCGCCCCGGCAATCCTGCACCGGGCGGATCAGCGCCCCGTCGCGCTGGACGATCGGCCCGGCGGGACGGGCGGAGGCGATGTCGATCAGGACGGGGTTGCGCGGGTGCGCGATCCAGGGCCCGCGAAAGTCGGCGGCGTACCAGAGGTGGAGCGAATCGGAATGCGATCCTCCCCCGTCGCGCACGGTGGCGAACAGCCACCAGCGGCCGCCATGGCGCAGCAGCGTCGCGTCGCTGGCCACCAGCCCGGCCACGAGGACCTTCTCGTGCACCCAGCCGCCGGGGAACCGGGTGGCCCGGTAGAGGTCGATGGTCCCCGTGCCGCAGGATTCGGGGATCATCCAGGTCTCCCCGTCCGCCTCGAACACGAACGGGTAGGAGAGGTGCGTGTCGAGTTCGAGCACCGGCACCGGGCGGCCCCGAGGCCCCTCCGGACCGAAGGGCACAGCCGAGATCACTCCCTTGCCCCGGCGGTAGTCGAACTCCTCCATGAACAACGTCACCGCGCCGTTCCGGGCGAGGGCGAAGGGGTCGGCGTAGAAGCCGCCGGCATGGTCGGGGAGGTCGGTCCACCCCCCGGCCGGGTGGCGGCGCAGGGCGATGAGATCGGGCCCGGCGGTGCGCCGCCAGCCGATCCGCCAGCGCTCCGGCCGGAAGCACAGGGCATAGAGGTGGCGGGCGATCTTCCGGGCAAGCCCCTTGAGGGCCTTCCGGCGGGCGGCCAGCGCGCCGATGTCGAAGGAAGTCGGCACGGCCACCGGGATGGGGCTGCCGTCGGGCAGGTCGCGGGAGGCCGCGCCCGAGAGGGCAGCCTCGACCAGGGTCAGGGTGCGGGCGAGGTAGCCCTCGAACGCGGCGAGCCTCACCGTCTGCGATTCACCCCCCAGGCGCGCCACCGCCACCGGCTCGCCAAAGGCGTCGCGCAGGACCGCGACGGGGGACGTGCCGGCGAACGACGCCGCGAGGAGGCCGGCCTCCCCGGGGACTCCGTCGAAGTCGAGGCTCCAAGTGGTGGTGCAAGTGGTGGTGGGTGACGCTGCTTTGGGTGACGCTTGACCGGGCAGGGGCGCGTCGGCGCCGCACAGGTCGAGGACGAGGTCGGCCGGCCCGTCATCCGCCGTCTCGAAGGGCGCCAGGGCGGCGGGGGCGGCCGGCGTGGCGAGACCCGGCCGGGGGATGCCATGGATCATCGCCTCGAAGCGGAACAGCACTTCGGTGTTGGGCGGCAGGGCGGCATCGGGGGCCCGGACGACCTCGATCTGGACCCGGCAATCGCTCCGCTGGCTCAGGCGCGTGAGCAGGGTCAGGTGCCACTGGCGCAGGGCGCCCCGGTCGAGGCGCACCCGCACCCGGCGGACCGCCTGTCGCGTCGGCGCGGTCGCGCGGGTCATGCCCCCCTGCCAGGACCTGTCGTCACCCTTCAGTGCAGCCGCCATCGGGATCGTCCGAACCGCGCCATGCCGGGACCCGGCCCCCCGCGAAGCCGGCGACCCGATCCCAAGCGTTGTGATGCGGCGCGCCCCGACACCGGGCTGGCCGTCACGTCGGCGGGGAGTGCCCCGGCGAGGGACCGCCGCCCCACCCGGGGGCCAGGCGGCCGGCGCGCCACTGCAACCGATACCGACGCCGAAGACTTTATTGGTTAGTCCTTTCCCGGCCGTTACGTCCGGTCCACTGCTTGACAGAGTCCCGTGTGACCGCGCGGCAAACCTGCTACACTGAGCCTTCGCGGCCCCGATCCTGCCCGGTTCGCCGGCCATGACCGTTGACAGGATAGCCCTCCCCTCGCCACATCGCCCCCATGATCGCGCAACCCACCACCGCCGAGTCCGGCCAGGCCGCTCCCCAGACGGCCAAGCCGCCGCTCAATATCCTGCTGTGCGCCCCACGCGGCTTCTGCGCCGGCGTGGTGCGCGCCATCGACGTGGTGGAGCGGGCGCTGGCGATCCACGGCCCGCCCGTCTACGTGCGGCATGAGATCGTCCACAACAAATACGTGGTCGAGAGCCTGAAGCGGAAGGGCGCCGTGTTCGTGCGCGAGCTGGACGAGGTGCCGGACGGGGACGCCCCGGTGATCTTCTCCGCGCACGGGGTCGCCAAGACGGTGCCGGCCAACGCCGATTCCCGCGGGCTCACCACCATCGACGCCACCTGCCCCCTGGTGACGAAAGTCCACCGGGAGGCCGAGATCCACCACAAGCGCGGGCGCCACGTGCTTCTCGTCGGCCATTCCGGCCACCCGGAGGTCGTCGGCACCATGGGCCAGCTGCCCAAGGGGTCGATCACCCTCGTGGAGGATGTCGATCAGATCGAGGCGCTCACCCCGGTCGATCCGGACAACCTCGCCTGGGTGACGCAGACCACCCTGTCGGTGGACGACACCCGCCACGTAGTCGAGGCGCTGAAGCGCAAGTTCCCGACCATCACCGGCCCGCACAAGGACGACATCTGCTACGCCACCACCAACCGCCAGGAGGCGGTGAAGCAGGTGGCGCCGCTGGTGGACGCCCTCATCGTCGTCGGTTCCTCCAACTCCTCCAACTCGCAGCGCCTGCGGGAAGTGGCGGAGCGGGTCGGCTGCCCGATCACCCGGCTCCTGAACCGCGCCGAGGAAATCGATTGGCCCGCCTTCGAGGGCATCGCCAAGCTCGGCCTCACGGCAGGCGCCTCGGCCCCCGAGGTGCTGGTGGAGGAGATCATCGACGCCTTCGCCGCCCGGTACGAGGTGACCGTGGACACCTACTCGACGGTGGTCGAGGACATGGTGTTCCCCCTGCCGCGCGAGCTGCGCAGCGAGGCGGCGGAGTAAGCCGTCTCCGGGCTTCCCCCTCGCGGCCCCTCCGTCCCCCGCCCTCACCCTCAGGCGCCGCCGCGAAGCGGTAGCCTCGAAGGAGACCTCCAGACCTCTCCGCGATCCCTGGAGCCCTCCTTCGAGGCGGCTTCGCCGCACCTCAGGATGAGGGGGCTGGCGGGGAGCGCGGAGCTTTTCGATCGGGCTCCGAGGTGCCGCTTGCGTGGCGCCCCAGGATGGGGTTTGAGGGCTGACATCCATCGTTCCAGAGATCCCGAGCGCACGACGTGGCCGTCTACACCGAGGTATCCGACGCGGCGCTCGCTGAGTTCCTGGCGGCCTACGACATCGGCACCCTGCTCTCGTGCAAGGGCATCGCGGAGGGGGTCGAGAACTCCAATTACTTCCTGCACACCACCGGCGGCTCGTTCATCCTCACCCTCTACGAGAAGCGGGTGCGCGAGGAGGATCTGCCGTTCTTTGTCGGCCTGATGGAGCACCTCGCCCGGAACGGGCTCGCCTGCCCGCAGCCGATCCGGGACCGGAGCGGCACGGCGCTGGGGCGCCTGTGCGGCCGACCCGCCGCCCTGGTGAGCTTCCTGGAGGGCGTCTCCCTGTCCGCGCCGGGACCTGAGCATTGCCGGGAGGTGGGCCTCGCGCTGGCCCGCCTGCACGCCGCCGGACGGGACTTCCCGATGGTCCGGGCCAACAGCCTCTCCGTCGCCTCGTGGCGCCCCCTGTTCGACCAAGCCGGCGGGCAGGCCGACACCGTCTCCCCCGGCCTCGCCGCCCGCACCCAGGCGGACCTCGCCGACCTGGAGGTGCACTGGCCCCAGGGCCTGCCCGGAGGGGTGATCCATGCCGACCTGTTCACGGACAACGTGTTCTTCATCGGCGACACCCTTTCGGGGCTGATCGACTTCTACTTCGCCTGCACCGACGCCTTCGCCTACGACCTCGCGGTGTGCCTCAATGCGTGGTGCTTCGATGCCCAGGGCACCTTCGACCGGGCCATGGCCTCGGCCTTGATTGCCGGCTACGAATCCGAGCGGCCCCTTGAACCGGCGGAGGTCGCCGCCCTGCCGATCCTGTGCAAGGGCGCCGCCCTGCGCTTCATGCTGACCCGCCTCGTGGACTGGCTGAACGTGCCCCCCGGCGCCCTGGTGAAGCCGAAGGATCCCCGGGAGTACGACCGCCGCCTCACCTTTCACCGGCAGGCGCGCGACGCCCGCGACTACGGACGGGCGGCATGAGCGAAGACGGCCGGGTGAAGATCTATACGGACGGCGCCTGCTCCGGGAATCCGGGGCCGGGGGGCTGGGGGGCGATCCTGATCTTCGGGGAGACCCGCAAGGAGATCTCGGGTGGCGAGGCCCACACCACCAACAACCGCATGGAGTTGCTCGCCGCCATCGAGGCGCTGGAGGCGTTGAAGCGCCCCTGCCGGGTCGATCTGTTCACCGACTCGCAGTACCTGCGCCAGGGCGTGACCACCTGGATCCACGGCTGGAAGACCCGGGGCTGGCGCACCGCCGACAAGAAGCCGGTGAAGAACGAGGATCTGTGGCGCCGGGTCGATGCGGCCCGGGAGCGCCACGAGGTGGCGTGGCACTGGGTGAAGGGCCACGCCAGCGACCCCCTGAACAACCGCGTCGATGGGCTGGCGGTGGCGGCCATGGCACCGTTCAAGCGGCGGTGAAGGGGCGCAAGCCCCCTCAATCCATCGTGCCGTCGATCCCGAGCCAGTGCCGGTCGTCGCGGGCCAGAAGTTCGTCCGCCTCCTTCGGCCCGGTGCTGCCGGCGGGGTAGAGGGGGATGTCCTTCTGTGGCCAGCCCTGGAGCAGGGGGTCCACCGCCGCCCAGCCGGCCTCGATGTTGTCGGCCCGCTGGAACAGCGTGGCGTCGCCGATCATGCAATCGTAGAGCAAGGTCTCGTAGCCGACATTCGGGGTGTCGGCGAAGAAGTCGCTGTACTTGAACGCCGTGCGGACCCGGCCGATCTTCATCTCCGGCCCCGGCACCTTGACGTTGTATTCGGTGCTGATCCCGTGGTCCGGGTCGATGGTGATGCGCATCACCGTGGGGCCGAGGTCGGCGGTGGGGGTGTCCTCGAACATCTTGAACGGCGCGGGCTTGAACAGCACCGCGATCTCGGTGCGCCGCCCGGTCATCCGCTTGCCGGTGCGGATGTAGAAGGGCACCCCCGCCCAGCGCCAGTTCTCGATTGTCAGCTTGAGGGCGATGTAGGTCTCCGTCACCGAATCCTTGGCCACATGCGGCTCGTCCCGGTAGCCGGGCACCTGCCGTCCCTCGGAGGTTCCCGCCGTGTACTGGCCGCGCACCGCATCTCCGGGGGGCACCGGCCGCACGGCCTCGGCGAGCTTGGCCTTCTCGCTCCGCACCGCCTCGGCGTCGAAGGAGTTCGGCGGCTCCATGCCGACCATGCAGAGGAGCTGGAACATGTGGTTGGGCACCATGTCGCGCAGCGCCCCGGTCGGCTCGTAGAAGCCGCCGCGCTCCTCGACGCCCACCGTCTCGGCCGCCGTGATCTGCACGCTGTCGATGTATTCCCGCCGCCAGACCGGCTCCAGCAGCCCGTTGGCGAAGCGGAAGGCCATGATCGACTGCACCGTGTCCTTCCCCAGGAAGTGGTCGATCCGGTAGAACTGGCTCTCGTCGGCTTGACGGAGGATGCGGGCGTTCAGCTCCCGGGCCGAGGCGAGATCGGAGCCGAACGGCTTCTCGATCACCACCCGGCGGAAGGTGTCGTTCTCCTGCTTCAGCAGGCCCGCTTGGCCCAGCCCCTCGACGATGGTGCCGAAGAACCGGGCGGCCACGGCGCAGTAGAATACCGCGTTGCCGCTCACCTTCTCCTTCACCGCCTGGAAGGTCTCCGGCTTCTCGAAGTCGCCCTTCAGGTAGTGCAGCCGGTCGCGGATGAAGCCCCAGCTCTTGGGGTCGATGCTCGCCGCGTGGAACTCGGAGGAGGGGTCCTTGCTGAACTCCTCCATCGTCTTGGTGAGGTTGTCCCGCAGGGACTGGTCGCTGCCCTCACCGTGATCGACCCCGAGGATCGAGAACCCCTCCGGCAGCAGCCCGGCTCCCGCGAGGTTGTAGAGGGAGGGCATCAGCAGGCGCTTGGTGAGGTCGCCGCCGGCCCCGAAGATCACCAGGGTGCAGGGTGGAGCGGGCTTCGTCCCGCAGGCGGCGGCGTCCTTGAGGGGGGTCGTCTCGGGCATCGGGGATCCCTTCCGGCTGCGGCACCGCAGCGAAATCGGCGGGACAACACCGCGCAGGCGGGGGCGTTCCTGCCCCCACGGCAACGTCATCGCCACCCCGGGGCGCGGCGCCGGCTACTCGTCCGGCCGCACCGCCTGCCCGCCGGTATCGATCGGCAGGCTCGGGCCCTTCAATTCGGAATCGCCCGGCAGGGCGCGGGCATCCCAGCCGCCGCCGAGCCCGCGGATCAGCGTGACGGCGGCGGTGTAGCGGTTGAGGAGCACCTGGAGGGCGGCGACCTCGTTGTTCACGAGGAGACCCTGGGCGGTGACGACGGTGGTGAAGTTCTGCGTGCCGGCCCGGTACTCGTTGAGGGTGATCTCCACCGCCCGGCGGGAAGAGGCCACCGCCTCGTCCTGGGCCTTCTGCTGCTGGCGCAGGATGCGCTGGGCCGCCATCTGGGTCTCGACCTCGGCGAAGGCGGCGAGCACCACCTGCCGGTAGTTGGCCACCGCCGCGTCGGTGGCGGCCTCCGCCGAGCGCACGGCGGCGATGCGGGCCCCGCCCTCGAACAGCACCTCGCTGCCGGCGGCCGTGACCGCCCAGACCTGGTTGACCGGCGACAGGATGCCGTTGCTCGTCAGCCCGGAGATGCCCCCCGAGGCCGAGATCGTCACGGTGGGGAAGAAGGCGGCCACGGCAATGCCGATCCGCTCGCTCTGGGCCTGCACGAGGCGCTCGGCCTGGGCCACGTCCGGCCGGCGTTCCAACAGGTCCCCGGGGATGCCGGCGGGCACGCCCGGCGGGTTGGCGGGCAGGGTCGCCACGGGGATCGCCACCTCGGAGGGGGGGCGCCCGATGAGCGTCGCGATGGCGTTGACGTACTGGATCCGGGTCAGGCGCACGGCGATGGACTGGGCCTGGATCGTCTGCAACTGGGTCTGCGCGGTGATCACGTCCGAGCGCGCGGCGACGCCGGCGGCGTACTGGTTCTCGGTGATCTGGACCGTCTTGCGGAAGTTCTCGACATTCTCGTCGAGCACCTTCTGGAGCGAGTCGGCGTAGCGGACGGAGAAGTAGTCGGCGGCCACCTCCGCCTGGATCGACAGACGGGTCAGGGCGATGGTCGCGGCGTCGGCCTGGGCGAAGGCGGTCTCGCTCTCGATGTTGCGGCGGACGCCGCCGAACAGGTCGAGCTCCCAGCTCGCCTGCCCCTGGAGGGAGACGCTGGTCCGTTCCACGCCCCCCGTACGGGAGCGGGTGATCGAGGGGGCGCCGATCACGGTGGGATACAGGCTGGCCTGGGCCGAGGCGACCAGCGCCCGCGCCTGACGGTAGTTGGCCACCGCCTGCCGCAGCGACTGGTTGTCGACATCCACGAGGCGGATCAGCCGGTCCAGCGTCGAATCGTGGAAGATCCGCCACCAATCCCCCCGCTCGACGGCGTCGGCGGGCCGCGCCTCGCGCCAGCCCTTCTTCCGGGCGGCGACGGTGCCGGGGCTGTCCTCGCGGAGGCCGCCCTGCTTGTAGGCGTAGGGGGTCTCCACCGAGGGACGGGCATAGTCCGGGCCGACGACGCAGCCGGCGAGCAGAAGGGGGACGGTGAGAGCGAGCAGGCGCCACGTCTTCCCTCCCCCCTCGGCGGGGGAGGTTCCCCCGAGGAGCAGGGGGGGAGGGCCAGAGGCGCGCCCGCCGTCCGCTTTGTCCGACACCACGAACACCATCACTCGCCCGCCGGCAGCGCCACGGCGCCCCCGCGCCGGGCGCGGCGGGCCTGCCACCGCTGGCGGAGGCGGTCCAGGGAGAGATACACGACGGGGGTGGTGTAGAGGGTCAGGATCTGGCTCACGATGAGGCCGCCGGCGATGGCGATGCCGAGGGGCTGGCGCAGTTCCGCGCCCTCGCCCGTGGAGACGATCAGCGGAACGGCGCCGAGCAGCGCGGCGAGCGTGGTCATCATGATCGGCCGGAACCGCACGAGACAGGCCTCTCGGATCGCATCCACCGGATTCGCGCCCCGGGTGCGCTGGGCGTCGATGGCCACATCGACCATCATGATCGCGTTCTTCTTCACGATGCCGATCAGCAGGAACACCGCGATGAGGGCGATGATGGTGAACTCCGTCCCCGTCACGAGGAGTGCCAGCACCGCGCCGACACCGGCCGAGGGCAGGGTCGAGAGGATGGTGAGCGGGTGCACGAAGCTCTCGTACAGGATGCCGAGCACCGCATAGACCGCCAGGATCGCCGCGAGGATCAGGAGGGGCTGGCGCGAGGCCGAGGAGACGTAGTTCTTGGCCGCCCCCGCATACTCGCCGTGGATGCTCGCGGGCAAGCGCAGGTCCGCCATCGCCTTGTCGATGGCGGCGGTGGCGTCCGACAGGCTCTTGCCCGGGGCGAGGTTGAACGAGATCGTCGTCGCCACGAACAACCCCTGGTGGCTGATCTGGACGGGGGCGCCGCCGGTCTCGAAATGGGCGAAGGCCGAGAGCGGCACCATCGTCTCCTTGGCCGCCGAGACCGGGGCGCTCGACGAGGCCCCGCCCTTGGAGGCGGCGAGGGCGTTGGAGGAGGCGTTCCGGGCGGAATCCGAGGCGATGGCCGCCGCGTTGCTGCTGGCGTCCGTGCTGGCATTGGAGGTCGCCGCCGTGGCCGCCGCCAGGGCGCCGGCGGTGCTGGCCCCGACGGCGCCGGTGCCCGTGGCGGCCCCCGAGGCGCCGACGCTCCCCGTGGTGCTCGCCCCCGCGGCAGGGTTGGTGTTCACCGCCCCGCCCGCCGCCACCGTCCCCGCCACCGCGTTGGTGGTGGCCGAGCCCCTGGCGTTGCCCCCCGAGGTCGAGACGAAGATCCGCTTGATCGTCTCCGGCGTCTCCAGGTAGCGCGGGGCGATCTCCATCACGACATGGTACTGGTTCAGCGGGTTGTAGATCGTCGAGACCTGCCGCTGGCCGAAGGCGTCGTAGAGGGTCTGGTCGATCTTGTCCGGGGTGATGCCGTAGCGGAAGGCGGTGGCCCGGTCGATGACGATGCGGCTTTCCAGGCCCCCATCCTGCTGGTCGGAGGTCACGTCGGCGAAGGTCGGGTCCTTCTGGAGGGCCGCGAGCAGCTTCGGCGCGGCGGCGTTCAGCTCCTCCGGCGTGTCGCCCTGCAAGGTGTACTGGTACTGCGCGAAGCTCTGGCGCCCGCCCATCTGCAGGTCCTGCCGGGGGAAGACGTAGAGCCGCGCCCCGGCGACCTGGGCGAGCTTCGGCCGCAGGCGGTTCGTGACGGTGGTCATCGAATCGCGCTGGCCCAGGGGCTTGAGGCCGACGAAGACGTTGGCCGAGTTGGTCCCCCGCCCGCCGGTGAAGCCGACGACGCTCTCCACCGCCGGATCGGCCCCGACGATCCGGGCGGCTTGGCTGAGCTTCTTTTCCATCGACTGGAAGGAGATGCGCTGGTCGGCCTGGATGCCGCCCATCATCTGCCCCGTATCCTGCTCGGGGAAGAAGCCCTTGGGCACGATGATGTAGAGGTAGACGTTGAGCCCCACCGTCGCGAGCAGGGTCAGGAGCACGAGGCGCGGGTGGCGCAGGGCCACCTCCAGGGTGCGGGCATAGGCGGAGAGCATCGCCTCGAACCCGCCTTCCAGGATCCGCACCACGATGTTGCGGCGTCCCCTCGCTTCCCCATGGCCGCCCTCCCGCTTCAGCAGCCTCGCGCACATCATCGGCGTGGTGGTGAGCGAGAGCACCAGCGAGATCAGGATCGCGAGCGACAGGGTGACGGCGAATTCCTGGAAGATCCGGCCCACCAGCCCGCCCATCAGCAGGATCGGCAGGAACACGGCGATGAGCGACAGGCTCATGGAGATGACGGTGAAGCCCACCTCCCGGGCACCGATCAGCGCCGCCTGGAGCCGGGGCTTGCCCTCCTCGACGTGGCGCTGGATGTTCTCCAGCACGACGATGGCGTCGTCCACCACGAAGCCCGTGCCGATGATGAGCGCCATCAGCGAGAGGATGTTGAGGGAGTAGTTCAGCAGGTACATCGCCGAGAAGGTGCCGACGATGGAGATCGGCACCGCCACGGCGGGGATGAGGGTCGCCCGCCCCGAGCGCAGGAAGGCGTAGACCACGAGGATCACGAGGCCCACGGCGACGAGCAGCGTCTCCTCGGTGGCCGCCAGCGAGGCGCGGATGGTGAGGCTACGGTCGCCGGTGAGCTTGATGTCGATGCCGCCCGGCAGCGCCGCCGTGATCTGCGGCAGGGCCGCCTTCACCCCGTTGATCGTGTCGATGACGTTGGCGCCGGGCTGCTTGTAGACGAACAGCAGCACGCCGGGCTTGCCGTTGACGATGCCGAGGTTGCGCTTGTCCTCCACGCCGTCCTGCACCTGGCCCACATCGGTGAGCCTCACCGCCGCGCCGTTGCGGTAGGCGACGACGATATCCCTGTAGTCGGCGGCCTTGCGGCCCTGGTCGTTGGCGTAGAGCTGGTAGCGCCGGGGGCCGACGTCGATCTCGCCCTTGGGGGAGTTGGCGTTGGCGGAGGCGAGCGCCGCGCGGATGCCCTCCAGCCCGATGCCGTAGTTGAACAGGGCCGTCGGATCGAGTTCCACCCGCACCGCCGGCAGGGACGAGCCGCCGACATCGACGTTGCCGACGCCCGGCAGCTGCGACAGCTTCTGCTGCACCACGGTGGCGGCGGAATCGTAGACCTGGCCCCGGGTGAGGGTGTCCGAGGTCATGCCGAGAATGATGATCGGCGTCTCGGCGGGGTTGAACTTCCGGTAGGTGGGGTTCTGCCGCAGGGCGGTGGGCAGGTCGGCCCGGGCGGCGTTGATGGCGGCCTGCACGTCGCGGGCGGCGCCGTCGATGTCGCGGTTCAGGCCGAACAGCAGGACGATGCGGACGGTGCCGAGCGAACTCGTGGACGTCATCTCGTTGACGTCGGCGATGACGCCGAGCCGCCGCTCCAGCGGCGCGGCCACCGTCTGCGCCATGGTCTCGGGGCTCGCCCCGGCCATCTGCGCCTGGACGAGGATGACGGGAAAATCGATCTGCGGCAGCGGCGCCACCGGCAACCGCAGGAACGCGAAGATCCCGGCGAGCAGCACGCCGAGGGTCAGCAGCGTCGTCGCGATGGGGCGGCGGATGAAGGGGGCGGAGATGTTCATCCAGCGCTGCCGCTCCCCTCTCCCCTCTCGCCGGGCAGGGTACCCTCCCCTGCGGAGGCGGGAGGGAGACCGTCGCGGTTCCTCACGGCACCGCCTCCCCGCCCCGCAGCCCCGGCCCGCGGCCGGCGAGGCGGCGCTCCAGGCGGTCGAAGGCGAGGTAGATCACCGGGGTCGTGAACAGCGTCAGCACCTGGCTGACGATCAGGCCGCCCGCGATGCAGATGCCCAGCGGCTGGCGAAGCTCCGAGCCCACCCCCGTGCCCACGATGAGCGGCACCGCCGCGAACAGGGCGGCCAGCGTCGTCATCAGGATCGGCCGGAACCGCAGGAGGCAGGCCTGCTCGATGGCATCGCGCGGCGCCATCCCATCCTCGCGCTCCGCCTGGAGCGCGAAGTCGATCATCATGATCGCGTTCTTCTTCACGATGCCGATCAGGAGCACGATGCCGATGATCGCGATGATGTCGAGCGACAGCCCGAACACCATCAGCCCCAGCAACGCCCCGATCCCCGCCGAGGGCAGGGTCGAGAGGATGGTGATCGGGTGGATGAAGCTCTCGTAGAGTACCCCGAGCACGATATAGACCGTGACGATGGCCGCCATGACCAGGAACAGCTCGTTCCCGAGCGCCGCCTGGAAGGCGAAGACCGAGCCCTGCGGCACCACCCGGAAGGAGGGCGGCAGGTTGATCGCCGCCTTGGCCGCGTCGATCGCCTCCACCGCCTGCCCCAACGCCGCGCCGGGGGCGAGGTTGAAGGACACGGTGGTGGCCGGGAACTGGCCGAGATGGGAGATGAGGAGCGGCGCCCGCTTCTCCGTGACCCGCGCCACGGAGGCGAGCGGCACCTGCCCGTTCGTTGCCGTGGAGGACGGCAGGTAGATGCCGTTCAGGCTGTCCAGCGTCTTGTGCAGGTTCGGGTCGGCTTCGAGGATCACCCGGTACTGGTTCGACTGGGTGAAGATCGTCGAAATGATCCGCTGGCCGAAGGCGTCGTAGAGGGCGTTGTCGATGGTCGCGGGGGTGATGCCGTAGCGGCCCGCCGTCGGCCGGTCGATGGTGACGTAGGCCGCGAGCCCCTGGCCCTGGTGGTCGCTCGTCACGTCCGCCACGGCGGGGGAGGCCGCGAGCGCCGCCGTGAAGCGGGGCACCCAGGTCTCGAAGTCGTCGAGGTTCGGGCTCTCCAGGATCACCTGGTACTGCGTCGCCGAGACGGCGGTGTCGATGGTGAGGTCCTGCACCGGCTGCATGTACAGCTTGATGCCGGGCTCGGAGGCCGTGGCCGCCCCGATCCGCCGGATGATCTCGCTCGCCGTGGCGGTGCGCTCATCCCGGGGCTTGAGGTTGATGAGCATCCGCCCGGAATTCAGTGTGACGTTCTGCCCATCGACCCCGATGAAGGAGGACAGGTTCGCGACATCCGGGTCCTTGAGGATGATCGCCGCCAGCCGCTGCTGCCGCTCGGCCATGGCCCCGTAGGAGACCGACTGGTCGGCCTGGGTGATGCCCTGGAGCACCCCCGTATCCTGGATGGGGAAGAACCCCTTGGGGATCACCACGAACAGGTAGGCGGTCAGCGCCACCGTCCCGAGGGTGACCAGCAGCGTGAGCCCCTGGTGGTTCAGCACCACCGTGAGCGCCCGGCCATAGGCCGCGACGAGGCCCTCGATGGCGCCCCGGCCGATTCGGGCGATCGGCCCCTCCCGGCGGACCCCGTGAGCCGCTTCGGGGACGTGCTTCAGGAGCCGGGCGCAGAGCATCGGCACCAGGGTCAGCGAGACCACCGCCGAGATCACGATGGTGGCCGCGAGCGTGATCGCGAATTCGTGGAACAGCCGCCCGACCACATCGCCCATGAACAGCAGCGGGATCAGCACGGCGATCAGCGACACGGTGAGCGAGATGATGGTGAAGCCGATCTCGCGGGAGCCCTTGAGGGCGGCCTCCAGGGGCGAATCCCCCTCCTCCACGTGGCGGGCGATGTTCTCGATCACGACGATGGCGTCGTCCACCACGAAGCCCGTGGCGATGGTCAGCGCCATCAGCGACAGGTTGTCGAGGGAGAAGCCGTAGAGGTCCATCACCGAGAGGGCGCCGATCAGGGAGAGCGGCACCGACAGGCTCGGGATCAGCGTCGCGGACAGGCTGCGCAGGAACAGGAAGATCACCAGCACGACCAGCGCGATGGCGAGCCCCAGCTCGAACTGCACGTCCTCCACGGAGGCGCGGATCGTCGTCGTGCGGTCGGTGAGCGGCGCCACGCTCACCGCCTGGGGCAGGCTCGCCTGCAACTGGGGTAGCAACTGCTTGATCTTGTCCACGGTGGCGATGACGTTCGCCCCCGGCTGGCGCTGGATGTTGAGGATGACGGCGGGCGTCTCGTCGGCCCAGGCGCCGAGCTTGGTGTTCTCCGGCGCGTCCACCACGTCCGCCACGTCGGAGAGGCGCACGGGGGCGCCGTTGCGGTAGGCGATGATCGCGGAATTGTAGGCCTTCGGGTCGCGGATCTGGTCGTTGGCGTTGATCGCGTAGGACTGTTTCGGACCGTCGATGGTGCCCTTCGGCGTGTTGACGTTGAGGTTGGTGATGGTGGTGCGCAGGTCGTCGATGTTCAGCCCGTAGGCGGCGAGCTGGCGGGCGTTGAACCGCACCCGCACCGCCGGGCGCTGCCCGCCGGAGATGCTCACGAGGCCGACGCCGGCCACCTGACTGATCTTCTGGGCGAGGCGCGTCTCGGAGAGGTCGCGCACCTGGGTCAGCGGCAGGGTCTTGGAGGTGAGCGCCAGCGTCAGCACCGGCGCGTCGGCGGGGTTCACCTTGGCGTAGACCGGGGGGGCCGGCAGGTCGGAGGGCAGAAGGTTGCCCGCCGCGTTGATCGCCGCCTGGACCTGCTGCTCGGCGATGTCGAGGGCGAGGTCCAGGTTGAACTGGAGGGTGATGACCGAGGCCCCCGCCGAGGATTGCGAGGTCATCTGGTTGAGGTTGGCGAGCTGGCCGAACTGCCGCTCCAGCGGCGCCGTCACCGAGGAGGTCATCACCTCGGGGGAGGCGCCGGGATAGAAGGTCTGCACCTGGATCGTCGGGTAATCGACGGAGGGCAGGGCCGAGACCGGCAGGTTCAGGTACGACACCCCGCCGACGATCAGGATCGCCAGCATGAGCAGGGTGGTCGCGACCGGGCGCAGGATGAAGAGGCGGGACGGGTTCATCGGCGGATCGCCCGACCGGGCCGTGCATTCCCTCTCATCACCTGCGGGGATCGGGGCTCACCCCTTACCGCCCTCGACCTCATTCTGACGCGCCCGGCTCGCCGGGCCTCGAAGGAGAACTCCACAAGCCGCAGCGGTCCCTGGAGGCCTCCTTCGAGGCGGCGCCGCCGCACCTCGGGACGAGGGCGAGAGCGGGCTGAGAAGCCATGAC
>JAKONI010000094.1 GCA_022702015.1 Beijerinckiaceae bacterium | reverse complement strand
CCGGCGGTGATCGTGACCCCGCTCTCCTCCGGGGGCCCCTGGCCGACGGTCACGTCGCGGCGGGCGACGCTGCGCCCGTCCGGGGCGACGATCCAGACCGAGCGGCGCTCGCCCTCCACCAGCAGGGCCGATGCCGGCAGCAGGAAGCCGCGCGGGACGCCGCGGCTCAGGGAGACGGTGATCATCGCCCCGAGGCGGAAGGCCGGGCCGGGGCTTTCGAGGGTCATGCGGATGCGCCGGGTGCGGGTGCCGGCCTCGGCGAAGGGGGCGGTCTCGCGCACCTGGCCCCGGGCGGTGAGATCCGGGGCGCTCTGGAGGGAGACGGTGAACACGCCATCCGGCGGCATGGCGCCCACCAGCGATTCCGGGATGTCCACCACGGCGTCGCGGGCCTCCGGGCGGGCCACGGACACCACCCCCTGGCCGGCGCTCAGCACCTGCCCGATTTCGGCAAGGCGCTGCGTGACCACCCCGTCGAACTCCGCCTTGAGGTCGGTGTAGCCCATCTGGTCCCGGGCCTTCTGGAGGTTGGCCTCCGCCTGGGCGAGGCGCGCCTGGGCGGTGTCGCGGCGGGCTACCGCCTGATCGAGGGCCGCCTGGCTGACCGCGTTGCCGGCGAGCAGGCGGCGGGACCGGGCCTCGGCGGCGATGGCGTTCTCGGCCTGCCCCCTGGCGTCGGCGAGGTCGGCCTCGGCGCGGGTGAGGTCGAAGCGGGTCACCACCGGATCGAGGGCGGCGAGGCGCTGCCCGGCCTTCACCACATCCCCCACCGTCACGTCGCGGGCGACCATGCGGCCGGGGATCTGGAAGCCCAGTTGCGACTGGTAGCGCGGCTCGACGGTGCCCACGAAGGGCCCGAAGATCACGGCGTCCCGGGGCTGGGCCACCTGGGTCAGCACCGGGCGGACGGGGGCCGCCTCATGGGTCTCCTCGGCCTTGCAGCCGGCGAGCAGGAGGGGCAGCGCGACGAGGCCGGCGCGGGCGAGGGTGAGGTGACGGGACAGCGGCATGGTCAGCGCCCTTCCGCCGGGGTGGCGGAGCCCTGGAAGACCGGCGCCCCGAGGTCCACGGCAGCTACCGTCTGCCCCGGTCGCAGGAACTGGATGCCCGCCACCACGACGTGCTCCCCTGGCTCGATGCCGGATTTCAGGACGATGACGTTCGGCCCGTATCGGTCGATGATCACGGGCCGGACGGAAACCTTGCCCGTGCCGGCATCGTAGACCCACACGGCGGGCTCCTTGCCGTAGCGGTAGAGGGCCGACCAGGGGAGCACCACCGCTTCCCGTTGCGCGAAGCGCCCGCGCCCCACCACCACGGCGCCGAGCCCCATGGCGGGGGGCGCGCCGGCGAGGCCGATCTTGACCCGCACCGTGCCGCTCGTGGCGTCCACCGTGGGGGAGATTTCCCGCACCCGCCCCTTGGCGGTGACGGTCGGGTCGGCCTGGAGGGCGACATCGACCCCATGGTCGGAGGGGGGATGGGTCGTCAGCGCCTCGTAGACGTTGAAGACGGCATCCCGTGCCCCATCCTGCGCCACCACGAGCACCGTCTGCCCGGCCTGGACCACCTGCCCCACCTCGAAGGTGCGGGTGGTGACGATCCCCGCCACCCCGGCACGCAGTTCCGTGTAGGAGAACTGCTCGTTGGCGGTGCCGAGCGCCGCCTTCGCCGAATCGACGGCGGCCTGGGCCGTGCGCAATTCCTGCTCGGCGTTGTCGTAGGACGAGCGCGTGGTGTACCCCCCGGTCAGCAATTGCTTCTGCCGGTCGAAGGACAGCTTGGCCTGCGTGAGCTGGGCCTCGGCGGACGAGAGGGCGGCGCGGGCGTTGTCGCGGTTGGCGCGCTGGGTGAGCGGCTCCAGCTCGGCGAGGACTTGGTCCGCCTCCACATGATCACCCACCTCGACCTTGCGGCTGGCCACCTTCCCGTTGGTACGGAATGAGATGTTCACCTGCGCCTGGGCCTGGATATCCCCGCTCAGCACCACATCCTCGAAGACAGGGGTCCGTCGGGCCTCGGCGATCCTCACCCGCAGCAGCGAGGGACCGTCCGTCGGCGCGGCCAAGGCCAGCGTCGGCAGGGCGATCGCCGCGAGGGCGAGGGGGGCGATGATCTTTCGGCGAGCACGCATGAGAGTGTCGGCAATCAGTACGGCGAAGGATGTGGGTCCCCGCCCATGGCATGTCCCTAGCTCGTTCGTTACATACCGTCCAGTCGGTATCTAGGAAAGGCGATGGACACGACGAAACGGCGGCGGCTCGCGGAGCGGCCCGATATCATCCTCGATGCGGCCAACGTCGTCCTGCGGGAGCGCGGCGCCCGGGGCCTGACGATCGACGCGGTGGCGGCGGCGGCGGGCCTGAGCAAGGGCGGCGTCCTGCATCACTTCGCCTCGAAGGACGCGCTGGTGGCCGCCCTCGTCGCACGCAAGTTGACCGCCCTGCGCACCGGCATCGCCGAATGCGAGGCAAGCCAGCCTCCGGGGCCGGCGAGCCTGCCCCGCGCCATGGTGGAGCACTTCGAGAAGACCTACTGCGACGACGACGAGTTCTCCCGCGCCCTGCTCGTCGCCTCGATCGAGAACCCCGACGCCCTGGCGGACTATCGCAGCTTCGTGGCGGAGCGGCTGGCGCGTTTGTCGGAGGTCGAGGGTGGGCGGGGGCCGGGCGCCGTCGTCTTCTTCGCCCTGCTCGGCCTCGCCATGGGCCGCACCCTCGGTTTCCATCAATTGCCCCCCGAGGATGTGGAGCCGATGATGGCGGCCCTCGGCAGGGTCGCCCGGGGCACGACCCCGGACGGGACGGGCTGAACCGGGCCCGGGGCACAAAGCCCGGGACGCCCGGCGAAACGACGGGGCCGACCCGTTGCCCGGCGCCGCCCGATCGGGCACGGCTCTCCCGAAGCCCCCTCGTCCCGCGGAGTGCCCGATGGATACCGCCACCCTCGCCCCCTTTGCCCGGCAGGTCCTCGAAGACGCGACGCTCCCCGAACTGCCGAACCATTACCGCGGCAAGGTCCGGGACAATTACGACCTGCCGGACGGGCGGCGCATCCTGATCACCTCCGACAGGATCAGCGCCTTCGACCGGGCGCTGGCGGCGATCCCCTTCAAGGGGCAGGTGCTGACCCAGACGGCGCGGTTCTGGTTCGAGCGCACCGCCGACATCTGCCCGAACCACGTCATCGCCTATCCCGACCCGAACGTCGTCGTCGGCCGGCGCCTCGCCATCCTCCCGGTGGAGATCGTGGTGCGCGGCTACCTCGCCGGGACGACCTCGACCTCGGTCCTCACCCGCTACAAGGCCGGCGAGCGCGAGATGTACGGCCACCGGCTGCCGGAGGGGCTGCGGCCCCATCAGGTCCTGGACCGGCCGATCATCACCCCGACCACCAAGGCCGACCATGGCGGGCACGACGAGCCCCTCACCGAGGCCGAGATCCTGGAGCGCGGCCTCCTCAGCCCCGAACAGTGGCGCACCGTCAGCGAGGCGGCCCTCGCCCTCTTCGCCCGGGGCCAGGACGTGGCCGCCGAGCGGGGCTTGATCCTGGCCGACACCAAGTACGAGTTCGGCCTCGACGGGGATGGGCGCGTCGTCCTCGCCGACGAGATCCATACCCCCGACAGCAGCCGCTACTGGTTCGCGCAGAGCTACGGGGCGCGGTTCGAGGCGGGGCAGAGCCCGGAGAGCTTTGATAAGGATTTCGTCCGCAACTGGGTCGTGGCCCGTTGCGACCCCTACCGCGACGCGATTCCCGAGATCCCGGCCGAGGTCGTGCTGGAGACCGCCGCCGTCTATATCCGCGCCTTCGAGACCATCACCGGCCTGAGCTTCACCCTCCCCGACCCGCAGGAGGCGCCCCTGGAGCGCATCCGCCGGAACATCGCCGCCTACCTGACGGATACCGCCCCCGCGCGGGCGTGATCCCACGCCGCCGCCGCGCTCACGGGAATGGGAGCGCGGCGGGGCGGAACCGTCCGGCGCTTCCTCGATTGTGACGCCAAGCTTGCCGCCGACGCGGCCGGCCTCGGCCCCTTCGACCCGGTGGCACGCCCGGCCATGTCCTCCGATCCGCCCGCCGGGCCCTCGCGCCCGTCCCTTCCGAGCCTCATCGCCGGCGCCGCCGTGCTGTTCGGCCTCTACGTCCTGTGCGTGGGGTCGATCAGCGTGAACGAGGCCCTGGCGGGCGCCCTCTCGACCGGGCTCGCCATCCTCTGGTGGGTGCGGATCGGCCGGTTGAACGGCGTGCGGTTCGCCGGCTGGTTCCCCGCGATGCGCCCCCTCGGCGGCGCCCTCCTCGCGCTCCCGGGCGCGACGGCGAAGGTCGCCGGGCAACTGGCCCGCGTGGTGATCCGAGGGGCGCAGCAGGGGGCCGTCGCCTACCGCCGCGAGTCGGACAGCGCCTGGGCCACCGCCGAACGGCCCGCCGAGCGGGCCTTCGGGCTGATCGCCGCCTCGCTTTCCCCGGACAGCTTCATCCTGCGCGACGACGGGGGCGACCGGGGCATCCTCGACCATGCCCTCGCCCGGGAGGGGGGGACGCCATGAGCCCCTGGACCGTGGCCATCCTCGGCCTGCTACCGCCCCTCGCGCTTGCCGCCGCCCTCACGTGGCGGGGGACGCCGGGGCAGCGCTTCGCCGCCTACCAGCTCGTCACCACCCTCGGCGTGGCGATCCTCGTGCTCCTCACCTTCGCCACCGACCAAGCGTCGGTGACGGACCTCGCCCTCACCCTCGTCCTCCTCAACCTGCCGGGCACACTCCTCATGGCGGTCTTCCTGGAGCGCTGGATATGAGCCCCGTCGTCGGCATCCTCCTCGCCCTCGCGGTGGCCGCGGCGTGGCTCTCCGCCCTCGCCCTGCTCCGGCAGCCCCGCGCCCTCGACCGGCTGCACGCGGTCTCGTTCCTGAACGTGGCGAGCGGCGTTCTCATCACCGCCACGGGCTTCGCCGCCGACGGCATCTCGGGCCGGTCCCTCAAGATCCTGCTGCTGATGACCCTCCTCGTGGGCTTCGGGGCGGTGCTGTCCCATGCCGCCGGACGGGCGCTGCTGCTGCGGGAGGGCCGGTCCGCGTGAGCGCGATCCTCATCCTGCTCTTCCTGTTGACGGCCGCCTCCGGCACGGCGGTGGTCCTGATCCGCGATCCCGCCCGGCAGATCTTCGCGCTCGCGGGCAACGGCGTCGTCCTCACCATCCTGTTCACCGCCCTCCAGGCGCCGGACGTGGCGCTCTCGGAACTCGCCGTCGGCGGCGCGGCGGTGCCGCTGCTGTTCCTCGTGGCGCTCATGGCCGTCCGCACCGGGCGCCGCGACGAGGAACACGAGGGATGAGCCCGCGCCTGCGCCTCGCCGTCCTTGGTGTGGCCCTCCTCGCCCTCGTGCCCGGGGCGGCGGCCACGATCGCCCACCTCCCCGACTTCGGCGCGACGATCGCGGCCTACGGCGAGCGGATCAACGCCATCGCCCCCGGCGAGCGGCATGTGGCCAACATGGTCAGCGCCATCAACTTCGACCTGCGCGGGCTCGATACCCTCGGCGAGGAGTTCATGCTGCTCGCCGCCATCACCGGCACCGTCGTGCTCCTGCGCGGCCGGCGGGGCGAGACCCTCACCGACCGGGCGATGCGCCTGCCGGGCCGGGCGATCCTCCCGCGCTCGGAGGCGGTGCAGCTGACCTGCCGCCTGGCGGGGCCCCTGCTGATGATGTTCGGCCTTTACGTCGTGCTCCATGCCACCGTGACGCCCGGAGGCGGTTTCCAGGGCGGCGTCATCCTCGCCTCTGGAACGCTGCTCGCCTATCTCGGCGAGGGCTATGGCGGCTGGCGCGACATGGTCCGCAGCCACTGGCTCGACGCAATGGAGGGCGGCGGCGCCGTCCTGTTCACGGTCTGCGGCCTCGCCCCGATGCTGACCGGCGCGGCCTTCATGCAGAACGTGCTGCCCCTGGGGACCTTCCGCGACGTCTTCTCCGGCGGGTTGATGCTCGTGGAGAATGCCGGGGTGGCGCTGGCGGTCTGCGGCGGCTTCACCCAGCTCTTCCTCGAATTCCTGGAGGAGACCCGGGAGGCCGACGGACCCGAGGAACCGGGGGAGGACAGCGCGTGACCTGGCTGCCCTATGCCGTCGCCGCGTGGCTCTTCGCCATCGGCCTCTACGGGCTCGCGTCGAGCCGCAACCTGATCCACCTCGTGGGCTGCCTCTCGGTCTGCCAGTCGGCCACCTACGTGCTGCTGCTCGGGCTCGGCTACCGCTACGGCAGCATCGCCCCGATCTTCTACGACCATCCCCCCGGCACCCCCGCCGTCGATCCGGTGATGCAGGCGCTGGTGCTCACCGATATCGTCGTCGGCGCCACGCTCAGCGCGCTCCTGCTCGTCCTGACGGTGCAGGCCTACAAGCGCAGCGGCACCCTCGATCCCGAACACCTCAAGCCGATGAGCCGGGGCGGCGACAAGGCGGCCCCGGCCACGTCCGCGAAACACCCGGCCCGATGATCGCCTCACTCCTCGCCTCCTGGCCGCCGGCCGTGCTGGTGCCCCTGCCGGTCGCCATCCCACTCCTGGTCTGCGCCGCCCTGCTGGCCACCGCCCATCTCCTCCCGGGGCGCACCCCCGACATCCTCGCCACGATCACCGCCCTCGTCGTCTCCGGCCTGAGCGCGATCATCGCCGTGCAGGCCGGGGACGGTTCCGTGGATTACTGGTTCGGCGGCTGGCAGCCCCGCGACGGGATCGCCCTCGGCATCGGCTTCTCCGTCGATGCGGCGAGCGGCTGGATCGGCGCGTTCATCGGCTTTCTCTACGCCTGCACCTTCGTGTTCGCCTGGGGGTTCTTCGCCCGGACCCATGGGCATTTCCACATCCTGATGCTGTTGTTCCTCGCGGCGATGATTGGGTTCTGCTTCACCCGCGACCTCTTCAACCTGTTCGTCTGGTTCGAGGTGATGAGCGTGGCGGCTTTCGCGCTGACCGCCTACCACCTCGCCCGGTCGTCCATCATCGGGGCGATCAACTTCACGGTGGTCAACAGCCTCGCCGGGTTCCTGATGCTCGGCGGCATCGGCCTGCTCTATGCCCGCGCCGAAACCCTCGATTTCGCCGGCATCGCCCAGGGCGTGGCCCATGCCGGGCGAGACCCCGTGGTGGCGGGGGGCTTCTGCCTCGTGGCGGCCGCCCTGATGATCAAGGGCGCGACCGTACCGTTCCAGTTCTGGCTCGCCGATGCCCACGCCGTGGCGCCGAGCCCCGTGTCGGTGATCTTCTCGGGGGCGATGGTCTCCCTCGGGATCTTCGGCCTCGCGAAGCTGTCGGCGGTGGTCTTCGACGGATCGGCACAGATCCGCGAGGCGATCCCCGTGCTGATGATCGGCCTCGGGGCGATAAGCGCGGTCCTCGGCGGATGGATGGCCTTGCTCCAGCGCCACCTCAAGCGGTTGCTCGCCTTCTCCACCATCTCCCATGCGGGGATCATGCTGATCGGCATCGGCACGCTCTCGGCGCAGGGCAGCGCCGGCCTACTGGTCTACGTGGTCGGGCATGGGCTGGTGAAGGGCGGGCTGTTCATGATCGCGGGGATCCTGCTCGCCACCCGAGCCAGCATCGACGAGATCGCCCTGCGCGGGCTCGGCCGGGGGATCGCCCCGGCGGGCGTCGCCATGGCCGTGGCCGGGCTCCTCCTCGCCGGCCTGCCGGTGGGCCTCCTCGATACCGGGGCGAACCTCCTGCACGGCTCCCTGACGGCGGCGCACCCTTACGCGCTGGCGGCCACCATCGCCGGGGGTGCCCTCACGGGGGCGGCCGTGCTCCGGGCGGCGGGGCGAATCTTCCTCGGGCTTGGCGAGGACCCCGGCGACGAGGCCGGGGCGCCGAGCGAGGCGGAGCGCGAGAAGGCCGACCGGCCCCTGTGGCTGATGCTGGCGCCATGCTGCGCGATGCTGGCCCTCGACGCCGCCCTCCCCGCCTCCTGGATCCACGGCATGGCCCCCGGTGCCGTCACCGCCTTCAGCCATCACGCCCTGCGGGGGATGGTGTCGGAGGGTCCTGCGTGGCCGGCCTGGGCCTCGGTCGCCGGGGCGCTCGGCCTCGCCGCCTTCGCCCTGTTCCGCCACCGCCTGCCACGTCTCGTCGTCGGTCCGATCCGGGCCACGCAGTCGGCCCCGACCCGGGCGCTGGAGGCGCTCCACAGCGGGCTGATCGGCGATTACGTGGCGTGGCTCGCCGTCGGCCTCGCTCTGATGGCCGGGGTGCTCGCCTACGCCTAAAGGGAGATTCCAGAGGACCATGGGCCCTCTGATGGGTCGTCACGGCAAAGCCCCGGCAGGTCGCAGGGCTCTGCCCTGCGCCTGCGAGAAATCCTGACCATTCAAAACCGGGATTGCGGTGAGGTGTTCAGGGCCGCGGCGGGGCGGCCACGAGGTCGAACAACAGGTCGTCGTAGGCCTGGATGAGCGCGGGGTTCCCGGAAAGGAACCGTGCGATCAAGCGGCGCTGGCGGGCGGTGTAGTCTTCCCAGGATTCGTCATGCGCGTCGAGCACCTCCAGCAGGCGTCCAGCCCCGGCTTCGACATCGTTCTCGGGGTAGTAATACCCCAGATCCGAGACCAGCTCGGCATTGTGAATGAGCGGATACCCCTGCCAGCAGCACTCGAGATAGAGATAGTTCAGCGGCAGACCCCACTGGTGAGAGATCATCACGTCCGTGTATTCGGCCAGGAAATCGGGGGTCGTCACCCGTCCGATAAAGCTCGCCTTCCCCGCCCGCACGATATCGAGTTCAGTCATCAGCGCGATGAACTCGGTGCTCTCCTTGGCCATCCGCTCCGCGTTGGTCACGTGGAGGTACAGGATGTCCCCGGGCCTGCGCCGGAACCCCTGCTCCGCGATGAAGACCGGGTAAAGGCAGAACTTCAGTACATCGACGTTCGGCTCGATCACCGAGAGGCGCTTCGGCCCCGTCCGGGGGCGGTATTCGCCCCCCGCCGCCATGCCCCGCGTCGCCGCCTGGATGGCGAGGGGATCCCAGACGAAGGGGACCTCCCGGGCGGGGCACCGGCGCAGCGTCTCGAAGAAGCCGCGATTCATCTTCCAGATTTGTGGAATGACCCAGAGGTCATCATAGCGCTCGTTGACGAAGACTGAATCGTACAGCCTCCGGCCGAAGATCATCGCCTCCATGTTCTGAACGTATTCGGGTCCGCAGCAATAGCTGACGATCCGCGTGTTCTGCTGCTTCAGGCGGGTGGTCTGCTCTGGATCGATCTGACCGCCGAGTTCGATGAGGACATCGAGGTCCCGCCACCCCTCCTCGAACGAGAGGGTCGGAAAGACGGTCAGGTCCCAGGGAAGGGCCCCCGTGACCGGGTGGTGCGTGGTGTTGAGCAACAGCACCCGGTGGCCGTATTGCGACCCCTGGAACAACTTGGCGAGGTACAGGGCGTTCTGCTTGATACCGTTCAGCCACAGGCTCTCGGCGGCATCGCGGATGCCGATCGTGATTCCGATCCTCAAAGGGCGGCAGCTCATCGGCGGGCGCCCATCACGCCGCCTCGGGCGTGTTCAGGGCCCCGGTCAAGGAGTCCGCCCCCCGCTCGCCGTGATAGGCATTCCATATCGCATCGCTGTAGAGCTTGACGTTGGCATCCGACGCCGGATCGAGCTTGGCCAGCAGCGTCCTCGCCTTGGCCTTGTAGTCGTCGAGATTACGGTCGTGCTCCATGACCGCCTGAAGCAGCGCCCGGCCCCCATCCTGCGGATCGAAATCCCGGTAGCGATAGCCACACTCGTCGATCAAATCCGAATTATGGATGAGCGGGAATCCCCCGTAGAGGGCTTCGTAGTACAGGTAATTCTGAGCGTTCTCCCAGTGGTGCGAAACCACCGCGTCCGCCATCTCGCCCAGGATATGGTGGATGGGATACCGGGCCTCGAAGGTCGCAAGCCCGTTGCGGACCAGTTCCGTCGAGCGCGCGAACCGGACGAACACTTCGTTCTCGCGGATCGGAACCGCATTGAAGATCCGCAGGCATTCGAAGGCCACCGGGTTCAGCCGGTAGGCCACATCCGCCACGAGAAGCGGGATATGGCACGTCTTGACCGAGCAAATGTTCGCTTCCAGCACGCCCAAGCGCCACGGCCCGCGCGACGGCACGTAGCCGAAGGAGGTGTCGCCATCCCGCGCCGCGATCGTCCGCTCCAGCAGTGCCGGGGACCACAGATGCTGCATCGCCCGGACGGGGGCCCGGCAGCCGGCGGCATAGTACCCGGCGCAGGTCCGCGCGAAGGCGGGCAGCGTCCAGACCTCCTCGTAGGGGATGCCCGACATGAGGAGGCCCGGCGACAACCCGAAGGCCATCCGCTCGGCATCGATCACGAAGTCGTTCGCCACCCGCATGGCGATGATCCGGCCACCGTTCGCGACGAAGGTCCTGCCCCATTCCCCATCGAGCTGCGCGCTGAGTTCGATGACGACGTCGAGGCGCTCCTTCGCCTCCGCCATGCTGATCACCTCGGCATCGGCATGCTGAAGCAACTCCGAGGCGTTGGCCGGATCCCCCGGTCCACCGGCGATCACGCAGCACCACTCGACCGCCGGCGCCTTCTTCAGGAGGCTCAACAGGAAGAAGCAGTTCTGGAAGATCCCGTTCTCCCAGATCGTCTGTTGCTCATCGCGGATATAGAGCGTCACGCCGACGCGCAGGCGCCCCCCGGAGGCGTGGGCCGCCCCCCTGCCGCGTTGGGTCCGGGCCGTCATGCGCGCCTCCGGCGGCTGTCCGCGCTGGTGAGGGAGATGAGGAAGCGCGCATAGGCGCTGAGATTCTTCGGGGCGACCGGGGACAGGTCCTCGATCACCTCCCGGGCGCGCCGCTTGTAGGCGTCGAGGTTGTGGTCGTGGTTCTCGACCGCGAAGGCGAAGGCCTCGGCCCCGGCCTCGACATCGGAATCCGGGTAGTAATACCCGGCATCCTTGAACAGAACGGAGTTGTGGATCAGCGGATAGCCGCCATGCAGCGCGTCGAGGTAAAGATAGTTCTGCGGGCAATTGATGTGATGGCTGACCACCACGTTGCTCCCCCGGCCCATCACGTGCCCGAAATAGTCCCGCCCCACCAGGATCGATTTCCCGGATGTGTAGATATCGAGGTTTTGCATGAAATAGACGAAGGCCGGATGCTCCAGCATCCTGTCGCTGTTGTGCAAGATCATGCGGTGGATCCAGTCGGGTCGCCGCCGCTGGATCATTTCGCAGATCAGAACGGGTATGAGCCCCATCTTGATCGGCGAAAGGTTCGGTTCGAAGATCGCCGGGAAGATGGATCCCGGAGCGAGGGAGCCGGGGCGATAGCCGAACTTTCCGTTACCCTCCTCGTCCTTCTCGATGGTCTGCTCCAGGAACCGGGGCGACCAGAGATAAGGAACCTCACGGATCGGACAACGATAGATCGTCTCCATCATCGGAGCGAAGATCATGTCCTTCGCGAGGATCCAGATCTCGTCGAAACGGTCCGGCTCCAGGAAGAACCCGTCCCGCTTGAACACGGTCGGCTCGATGAGGGCGACGTAGGGCTGCCCGCACATGTGGAGAATCACCTTGCCGCCGCGATGGCGAAATCGGCGGATCCACTCCGTGTCGATGGCGCCGCCCTGCTCCACCGCCACATCGATCTGATGGAAGGCCGCCGACAGGGACATGAGCGGAATGCGCTTCCCCTCCACGTCGAGACCGTGCGGATGATCGTCGTGATCGCCGCAATTCAAGAGGCAGACGCTCTCGACGAACGGGATGCTCTCCAGCATCTTCACGAAGTGATAGATGTTCTGGTTCAGCCCGTTATTCCAAACGTGCTGAGACTTGCCCGTCATCAACGATACACCGATGCGCATCGGCCACCTTTCCTGAGCAAACGAACGATGGTCGAGGGGCGGGATCGGGGTACCGTTCGGTCTTGGCGGGACGATCCTTGGGGAGCGATCCGGCCGCCGAGCCCCGGATCGGGGCGCGGCCGAACCGTTCCGTCGTCATGACGCCCCGCGAAACGCCGGGATGTGGCGGGGATCGCTCACTGCGCCCGCAGATACTCGAAGGCCTCGCGGGCGCCGGCGGGGGAGAAGACCACCTTCACCTGCCCCGCCTCCAGGGAGGTCCAGAGCATGGTCACGTTCGGCACCCCCGTCACGTCCCCCAGCAGCGCATCGTCCAGGGGAACCATGACCGTGCAGAGCGCCGGCTCGCAGCTGTTATAATCGTAGTGCCGGGTCGCCCTGCCCTCGAACTGAATATCCACCCCGGATTTCAGCTCGATGGCCGTCGGGGTCTGGGCGAAGAACGAAAATGTGCCGTTGCGCTTGATCAAGCCCATGATCACGATCTTGCGCTGATCCTGCTTGTCCCTCGCCACGGAGACCAGGCCAAGGCAATTCGCCGGATCGGTGGGAGCAGCCTTCGGGGCACAGGACACCGCCCAGTTCTCGAAGCGATGCACATCGGCCGGCGGCGCGGCAGGCGCGGCTACAGGCCCGGGCTTGGCCGCCGCGGGGGCCTTCGCGGCGGGCTTCGGCGGCGCCGGCTTCTTCGGCTGAGGCGCCGGCTTCGCGGCGGGGTGGCTGACCGCAGGAGCGGCTTCGAACGCCTCCTGCGCCCGTGCCATACTGGGCAGGACTCCGCAACCGGCAAAGACGAGACCAAGGCCGACAAGCGATCGTTCCGCGATCTTTCTCACTTCTCTACTCTCCTTACCGTCCCAGCCAGCAAACAATCCGCTCGAAAACCAGTGTCGGTTCTTATTGACCATAGATCACACGATAGCTGGCGCCCTTGGCCGCATCGTTGATTTCACCGGCCCGCGGATCGATGCGGATACACTTGTGAATACGCCCCGTCGCATCGCCGCAGTCGATCATCTCGTATTGCGGCGTCGCCGGAACGGATTTGATGATTGGGTAGATATGCGCGCCCGTTAATATGAATATATTGATGGCGGTGGTGATAAAGATAAGAAACAGGACATTTTGCTTAAGCTTGCTGAGCATCACGCTCTCCACTTGTGGAGGTTGATTCAAGAATTGTCGTTAGTTTCCACACCGCCGTCGACAGTCGTTGCTCGCTACTCTGACGAGTGGCGCCGGATTGTCCGGGCAGTCCTTGAAGCGTTCACCAACCCTGCGTGCTTGCCTTGAGCGCGGCGGCAAAACCCTCGCCGGGTATTGTGTAGAGCGGCTTTTCTTCTTGTTGTACTTTCTTCTTGGCCGTTTTCGGCGCGGCCTCCTCCGCCGGCACGAACACCGCTGCGTCCTCTCCCGCATTCAAGACGTAGATCAAACGCGGGTCCAGCGGAAACATGTACTTACAACTCGAGTCGCATTGAGTGACCGATGCGACGGTGCTGTACTCGATTTTGACGACTTGCCCGTCTACTTTGCCGATATTGCTCGCTTTGAGCGAAATCGAGCGTTGCAACGAGACCTCCGGCGGAATCGCCAGCATCATCGCGGGCACGCCGTTATCCGTCGTGGCGATGAGGATGGAGCCATTCGGCACCGTCCCATTGCCTGGCATCTCGGCCAAGAGATTGCAGATCCGTTTTTTGACCTTCACGATTTCCTGACAATTGGCATGCCAGCGGCCTGAACTGAACTGTTTGGCTTGAACCGCCCCCTCCTTGAAGAGGGACTCATCGAGGGCTGGGGTCGCAATGGGGGATTGAGCGCTGGCCACGCCCCCAGACATCAAGATCGCGGCCGCAACCACAGTTTTCAGATCGAATCGCCAGCGCATTGCGCCTAGTACCACGGCGAATTCATCAAGCATAGGTAGATCAAAGGTTTAGTATATCACCAAATTCACTATTAGTAGTTGCAGTCCGCGCGGCACGACTATTGTCGAACGATAGGAACACGACAGAACGCCGGGGGTACATATTGGACACGGCTGAGGCCGGCCCGTCCGTTAAAAACAGGGATCCCGCAGCGATTCTCGCCGCGGGATCCGTCACGTCGATCCGTTCCCCGACCGGGGACTTAGTGCGTCCCCGGTCCAGCTCCGTCACCAGCTGTAGGTCACGCCACCCGATACGCCGATCTTATTGTAGGCCGGCGAGTAGGACATGCTTGCCGTCCCACGCCACGCGCCGTCCTCCGAGGTGAAGCCATAGCCGACCGCCATGGCGCCCTGGCCGTCATAGTAGCCGCCACCCATACCGATGCTCTGCGATCCGGGCCGATCGCTGAACCGCATCTGGCTCATGGCGAAGGCCGAAGCAGTGCCACCGGCGGCGATGCTGCGGTTCCGCGTGATCTGATGCTGCAGCGAGGCGGCCACGGCGTTCATGTTGTTCTGCATGGACGTCAGGCCCATATCGAGCGCGTTGATCGCACCACCCACACTTGAGTAATTCGCCCCCTGCACCCGGTAGGACGGAGCCGTGATGGTGCCGGTTGTCGAATTGAACGTCGCGCCGCCGCCCAGGGCCGAGGCGAGACTGTTCCCCAAGGTGTAGATCTGACCACCGTTGATGGCGTCCGTGGAGGCGGAGGCGAGGCTTCCCGCTCCCACGTTATGCAGCACGACAGGCGCCGCGCCGGACCCCGGTTGGAGGTACAGGTCGTTTGCGCTGGTGTCCCTCGTCCCGGGGGCAGAGGGCGACGTGCCGTACTTGACCGGACCGGCGGACCCGTTGGCGACGCTGGTCGAGAGCGCAGCCACTGAGCTGGCGGTGCTGTCCAGCCCCGTCGAGAGTGACGCGACTCCGGTGGAGAGCATCGTCACAGTGCTGACCGTCGTACTCAAGCCAGTCGAGACCGAGCCGATGGTGCTGCCGTAGGTGCTGACAGTCGTCGATAGCACCGACACCGTGCTGTTCGTCGTGCTGAGACCCGTCGACAGGGCAACGACCGAGCTGTTGGTCGCGCTCAATCCCGTCGACAACGCGGCCACTGAACTGGTCGTGTTGCTGAGACCGGTCGAGAGCGAGCCTGCCGACGTGACGCCGGAGCCCGCGCCGGCGAGGGCCGACGCAGAGGTGGACAGGGAAGCGATCGAACTCGCTGCCGAGCCGAAACCGCTCGAGAGGGTGGCGACCGAACTGTTGGTTCCCAGCAGTCCAGTCGACAATGACGCGATCTGGCTGCTCGTCAGCGAGAGTGCGCTGTAAAGCTGGCTACCGTTGACCGCATCGGTGGAGTTCGGACCCAATGCTCCCGCTGCAACGTTCGTGATGCGCTGCGGAGCACCGCTCCCATGACTGGCGTCGTAGGCACCCAACGTCGAGTCCCACTTCAGAGCATCTTGCCCAACTGTCAAGATACTAGTCGACAGCGACGAGAAGGCACTGTTCGTGGAACTCACGCTGGTGGACAGCGAAGCGACCGTACTCGTTGTCGTGGCATAGCCGGTCGAGAGGGAGCTGACGCCACTCTGCACCGCACTGAAGCCCGTCGAGATCGACGTCACCGTGCTCACCGTCGAGCTGAAGCCGGTCGACAACGAGGCCACCGTGCTCACCGTCGAACTGAAGC
>JAKONI010000078.1 GCA_022702015.1 Beijerinckiaceae bacterium | reverse complement strand
CACCGGCACGCAGCCCTCCGTCAGGAGCAGCTTGAGGAATTCCGACCGCACCCGCTCACGGGAGAGCCCATCGAGGCTGTCTCGGGCGGCGATGCAGGCCGCGAGGGCGTCGCGGTCCGGGGCGTGCTGTCCGAACCGGGCATGGAACCGGAAGAAACGCATGATGCGCAGGGCATCCTCACCGATGCGCGTCGCTGCATCGCCGATGAACCGGACCCTCCCCGCCTGAAGGTCGGCCACCCCGCCCACCGTATCGTGCAGGCGGCCATCCGGCCCGAGGGACAGGGCGTTGATGGTGAAGTCCCGGCGCCGCGCGTCCTGGCTGAAATCCTCGCCGAAGCGGACCACCGCGTGCCGCCCGTCCGTCTCGACATCCTCCCGCAGCGTCGTGACCTCGACGGGCTCGCCCGCGCTCACCAAGGTCACGGTGCCATGCTCGATACCGGTGGGCACCGCCTTCACCCCCGCCTCGGCGGCCCGCGCCATCACCTGCTCCGGCCGGAGGGTGGTGGCGAAGTCGATGTCGGCGGCGGCCACGCCCAACAGGGCGTCACGGACGCAGCCCCCCACCAGCCGGGTCTCCGCCTCGGGCACGGCGAGGGCGTCGAGGGCCCGGCGGACCCCCGGGCGCGCGAGGAGGCCGGCGAGCCCGGAGGGGTCGAGCGGTCGCGTCATTGGAAGCGGCCGGGCACCAGATGCCCGTTTTCCATGTGGGCGGGGATGTAGCCCCCCTCCCGGCGTTCGGAGAACACCCCGTCATAGACCAGCGTGCCGATGACGATGAGGAGGCCCGCCAGCGCGAGGCGGGTGAGGTGGGGGTTCCAGTGCCCCGCGCGCAGGGGATTGCGACCGGCGGCGAGCAGGTAGACCAGGAACACGGCGAAGGGGATGAGGAAGAGGCCGAACTCTTCGAGGAAACGGCGGAGCATGGCGGGAGGCTACCGTTCCGCGCGGGGAATGTCTGCGGCCACCGGCGGATGGTCCGGGTAAAGCCGTTCGCGCAAATTGTTGAGGATGCCGGCGGTCACGCCCCAGATCAGGCGCTCGCCGAAATGCAGGGCGTAGAACCACCGCACCCGGCCCTGCCATTCGCGGGAGCGGAGGAAGTAGCGCTCCCGGTCCATCAGGAAGTCCAGGGGAACCTCGAAGACCTCGGCCACCTCCGCCGGGTTGGGGCGGAACGGTGCCAACGGGCTGGCATGGGCGATGACCGGCGTCACCAGGAAGCCGGTGCCGGAGAGGTAGGGGTCGAGGTAGCCGAGCACCCGCACCTCCTCGGGCGCCAGGGCGATCTCCTCCTGGGCCTCGCGAAGGGCGGCGGCGGCGGCGTCGGGATCGGCGGGATCGATCTTACCGCCGGGAAGGGCGATCTGTCCGGAATGGTCGCGCAGGCCGGTGGCTCGCTGGGTCAGGACGAGGGTCGGACCCTCCGGCCGAAGGACGATGGGGACCAGCACCGCCGCATGGCGGTGCGGCCGCGGCGGGATGATCGCGGCGCCGTCCGGATCGATGCTGTGGTCGCCCCGGGGGTTCGAGGTGGGGTCGTCGGCCCCCGGCGGGTCGCGCGACAAGCCCGCCTCGGCCCGGGCGAGGAAATCGGCGAGGGGATCGCTCACGCCTCTGAGGCCGGGGCGATCCGGTAAAACACGCCCCCCGCCTGCACGCCGAGCCATGTTTCGCCCTCGACTTCGTGCTCCTCGGCCAGGTCCACGAGGTCGTAGGTCAGGGCGCGGGTGACGAGGGCCCAGAGGTTCCGGCGGACGTGCAAGTAGGGCTTCAAGCCCCCCTCCGCATCCTGCTCGAAGCGCAGGGCGTGGTCGGCGTCGACGGGGATCACCTCATCGACGTTCGTGCGGAAGGCGATGCGGCGCTGCGCCCCCGCCCCTTCCACCGCCATCTCCACGGCGAGGAAGGCCGCGTCCTCCACGGTGATGCCGACGCTCTCCACCGGGGTGACGAGGACGGTCCGTCCATCGGGCTCCCGTCGCAGGATGGAGGCGAACAGGCGGACGAGCTTGTCCCGGCGGATCGGCTCGCCGTTGTGGAACCACGTCCCGTCGGCGGCGATGCGGATGTCGATCTCGCCGCAATAGGGCGGATTCCAGCGCTCCACCGGCGGCAGGCCGCGCTTCGGCAGGTCGCCGAGCGCCGCGCTGAGGCGGTTCAGGGCCGGGTCGGGAACGGGATCCTCGCTCATCCCCTGAAAGATAGTGCCGCCGAACGCCCTCGGCCAATGCCCCGTCCCACAAAGACGGGGACCGACGCCCCGCTCACGCCGGACGCCGCCTCAGGATCTTCCACACCCCGTCCGCCGTGGCGACGAGGCGCTCGCCGTCCCGGATCTCGCCGCGCATGAAGACCATGGAGCCGGTCCGCTTGACGACGGTGGAGTGCGCGGTGAGCCAATCTCCCATCTGGCCGGCATCGAGGAACTTCATGTCGAGCTGGATCGTCACGCAGCTCGCCCCGTCGGCCGCCCCCATGGCGGTGACGCCCATCGCCCGGTCGGCGAAGCTCATGAGCATCCCCCCATGGACCCGGCCGATCAGGTTCGCGTGCTTCTGGTCGGCGCGGAAGGCGTAGAGTCCGTCGCGGACGTAGAGGGGACCCACGGTGGCGATGAAGCCCTCGTCCTCCACCAACACCCAACCGAAAGCGGTGGGGTCGTCGCTGTCGTTGCCCATGGTGCCCGTCAGCCCTTTCCGTGGATTGGTCCGCCCCGCGTTAGCATCCCCGGCGGCCGGAGCGGAACCGGGCTCACGTCCCCCGGGGTTTGACCCGCCGGGTGGGCGCCTCCGTGAGGGGATCCTCCGGCCAGGGGTGGCGGGGATAACGCCCGCGCATCTCGGCGCGCACCGCCGCCCAGGAGCCGCGCCAGAAGCCCGGCAGGTCGCGGGTGATCTGGATCGGACGCTGCGCCGGAGACAGGAGGTGCAGGACGAGGGGGCGCCCTCCCGCCGTGGGATGCCGGTCGAGGCCGAACAGTTCCTGCACCCGCACCGCGAGGGCGGGCTCGTCGGTGGCGTAATCCACCGGGATCCGCGAGCCGGTCGGCACCTCCACATGCGTCGGGGCGGCGGCCTCGAGCCGGGACCGCATCTCCCACGGCAGCAGGGCATGGATGGCCTGGGCGAGGTCGTCCGCCGTGATCGCCGCGAGCCCGGTGCGTCCGACGAGGGAGGGGGCGAGCCAGTCCTCCACGGTCGCGGCGAGGGTCGCGTCCGAGAGGTCGGGCCACGCCTCCCCCTCCGCCGCCCGGAGGAAACCGATGCGGGCGCGCCATTGCGACTGGGCCGAGGTCCAGGGCAGGCAGTCGAGGCCGAGGCCGGCGACGCCCCTGGCGAGGATCGCCGCCGAGGCCTCGTCGGGTGGGACGGCCAAGGTCTCCTCCCCGAGGGTGACGGCGCCGAGGCGGCGCACGGCGCGGGCGCGCAACGCCGCCGCCTGCGCATCGAAGGTCACGAGGGTGCGCGATTCGATCCGGTCGGCGAACAGCGTCTCGATGGTTTCCAGCTTGATCGCCCCGGCGGCGAGGATGCGGGCGTTGGCGGCGGTGCCAGCGAGGTCGGCGATCACCAGGAACGTCTCCCGGGCGAGGCTGTGGCTTGGATCGAGCCGCCCCGCCCGGCCGCTCGCCATCACGAACTCCCCCTCCCGACCCCTCGCGCGGGCGATCCTGTCGGGGAAGGCGAGGGCCAGCAGGGGCCCGGCCGGCGAAGCCTCGCCCGCCCCCTTCCCGCCAGCGAGGCGGACCCAATTTTCGGCGAGACGGCGCATCTGACCCGCCCGCTCGCCCCTGTCCCGGGCGAATCGCTCGACGCGCTCGTCGAGGTCCACCCCATCGCCTCCGAGGCCGCGCTCCACCAGCACCGCCGCGAGGTTCGCCGCCGCACGGCCGAAGCCCTCGCCGGCCGCACTCGCCACCATCCGGGCGAGACGGGGCGGCAGGGGAAGGGCGCGCAGGGTCGCGCCCGTCGCGGTCAGCCGCCCGTCGTCGTCGAGGGCGCCGAGGCCATCGAGCATCGCCCGCGCCTCGGCCAAAGCCGGCGCGGGCGGCGGATCGAGGAAGCGCAGGCGGCGCGGGTCGGTCACGCCCCAGGCCGCGCAATCGAGGAGGAGGCCCGCGAGGTCGCTCGACAGAATCTCCGGTCGGGCGAAGGCATCGAGCCCCCCGGTGGCGGCCTCCGACCACAGGCGCCAGCACACGCCGGGCTCGGTGCGTCCCGCGCGGCCCCGGCGCTGATCCACCGCCGCCCGGGCGGCCTTCGCGGTGGTGAGGCGGGTGAGGCCGAGGCCCGCCTCGTAGACCGGCACCCGGGCGAGGCCGGAATCCACGACGATGCGGACCCCCTCGATGGTCAGGGAGGTCTCGGCGATGGAGGTCGCCAGCACCACCTTGCGCCGACCCGGCGGCGCGGGGGACACCGCCCGGTCCTGCTCGGCGGGCGTCAGGGCGCCGTAGAGGGGGGCGAGGTCGACCTCGGACCCGACGCGGGCGGCGAGGAGATCGGCCGTGCGCCGGATTTCCCCCTGGCCGGGGAGGAAGACGAGGACCGATCCGGGATCGGCGCGCAGGGCCCGCAGCACCGCCTCGGCCACGCTGTCCTCGATCCGCCGGTTCGGGTCGCGGTCGAGATAACGGGTCTCGACGGGATAGGCCCGCCCCTCCGAGGTGATGACCGGAGCATCGTCGAGGAGGGCCGCGACCCGCGCCCCGTCGAGGGTCGCGGACATGACGAGGAGGCGCAGGTCGTCCCGCAGCCCGGCTTGGGCGTCGAGCGCCAGGGCGAGGCCGAAATCGGCGTCGAGGGACCGCTCATGGAACTCGTCGAACAGGACGGCGCCGATACCGGACAGTTCGGGATCGTCCAGCACCATCCGGGTGAAGACGCCCTCGGTGACGACCTCGATCCGGGTCCGCGCCGAGACCTTCGAGCCGAGGCGGACCCGCAGGCCCACCGTACCGCCCACCTCCTCGCCCAGCGTCTTCGCCATCCGTGAGGCCGCCGCCCGCGCCGCGAGCCGCCGGGGCTCCAGCAGGACGATCTTGCCGCCGCCGAGCCAGGGAGCCTCTAGCAGATCGAGGGGGACCCGCGTGGTTTTGCCCGCCCCCGGAGGGGCCACGAGCACGGCGGCGTTGCGGGCTTCGAGAGCCCGCCGGAGATCGGGGAGCGCCGCCTCGATCGGCAGCGCGGTATGCAGGTCGGCCATCGCCGCCGCTGATGGCGCGGCGTGGCCCTCCGCGCAACCGCCTCAGGCGGTGGTGAGCGCCACCGACAGGGCCGGCTTGTGGTTCAGCGTCTGGAACACGACGCAGTACCGCTCCGTCAGCTTGAGGAGTTGGGCCAGCTTCTCCTCGGAGGCGTCCGTATCGAGGGTGAACGAAAGGCGGATGTCGCGGAAGCCCACCGGGGCTTCCTTGTCGACGCCCAGCGTCCCCCGGAAATCGAGGTCGCCCTCGGCCGAGACGGTACCCGAACGCAGGGGGATCTCCAGGGCGGTGGCCACGGCCTTCACCGTCACGCCGGCGCAGGCGACGAGGGCTTCGAGGAGCATGTCGCCGGAGCAGAGTTCCGCCCCCGACCCACCCGTGGCGGGATGCAGGCCGGCGACGGCCAGGGCACGCCCGGTCTCGACCTTGCAGGCGATGCCGCCGTCATCCAGCGTGCCCTTGGCCTTGAGGGTAATCACCGCCGAATCGGGGGCGTTGCGGTACTTGTCCTTCAGCGGAGCCTGAAGACCGCGCAGCGTCGTGGCGTCCATTGTCTGTCCTCCCGGTTGTTGCAACCCGGCCTAGCGATTCCCGCCGGTAGGCTCAACCGGCGCGGAAGCGCGCCACCGCCGCCGCCAGGGCATCGACCTGCGATTCGCTGTGCGCCGCCGAGAAGGCGATCCGCAGCCGGGCCGTGCCCGCCGGGACCGTCGGCGGGCGGATCGCCACCACGAGGAAGCCCGCCGCTTCGAGTTTCGCGGAAAGAGCGAGGGCGGTCTGAGCGTCGCCGACGATAACCGGGACCACCGCGCTCTCGGCCTCCGGCAGGCCGAGGCGGGTGGTGAACCGGCGGGCCAGCATCAGCGGCCGGGCGCACCTTTCGGGCTCCTCCTCCAGGATCGCCAGGGCCTCGAGGGCGGCGGCGGCGGAAGCCGGAGGCAGGCCGGTCGTGTAGACGAAGCTCCGGGCCCGGCAGGTCAACAGATCGATCACCGCCTGTGAGGCGCAGAGGTAGCCGCCATAGGAGCCCAGCGACTTCGACAGGGTGCCCATCTCGAGGGGCGCCCGGGGGCCGTCCTCCACGATGCCGATGCCGTGGGCGTCGTCGACCAGCGTCCAGGCATCGAAATCCCGGGCGACCGCTAGGATGTCCTCCATGGGCGCCCGGTCGCCGTCCATGGAGAAGACGCGCTCGGTCAGCACCAGCACCCGGGGGTGGTCCGCCCGGGAGGCGGCGAGTTGGGCGGCGAGATCGGCGACATCGTTGTGCCGGAACGTCAGGATGCGGGCGCCCGAGAGTTTCGCCCCCGCCCACATGCAGGCATGGGACAGTTCGTCGAGGACGACGAGGTCGCCCTTCCCCGCCAGCGCGGGGGTGATCCCGAGGTTGGCGAGGTAGCCGCTGCCGAAGACGAGGGCCGCCTCCGTCCCCTTGTGGGCAGCGAGCCGCGCCTCCAGGGCCGTGAGGACGGGATGGTTGCCGGTCACGAGTCGCGAGCCCCCCGCGCCGGCCCCGTGCCCGGCCAGCGCCGCCTGCGCCGCCGCCACGACCCTCGGGTGATGCGACAGGCCGAGATAGTCGTTGCACGAGAACGAGATGAGGGTACGGCCGTCGCGGCTCGCGGTGGCGCCCTCCGCGCGGGTCGTTCCGGTCAGGCGGCGGCGCAGGGCGCCGGCTTCCAGCGCCGCGAGCTTGTCGCCCGCGAAGGCATCGAGGCTGTCCATACCCGCGAGAGGCCAGCGGGATGGATTGAAGTCAAGGGCCGCGCGGCCCCCGTTGACCCAGGCGCCGCCCCTGTCCATCCCCCCCGGATGAGCGACTTCTCCCCGGCGCCCCTCTGGCGCCCCTATACCCAGATGAAGACGGCTGCCCCGCCGCTGGAGGCGATCCGCACGCGGGGCACCCGCATCCATTGCGCGGACGGGCGGGAGCTGATCGACGGCATCGCCTCCTGGTGGACTGCGGTCCACGGCTACAACCATCCCGACATCGCCGACGCCGTCGCGACGCAGCTGGCGGCCATGCCGCACGTGATGTTCGGCGGGCTGACCCATGCGCCGGCCGAGCGGCTGGCGGCCCGCCTGGCCGCCCTGCTGCCGGGGGATCTCGACCATGTGTTCCTCAGCGATTCGGGATCGGTCGCCGTGGAGGTCGCCCTCAAGATGGCGGCGCAGCTCTGGTTGAACCGGGGTGTCGAGGGCCGGACGAAGGTGCTCGCGTTCCGGGGCGGCTATCACGGCGACACGATGGGAGCGATGTCGGTCTGCGACCCCGAGGAAGGCATGCACCGCCGGTTCGGCGCATGGCTACCGGAACAGGTCTTCGCCGATCTGCCGCGCACCGAGGCCGAGACTGACGCCCTCGACGCCCTGCTGGCCCGCCACCGCGACCGCCTCGCGGCGGTGATCGTCGAGCCCCTCGTCCAGGGTGCTGGGGGTATGCTCATGCATCCCCCCGAGGTGCTGGCCCGGGTGGCAAGCCTCGCCCGGCGGCACGGACTGCCCCTCATCGCCGACGAGATCTTCACCGGGTTCGGCCGCACCGGCACCCTCTTCGCCTGCGAGCAGGCGGGGATCGTCCCCGATATCCTATGCCTGTCGAAGGCGCTGACCGGCGGCACGATGGCACTCGCCGCCACGGTGGCGCGCCGCGAGATCTTCACGGCCTTCTGGTCCGACGATCCGGCCCATGCCCTGATGCACGGGCCGACCTTCATGGCCAACCCGCTGGCCTGCGCGGCGGCCAATGCCAGCCTCGACCTGTTCGAGACGGAGCCCCGCCTCGCCCAGGCCCTGGCCATCGGAGAGCGCCTTACGGCCGGTCTCTCGCCCCTGCGCGATGCGCCGGGGGTCGCCGACATCCGGGTGCTCGGGGCGATCGGCGTCGTGCAATTCGACCGGTCCCCCGACCTCGCCGCCCTGAAAGCCCGGCTGCTTGCACGGGGAGTCTGGGTTCGCCCCTTCGGCGATATCGTCTATCTCACGCCGGCGCTGACGATCGACGGGGCCGACCTGTCCCGCCTGATCGAAGCCGTGTGCGAGACCGTCCGAGCCGGCGTACCCTGACGGTCCCGTTCGGCGATGTCATGGTCGCGTGCGCTCGCGGGCACCTGCGCCTGCAACTTGAAGGCGTTTGTCCCGTTGGGCTCACGATTGGAGGCGCACGGAACCGGCTTCGGCACTGGTTCTGTTGCGGAAGGAGTCAAACGTGACGAGCGAGCAGAGCACTGCGGACGATCGGCCGGTCATTCTCCTCGTCGAGGACGAGGCCTTGACCATCATGGACCTCGGCGACGTGCTCGAGGAGGGAGGATACGATACGGTTCAATGCGCCTCCGCGGAGCGCGCCCTGAACATCCTCCAGGCCCGCCCGGACATCTGTGGGCTGGTGACGGACGTGCAGCTTTCGGGGAAGACGGACGGGTTCGATCTCGCGTCCTCCGTCGCGGAGGCCCGGCCGCAGCTACCCATCCTCATCGTCTCGGGGCGGGCGGCCCCCGACCCGGAGCGGATGCCGGCCCATGCCGAGTTCATCGCCCGGCCGTGCAGCGGCGAGGACATCCTGCATCGCCTCCGGCAATTGATGCAGTGCTGAGTCAGCGCCCGCCGATCGCCTGTCATTCCACCGTCACCGGCCATCCCCAATGAGCCTCGTGCCGGAAGTCAGACGGGAATCGACGGGTGCAAGTCTACGATCATCCGGCCCTGGACGCCGGCAGCAGTGCAGGCTCTCCGGTGGGCGACAGGGGAAAGTCCGAGCGGGGCGAGGGTTCGGGTAGTTCCGTCCTCGATCCCGGCTCCAAGAAGCTTCGCCCGCCCGGCTCGCGGAGCGTCGGGTGGGCCCTCGTGCAGGCGGCCCGCCTGCACCGGTCCCGCACCGGCGACCGGCTCGCCAAGATCGGCCTGTTCGCGGGTCAGGAGCAAGTCGTCCAGGCGCTGGCCGTCGCCGGCACCATGACGATGGGCGATCTAGCCGCCCTGCTGCGGGTCCGCCCCCCCACCGCCTCCAAGACCGTGACGCGGCTGGCCGCGCTCGGCATCGTCGAGCGCCGGGCGGAGGCCGGGGACGGACGGATCGTCCGGGTCCGCCTCACCGAAATCGGCCTCGCGAAGGCCCAGGCCATCGAACACATCCAGGAGGAGGTCGAGGCGGAATTGCTCGATGATCTCGACAAGGGCGACCGCCGTCGCCTGCGCAAGCTGCTCCGCCGGGCCGCCAAGGGTATGGCCGAGGCGGCCGGAGCCTCGGGCCAAGCCACCGATCTCGACGCGGAAATCGACGGCGAGGAAGAGGTGGACGGCCTCGCGCCCTGAGAAATTTCCTATGATCCCTGGATCAGAGGAGACACGTCCAGCCATTGCTTCCGACCCATCGTCCTGCGCCGAACCGGCATCCGATTCGGCGGGTAACGGACGATCCAAACCGCCGCAAACGCGTCTGCGCGAGGGAAAATAGTGTCCCGATCCGCATCGCCAAAGCCACCGGCGATGCCGCGAAGGCGGCCCCGCCCCTCGCGTTGCTACAGGTACCCATCCGCCGCAGTTGCAACGATGTAACATTCGCTCGCATCGTTCGCGTCCCCGGCGATCCCCGCTTGCATCGTCACGCCGCATGCCGACACTGCAACAGTATAACAGTGTGTGTGCCGGATGCCCCTCCCCCAACGCCTTTCCCTTCTCCTCGGCATTGCCCTCCCCACCCTGGTCCTGGCGGAACAGGCCGGAGCGCAGACGGCGGTGACGCTCGATGAACTGAGCGTCAGCAGTCCGAGCCCGATCCAGCAGGTCCGGGCGGCGCCGGCGTCTGTCGGCGTCCCCCCTGGCGTCCTCGTGGTGCCGACCGACACCTTCTCCCCCGTCACGGTCGTCACGCGGGAGCAGATCGACCGGGATCAGCCCAAGACGCTCGGCGACGCCCTCTTCGACCGTCCGGGTATTTCCGGCACCACCTACGCCCCGGGCGCGGCCTCCCGGCCGATCATCCGTGGCCTCGACAACGCCCGGGTGCGGATCCAGGAGAACGGCATCGCCAACGGCGGCGTCTCCGACCTCGGCGAGGACCACACCGTGCCGGTGAACCCGCTGGTGGCCGACCGGATCGAGGTGATCCGTGGTCCCGCCACGCTCCGCTACGGATCGGGGGCCATCGGCGGCGTCGTCTCGACGGAAGACAACAGGGTTCCGACCTTCATCCCCGCCGGCGGCATCAGGGGGCAGGTGACGAGCGGCGTATCGAGCGTGGACAACGGCCGGCTCGGGGCGGCGACGGTCGATGCGGGGGGCGACGGCATCGCCGTCCACGCGGACGGCTTCAAGACGGCGGCGGACAGCTACGCCATCCCCGGCGGAATCCAGCGCAACTCCTACAACGAATCACAGGGCGGGGCCTTCGGCATCTCGGCCATCGGCGACCGGGGCTTCGCCGGCATCTCCTTCAGCCATTACGATGCGATCTACGCGATCCCCGGCGGCGTCGCGGAGCAGGACCGCACCCGCCTGACCCCCAACCAGGACCGTGTCCTCAGCCGGGGCGAATACCGGCCCGTGGACGGCCCCATCGAGGTCATCCGCTATTGGGCCGGGTACTCGGTCTACCGCCACAACGAGGTGGGCATCGGGGGGGACGGCATCGAGGGCGTCCAGGCGATCTTCAAGAACCGCGAGGCCGAGGCGCGGCTGGAACTCCAGCACGTGCCCGTCTTCACCAATCTCGGCAAGCTCACCGGCGCCCTGGGCTTCCAGTCCGACCGGCGGGTGATCAACAGCCAGCTCGAATCATTCCTGCCGAAGGCGGAATCACGGGCCAACGCCGTGTACCTGTTCGAGGAATTGGAGCTTCGCCCCGGCACCCGCCTCCAGGCGGCCGGGCGCTACGAGGTGGACCGGGTCTCCGGTACCGCGGCGCAATTCCCCGGGAACTATGCGCCCGTCGATGGGCAGGAGCCGTTTCAATATGGGCTGACCCGCCGCTTCGCCCCAAAGAGCGCGAGCCTCGGCGCGCTCCAGGATTTACCCCTCGGCTTCGTGGCGAGCCTCAACGGCTCATACGTGGAGCGGGGCCCGAGCGGCTACGAGCTGTTCTCGCAGGGACCGCACGACGCCACCGCCACCTTCGAGATCGGCAATCCGAACCTGAAGCGCGAGCGCGCTCGGACCATCGAGGCGAGCATCCGCCGGGCGGAGGGGCCGCTGCGCCTCGAAGCGACCGGCTACTACACCCGCTACACGGGCTTCATCTATCGCAACTACACCGGCTTGGTCTGCGACGATGACTTTGCCTCCTGCGGGACGGGGATGGACAATCGACAGATTGTCTACCAGCAGCAGAACGCGACCTTCTATGGCGCCGAGATCATCGGGCAGTACGATATCCTGCCGGTCGGGAACGGCTTCGCCGGTGTCGAGGGGCAGTTCGATTTCGTGCGGGCGCAGTTCGACGATGGCACCAACGTTCCGCGCATCCCGCCCTACCGCGTCGGCGGCGGCGTCTATGTCCGCGCGGACGGGTGGTTCGCACGGGTGAACCTTCTTCACGCCTTCGCGCATACCGAGGTGGCGCCGTTCGAGACTTTCACCGCCGGTTACGACGATCTGCGCGCCGAGGTGAGCTACACGAAGCCCCTGGATCCGGCGATCTACGGCGCGTCGTCGGTGACCCTGGGCCTCCAGGGACGCAACCTCCTCGACGCCGACATCCGCAACTCGACGTCCTTCAAGAAGGA
>JAKONI010000055.1 GCA_022702015.1 Beijerinckiaceae bacterium | reverse complement strand
GACAGGCTCCCGTTGGCGAGGTCGGGCATGGCCTCGGCCTCCGTCACGGGGAAGCCCATCAGGGTCGCGGCCCGGTCGGCGGCCAGCGGCGGCTGCCACAGGTAGTTCCCGTCCGCGTCCTTGAACTTGCGGATGGCGCTCTGCGTCCGCCGGTTCATCACGAATCGGGCGTTCTGCCGGTAGGCGGCCCGCAGGGCGTAGACCAAATCGAACAGCACGTCGGAGGGGTTCGAGGCGGCGAAAGCCCCCGCGCTCCCCGTGCCGACGAAGCCGAGCTTGCCCGGCGTCCAAGCGGAATTCGCCACCGTGTCCGAGGCGAGGAACCCCTTCGGCCGCCCCTGGCCGTTGCCGGTGACGAAGGCGATGCCCTCCTGCTCGGCGAAGGCGGTCTCGACTTCGCCGGCCAGCCACTGCTCGATGTCCACCACGGCGTCATCGAGGAGCGTCTGCGTCGCCGCCGGCATGGCGTAGAGTTCCGCCGCCGGGAAGGCGAGCTGCGAGAGGGTCGGGGCGTCGGTATTCGGCCGCGCCGCCGTCTCGGCGACCCAACCCGTGGCCGGCGCCCCCACCGACACCGCCCGCTTGTACTGCCCTCCCGAGATCTGCTGCACGCTGGCGATGCCCCGGATCGGCGAGAGGGCCGCGAGGCGCTGGAGCACGGTGCGCTCCAGGCTGTCGGGGGCGAGGTAGCCGCCATCCGGCCCGGATCCGGCGGAGAGGGCCTTCGCCTCCAGGCGCTTCAGCCCGCCGCTCTCCCCCGCCCGGACATAGAGGCCGAAGGCGGCCTTGTGCTCCTGCGCGGCGCCGTCCTCCCGGGCCGGCCCCTCGGCCAGCGGCGGACGGGCCCGCTCCAGGCTGATGCGGTCCAGGCGGGTGCGGGCGGCGTCGAGGGCCGCGTCGATCCGGGCAAGCTTCTCCTCCGTCACCACGTCGGCGCCGAGGCGGCCCTCGATCTGGCGCAGGCGGTCGTCGTTGGTCTCCCTGAACGCCGCGAAGGCGGTGGCGAAGTCGTCGATGGCGGAGCGGACGGGGCCGGTGCCCGCCTTGTTCTCCAGCGGCGGGAGAACGTCCTTGGTCTCGATGGTGCTGAGCGTCATGGGGGGCCTCGTCACGGGGTGGACACGGGAAAGGGGGTTCAGGCGGCGCGGAACCGCGCCGGCGCCACGATCCGGGCCAAGCCACGGATCGCCTCGGGCCCGGCGTCGGGGCTTGCCCGGGCGGAGGGCTGCATTGGGAAAGTGACCACCGAGATCTCCCACAGGTCGATCCCGAGGAGCCGGCGGGAGCCGTCGGCGCCGGGCTTGGCGCTCACCGTGCGGAAGCCGATGGAGAGCCCGTCGAGGGCCCCCTCCTGCATGAGGGCGGCGATCTCCCGGGCGCGCTGGACGGCGAGGTTGAGCCGGCCCTCCACGTAGAGGCCGCGGGCATCCTCCCTCAGCGCGAGCCAGCGCCCGATCGGCTCGGCGGGATCGTGCTAGAACAGCATCCGCACGCCCTGCGGGCCCCGCCGGGCGAGGCTGGCGGCGAAGGCGCCGGGCAGCACCACGTCGCGGCCGAGATCGGGCACGCCGAACACGCTGGCGTAGCCGGTGAAGTGGCCATCCATGGAAGTCTCCCTGGTGAGGGGCGGATCGGTTCAGGCGGCGGGGGCTTCGGGCGGGTAGCCCACCGCCTCGCGCCTCTCGGCGGGGGTGAGGAAGTCGGCGGCCTGGACCCGGCGCCACAGGGATTCGCGCTCGGCGGCCAGGGCTTCGATCCGGTCGAGATCCGGTTCCACCTCGACGGCGCCGAAGGCGGGCTCCAGCCAGTTGGCGAGTGCCTGTCCCGTCCGGCGGGCCAGGGGGATCAGCGTCTGGCGGTAGAGGGCGCGGTTGGCCTCGGCGTAGTTGGCGTGCGTGCTGTCGCCGGGCAGGCCAAGGAGGAGCGGCGGCACCCCGAAGGCCAGGGCGATGTCGCGCGCCGCCGCGTTCTTGGCCTCGACGAAATCCATGTCGCGGGGCGAGAGGGCCAGGGGCTTCCAGTCGAGCCCCCCCTCCAGCAGGAGCGGGCGGCCGGCGTTTCCGGCCCCCTGGTAGTTCGTCTCCAGTTCCTCCTTCAGGCGGTCGAATTGGGTGTCGGACAGGGAGGCGCCGGCGAAGACCAGGGCCCCCGAGGGCCGGGCGGCGTTGTCGAGGAGCGCCTTGTTCCAGGCGGCGGCGGCGTTGTGGATGTCGAGCGCGCTCGCCGCCGCCACGATCGGCGGGAGGCCGCCGTGGTCGTCGCTCGGGTGGAACAGGCTCAGCGCGAGGATCGGCGGCAGCGCCCCCTCCCCGCACTCGAAGCGGCGGCTGCGTCCTCCGGCGGTGTAGATGTAGGCGGCGGGCCAGCCGTCCGGCCCCGGCACCATCCGCATCCGGTCGGGTCGCAGGGCCTGGAGGCCGGCGACCCGCCCCTCGACGCTCACCGCCTCGATATAGGCGACGCCGGCCAGCATGAGGTCGGCGTAGACCGTCTCCAGGAACTGCACCCCGCTTTCCCGGGGGTTGGGCCGCAGCAGCAGATCCAGGAGGCCCCGCCCCTCGCTTGAGACGGCGGTGAGCGGCAAGCTCGCCGCCGCCTCGGCGATGAGGCGCACCGAGCGGTACACGATGGGGTTGCGCTGGTAGCCCGCGCGGGCCAGGGCCGCCGGATCGCAGGGGGTCCAGGTGGCCCGGCCCTCGGCGTAGAGGGCGAAATTCACCGGGGACGCCTTGGTGGCCAGCGCCGGGCGCGCGAAGCCGGCCGCCCGGGCGAGCCGGTCGAGGAAGGGGGGCATCGGGTCTGCCTCTCGTGGTGATGGGGTCGAGCCCAGGGGTCGGGGGGCCGGGTTCATCCCTCGCCCAGTTGCGGCGGATCATCACAACATCGTGCGAGCGTTGTGTTCCGGTCACAGTTTCCAAGGCGAGGTTATTGTATTTGAAATTCAGTTCGTTCCAGAGACCACGAACCTCCTTGCGGCGTGCCTCCTGGCGGGGCACGCCGTTCTTATTGGAGGGTTCATCTCGGCCGATACGTCCGACAGTGGGATCCCATAGCCGGTTGCTCCCCCGACATGCCGTCCAGATCTTCGCGGAGGGTGAATTGCGCACAATTCACCTTGGGGCCGGCGATCACAGGCGCCGGATCCTCGGCTCGGCGGATCCGACGAGGAGCAGGTGGGTCAGAGCCCAGACCAGGGCGTCCAGGCGGTCCGGGGAGGCCCCGTTCGACAGGCCGCCCGGCCCGAAATCGCACATCTCGTCCTCCAGGGCGGGCATGGCGCCGACGTGGTGGACGAGCCCCCGCGCGTAGAGCAGCGATACCGGCTCCGCCCGGAGATACTTGCCCCGGCTCGCCCGGACCGGCACCACCGGCACGGCGGGATCGCATTGGTTCAGCACGGCGGTGGCCATCTCGCCCCCCTGGTTGACCTCCACCACGAGGGTGTCGGCGTCCAGGCGCCGGTAGAGGGCCAGGGCCGCCTCGGCCCAGGCCCGGGGCGTCGCGCGGGCGAGGCTCGCATCGGCCAGCACGTAGGCCTCCTCGCCCTTCCGCCCCGCCGCGACGATCCCGCAGGCGTCGGAGCGTGCCCCCGAGCCGGCGGGCGGATCGACGGCGACGACGATCCGCGACAATTCCGGCGCCCCGGCCATCCGCTGGGCCTCGAGGACGTCCCGGCTCCACAGGGCATTGGGACGGTCGGCGATCAGCTCGCCGTCGAGTTCCTGGCGACCGAGCCGGGTCCCGGCGTAGCGCCCGACCACCGCCGAGAGAAAGTCCGGCGCGAGGTTCTCGGCGTTGTCCCGGGTTCGGGCGCGGGTCACCACCGTGCGGGGGTCGGCGAGAAGCCGGTGGATCAGCGGGACCGGCTTGGGCGTCGTGGTGACGAGGCTGCGTGGCCTTGTGCCGAGGCGCAGCCCGAATTGCAGCATGTCGAAGGCGGCCTCCGCCATGCGCCATTTGGCGACCTCGTCGCACCATGCGGCTCCGAATTGCGGCCCCCGGAGCGAATCGGCCTCCTCGGCGGAGAAGGCCTGGGCCACGGCACCGTTCCCCCAGACGAGACGGCGGCGGCTCGGCAGCCAGAGGGGCCGGGCCCGGTGGCAACCCGGCAGGTTGAGGAGCCCGGATTCCCCCTCGATCATCACGTCGCGGACGTCGTGATAGGTTTCGCCGACCAAGGCGATGCGGCCCACCGGCTCGGCGGTGAAGGCGGGATCGCCCCTGGCCAGGGCATCGACCCATTCCGCCCCCGCCCGGGTCTTGCCGCAGCCGCGACCGCCGATCATCGCCCGGGTCGTCCAGTCGCCCTCCGGCGGGAGCTGGTCGGGCCGGGCCCGGTGCAGCCAATCGGCGCCGAGGGCCGCCAGCGCCTCCGGCGGCAGCGACGCGAGGAACTCAGTCAGCCGCCCCGCCGCCGACAAAGCGCTCATAGCGTCGCGCGATCTCCGCGCGGAGGCCGTCGATGTCGAGGGGGGTCTCCCCTGGGGGGTGGACTCGTGCGTCACGCGACCCGCCCTCCCCCGTGCCATCGTCGTCCGATTTGCCGCCGACGCCGAGGTCGTCCAGCAACCGTTTGAGGCCACCGAGGTCGCGCAGGACCTTGGCGGAATCCATCCCCGCCCTCGGATCGGCCAGCGCCGCGTCGAAGGCCGTGATCTGGCGGCCGATATGGGCCCGCAGCAGGGCGCGCAGCCGCAGTGGCGGCGGGGCATCCTCCATGGGCCGCCGCCGTTCGTCCCGCGCGGCACCCCGTTTCACCCCGAGGGCGGCGAGCAGAGCCGGCGCGGAGCCACGGGCGAAGCCCAGCGCCTCCGTCACGTCGGCGGGGTCGGTCTCGGCGGCCAGGAGGCGCAGGGTCGCCGCCCGCCGCTCCGGCGGCCAGGCCGCCAGCGTTCGGCGCCGCGCCTGAGGCGGCCTCAACGCCGCCCGCCGGTTCCAAAGCTGAATGCGGGTCCGGGACACCCCGGTTCGCCGGGCGATCTCGGCGACCGGCACCGCCGGGTCGCGCAGCAGCGCCTCGACCCTCGCCCGCGTGTCCCCCGAGGGGTCGTTGCCCGGATCCATCCCCGTGCCCCTCACACTTCTTGAGCGTGCCCACCTTGTACCCGAGGAGCGCCCCGCTGTCAATGATAAAAAGCCTTCTATAAGAATTTTGTCTGAAATCCGTTCTGCGACATGCACGTCAGCCGTGTGGAAGCCGGAACGGCACCCCACGCGGCACGTTGACCGGCGCGTTCCCTTCGGCCACCCATCCCGATCGCGCACACGAGTAGAGCATGGGCCAAAACCCACCATCGGCCGGCCAGAGCGAATTGCAGGTGACGGAGGATGTCGGCGCCGCGGTCCTGAGCGACAGTTTCCGCCGCTTCGCCGACGTCGTTCCCCTGATGCTGTGGCGATCGGACCCGAACGGCGAGGCCGTGCATCACAACGAGTGCTGGCTCGCCTTCACCGGGCGCACGCTGGAGGAGGAGCTTAGCCTCGGCTGGCGGGAGGGACTTCACCCGGAGGATTTCGAGCGGCACGCCCGGATCGTCGCCACGGCGCTGACGGCGCGGGAGCCGTTCAGCGTCGAGTTCCGCCTGCGCCGACACGACGGGGTGTACCGCTGGCTGCTGGACACCGCCCGCCCGCTCATCGAGGACGGGCGGTTCCTCGGCTATCTCGGCTCGTGCTTCGACATCACGGACCGGAAGCACGCCGAGGAGCATATCGAGCGTGCCCTGGCGGAGAAGGAGGCCCTCCTCGCCGAGGTCTACCACCGGGTCCGCAACAACCTTCAGGTGATGGTCAGCCTGATCGGCCTCTACGGCCGGGCGGCGCCGGATGCCTGCCGCGGCAGCTTCGAGGCCCTGGGCCAGCGGGTGCGGGCCATCGCCCTGGTGCAGCAGCACCTCCACGAGGCGCCGCACATCGCCTCCATCGACCTGCGCGATTATCTGCGCCGCCTCGCCTCCGGCCTCGGCCAACTGCGCCGGGCGGGGCGAATCGGGGTTCAGGTCGATGGCAACGGCAACGGGCTCGTCGAGCCGCGCACCGCCAACGCCCTCGGGATGATCGTCGCCGAGATCGTGGCGGAATGCCTCGATGCCACCGCCGAGACCGTGGCCTGCTCGATCGCCATCGCCATCGAGGCCGTGCCGGGGATGCCCACCACCGTGACCATCGTCTCGAACGTCAGCGACGTGGCCGAGCCCGCACGGCAGAACGTCCCCAAGCTCGGGCCACGCCTCATCGCCGCCTACGCCTCGCAGGCCGAGATCGCCGTCTCGGGCGATGCGAGCGCGGCCAACCCCCTCCTTCTCCAGCTTCCGATGCCGCGCGTCGGCGAAGCGGGCTGACACCCCCGCGATTCGCCGCCGACGCCGCCTTGGCCTATAGGGCCGGGACCAATTCAGGGCCGTCCGAGCATGCTGCCGCCGATCGCGACCATCATCGAGAATTTCGAGATCGTGGAGGATGAGGACATGCGCCTCGAATATCTCATCGAGCTCGGCCGCGCCCTGCCGCCCTTGCCCGACGCGCTGCGAACCGACGCGAACCGCGTCGTCGGCTGCGAGAGCCAGGTCTGGATCGACACGGGCGTGACGGAGGCCGACGGCACGCCGCGCCTTGCCCTCCAGGGCTTCAGCGACTCGATGATCGTCCGCGGCTTCGTGGCGCTGATGGTGGCGCTGTACGGCGGGAAATCGCCGAAGGAGGCCGCCGCCATCGACGGCCTCGATCTGTTCCGACAGCTCCACTTCGGCGGGCATGTCACCTCGAAGCGATCGAACGGAGTGCGGTCGATGGTCGAGCGAATCCACCGCGATGCGGTGCGCCTCGCGGCCTGACCGGAGCCGTCACGCCCCCACCGTCGTCCGCCACAGGCGCATCCGGGCCGCCTCCGGCCCCCTCGCCTCCCGCTCCAGGCCGTAATGCGCGGCGAGCTGCGCCAGGGCGATTCGGGCGACCACCTTGGCCGACCGCGCCGGCCAGCGGCGCTCGGCCTCGATCGTCTCCAGCCCCTTGAGGAAACCGCACAGGTCGAGGAGCAGGCTCGACAGGTCGCCCCCCACGGCCGCGAGGGCCGCCCGGACCCGTTGCCGGGCCGCCACCGCCGTATCGGAGGCCCCCGCCGGATCGCGGACCCCGCCCCCATCGACGCGGGTCGACCCCCAATCCATCCCCATGCGCGGCAGCATCAGCGCTTGGGTGATGTCCCGGCGCAGGCGTTCCCCCGCCTCGAACTCCACGGGGTCGATCATCGGCCGCCCGTCCCGATCGCGGCGCCGGGCCATCCAGGCCAGGGGGCTCTCGGCACCGTCCCGCAGGGGCTCGCCGGCCCGGCGCCCCCGCACCGGCTCCAGATGCTGCGACCGGAACGGATCGACCTCGCCGCCCGCCTCCCGCCGCAGGCGCGCGCGGCCCGGCGCCGTGATGACCAGATGCCCCACCGGGGTCCGCGTCGCCAGGTCGGCGGCCACGAGGTCGGCGCCCGCCTCGGGGGGAAAGCGCCCGCCCCCCAGGGACACGCCCCATCCGCCCCGGCGCACGATCAGCGCCCCGCTGTCCCGGGGATCCGGCCATGCGAAGGCGCCCGGCTCCTGAAGGGCGTTCAGGAGCCGCGAGGCCGTCCGCGTGAGGTCCTGATGGGCGGGGACGACACCTCCGGCATTCCGCTTCGATCTTGGCATCGCGGTCATGTTCATGATTTGTTCCGTATGGAACCGGCGGAGCGCCGCTGGCCCGCCATTCCTAACAGAAAATAGTCATACGAAAAGACTCTATACCCATCACGATTCAACGAGGGATACGTCATCCACAGGGAATCGCGGGGGCGTTCGCGAGCCTGTCCGAAAGGTTCTGATCCGGTACCGGAGATTCCCTATCGCGCGGGGCGGTCCGGCGCCCGGCGCAGGACTTCGGCGATCTCCTCCTCGCTCTTGCCACGAACCGCGTAGCCCATCTCTTCGAAGCGATCGATGAGGGCATCGCTGGTGGCGGCGGACCTTGCGGCCCACGCGGAGAGGCGCTCGTTCACCGCTTCGATGTCGATGCCGTCGTCCTGCCTGTCGGTGTGCTGTGCCATCGGACCACCTCGCCGGACCCGATGCGTCGGGTCTCCGCGGGTCATCAACACCACAGAGGCCGATGAGTGCCACGGGCAGGCCCCACCGCCCCGGTCGCGCCCAAGGCGGAACGGGGCGGGGCGGGGCTGGGTTGGGCTCGGCGGATCAGGCCGCCTCGTCGAGCTGGGCGCTGCGGGGCTGGCCGAGACCGATCGCCTTGGCGAGATCGGAGCGGGCCTGGGCATAGTTGGGCGCCACCATCGGATAGTCGGCCGGCAGGCCCCACTTCGCCCGGTACTGCTCGGCGCTGAGGTTGTATTTGGCGCGCAGGTGCCGCTTGAGCGACTTGAAGCTACGCCCGTCCTCCAGGCAAATGATGTAATCGGGCGTGACGGACTTCTTGACCGGGACAGCCGGCTGGAGGGGGCCGGTCGGCGCTTTCGCCACGGGCTTCCCGGTGGCGACGCCGACGACGGCGTGATGCGTGCTCTCGATCAGTTGTAGCAGTTCCGTCGGCGCCACGTTGGTCTTGCTGACATAGGCCGACACAATATCGACGGTCAGCCCAACGCCGTCGAACGTCTTCTTCCGATCAGACATGGCCACGCTACCCCCTTTGCAATCATCAATGGAAATGCGATCGCGTCGCGTCCATTGAAGACACGCCGAGATCATGCGGCGCGGCCCCGTTGAGCGGGATTTCTTGCGCCGAAGGTTCATGTCGACCCTTGATGCCGCGCCATGCGACATCGCACGATTGCTATAGTTCATGATAATTCGTTTCGCAAGATATCATTACGCGAACGCATGGGACCATTGCTGAATGCGGGCAACCTGTACGGATCACGTATCCACAGTACGTGTCACGAATACATAAATCTACTCTCGGTTGCTTTTTGACGCCGTGCCCCGGCCTCGCTTGCCTCGCCGTGGCGCCCGCGCCACATGGGGCATCCCATCATCGGCACCGGAGTGCGCGCATGTTGAACCGGAACGCCCAGGGAGCGCCGGAAGCCGAGATCCGGCCCTCGGAATTCACCGTCCACGGCAGGACGATCCAGGACGATTATGCGTGGCTGAAGGCGGCGAACTGGCAGACGGTCCTGAAGGAGCCGGAGGCGCTGCCGGCCGACATCGCCGCGTACTTGCGGGCCGAGAACACTCATACCGAAGCGGCCCTCGCCGACACGGAGGAGTTGCGCCGCCGCCTCGTGGCCGAGATGCGCGCCCGGATCCGTGAGGACGACAGCGCGGTGCCCGAGCCGGACGGCCCCTTCGCCTACTACACCCGCCACCGGGACGGGGGGCAGCACCCCCTCGTCTGCCGCCGCCCCGCGACCCCGGCCGCCCCCTTGGGCCTGGCGGGGGAGGAAGCCATCCTCATCGATGGAGACCGCGAGGGCGAGGGCCTGCCCTTCTTCGAGATCGCCTCGGCCGTCCATACGGACGACCACCGCCTGTTGGCCTGGGGGGCCGACACCAAGGGGTCGGAACTGCACGCGATCCGGGTCCGCGACCTCGCCACCGGCCGGGACGGCGACGACCTGATCGAGGCGACCTCCGGCGAGGCGGTCTGGACCGCCGACGGCTCGGGTTTCTGGTACGTGGCGCTGGACGCCAACCACCGCCCGGCCAAGGTGATGTTCCACCGGCTCGGGCAGCCGCAATCGGCGGACGCGACGGTCTACGGCGAGCCGGATGCCGGCTACTTCGTGCATATCGGCGAGACGCAATCCGGCCGTTTCCTGGCCATCACCGCGAGCGACCACGAGACCTCGGAGATCCGGCTGATCGACCGGGCGACGCCGAACGCCTCCCCCCTGCTGATCGAGCCGCGCACGCCGCTGCTGATCTACTCCGTGGACGACCACGGGGAGAGCCTGCTCATCCGCACCAACGCGGACGGGGCGGAGGACTTCAAGATCGTCACCGCGCCGCTCTCCCACCCCGGACGGGGGCAGTGGCGGGACGTGGTCCCCCACCGGGCCGGCACGATGATCCGTCACGTCCACGTGCTGGCGGGGCACATGGTCCGTTTGGAGATCGAGAACGCCAAGCCGCGCATCGTCGTGCGGGATCTCGCCGGCGGCGAGGAGCACACTGTGGCCTTCCCCGAGGAAGCCTATTCCCTCGGCCTCCAGCCCGGCAACGAGTACGAGACCGCGCGCATCCGCTTCGTCTACTCGTCGATGACGACCCCGACCGAAACCTGGGACTACGATTGCCGCAGCCGGGAGCGGACCCTGCGCAAGCGGCAGGAGGTCCCGAGCGGGCACGATCCGGCGGATTACGTGACCCGCCGCCTGTTCGCCACCGCCCCGGACGGGGAGCAGGTGCCGATCTCCCTGCTCCACCGGAAGGGCCAGCCGCTGGACGGCTCGGCCCCCCTCCTCCTTTACGGTTACGGCAGCTACGGCTCGCTGATGCCGGCGGCCTTCCGCACCAACCTCCTGTCCCTGGTGGACCGGGGCTTCGTCTACGCCATCGCCCATATCCGCGGCGGCACGGAGAAGGGCTGGCGCTGGTACCTCGACGGCAAGCGCGAGAAGAAGCCGAACACCTTCACGGACTTCGTGGCCTGCGGGCGGGCGCTGATCGAAGCCGGCTACACGGCGGAGGGACGCATCGTCGCCCACGGGGGCTCGGCGGGGGGAATGCTGATGGGCGCGGTGGCAAACATCGCCCCGGAGTTGTTCGCCGGGATCGTCGCCGACGTACCCTTCGTCGACGTGCTGAACACGATGCTCGACGCCGAGCTGCCGCTGACCCCGCCGGAATGGCCCGAATGGGGCAATCCGGGAGAGAGCGAGACCGCCTTCGAGACGATCCTCGGCTACTCCCCCTACGACAACGTGCGGGCGCAGGATTATCCGGCGATCCTGGCGCTCGGGGGCCTCACCGACCCCCGCGTCACGTATTGGGAGCCGACGAAATGGGTCGCCCGCCTGCGCGCGACCATGACCGGCGGCGGCCCGATCCTGCTCAAGATCAACATGGAGGCGGGCCACGGCGGCGCCGCCGGCCGGTTCGACCGCCTGGAGGAAGTGGCCCTGATCTACGCCTTCGCCCTGGCGGCGGTGGGCAAGGCGTAGGGGGATCCCAAAGGGCGAGCTCTTTGGTGGGGTCCAGGGGCGAAGTCCCTGGGTCTTCGCGGGGCCCTGCCCCGCCCCCGCCAGGGGGCTCGCCCTCTGGATACCCCGGACTCAGGCCAGCCAGCGCTCGTAGCGCCAGGCCTCCATGCCGTCCTCGTAATAGTCGGGGCGGATCGCGAAGCGGGTGTAGCCCCGGCGTTCGTAGAGGCGAATGCCGGCGCCGTTGTCGCCGCGCACTTCAAGGCGCAGCCGCTCGCAACCATGGGCGCGGGCCGTCTCCTCGGCGGCCTCCAGCAGGCAGCCCCCGAGGCCGAGGCCCCCGCGATTCGGCGCCACCGCGATGGAGGCCAGCCGCGCGATGCGACTCGCCCGGCGCCGCTCCAGCACCGCCGCCCCGACGAGCATGTCGTGGTCGATCAGCGCCACCATTACGTCCATCGTGGCGGACCGGATCGCGTGGCGGATCGCCCGTCGCTCCGCCCGGTCGGTGGCGAAGGCGGCGTGTTCCAGGGCGACCAATGCGTCCAGGTCCCCGAAGGTGGCCGGGCGGACCACAGGCACGGGCCGGGCGGGAGGAGAGGCGCGGAGGGGGGCGTTCACGCGGCCGCCGCCGTGCTCGATTGCCCTGGCCGTGCCATCACCCACCCATCGCGAACGCTCCCCGGGGAGATGCCCCGATCCGCGCCCCTTGGGAAGCCCGCCCGGCGCAGGCGCGGCACCTGTGCAACAGTGCCGCTGGATCGGTTGTATTCCGGGGACGGCGCGCGAATGGCCCTTGCCGGCGGGGGCGCGTACCCCTATGTCGCTCTCGCCCAATTTCGCACGTGCCTGTGGCCGCGTGTCGGTTGGTGGGTATCCGGTCAACTGCCGGACAGCCGCCAGGGGTCTTAGGATCGATGGTTGCGGGGGTGGATCCCCCTCTTCCGGCAATCCAGGTGGCAACACCGGACCCCGACAACAACCGGCAGCCGGAGGCGAAACCGGCGAACCCCGCTCTCCACGGGGGACGCAGCTTAAAGCAACGACGAACGGGCTTTTTTGGTCTCG
>JAKONI010000046.1 GCA_022702015.1 Beijerinckiaceae bacterium | reverse complement strand
AAATGCGGTCGCGGGCCCGCCCGGCGGCGGCTCGGTGGTCCACTTCGGGAACGCGCGGCTGTCTAGCATGGCGCCCCGACCTGTCAAACGACGGGAAGTGACAAACCACTGGTTGTCACGAACTTCGTTGAATTGCACCGGTCGAAGACTGCAGAGATTCCTCGGAGAGGCTTTTTCCCTGGAAATCGTGAACCATCCGGTCGACACTTGGGCCTGCCCGCACCATGCCCTCACTCAAGATGACGATGCCGTCCGACGTGCCCGATTCAGATCCCGTGTCCGAAGCCTTGCAACGGCTCGACGCCGTCCTTGCGCGCCTGGAGGCGAGCGTGACCCGCCGGCTCGAAGCCGAGGCCGCCCCCGACGACCGCGACGCCGAACTGTCGCTGCTCGGCGAGGACCGGAGCCGGCTCGCCGCCGCCCTCGACGCCGCGAGCGCCCGGCTCGCGCAGGTGGAGGCGACATCGGGGGAGGTGGGAAGCCGGCTCGACAGGGCCATCGCCGCCGTGGCCGGCGTGCTGGAAAGGCACTGACCGGATGCCGATCATCACCGTCACCATCGACAACAAGACCTACCGCATGTCCTGCGGCAAGGACGAGGAGGCGCACCTCACCGGCCTTACCCAGGATTTCAGCGAGCGCGTCGCGCGGATGCGCGAGAGCTTCGGCGAGATCGGCGACATGCGGCTGCATGTGATGGCCGCGCTGACGATCTCGGACGAGCTGTCCGATCTGCGCAAGCGCTTCGCGGCCCTGGAGACCGAGGTGGCGCAGTCGCGCAGCGTGGTCGAGGCGGCGGAACGGGACCGGGACGAGGCGGCCACGCGGGCGGCCGAGGGCATCACCGCCGCCGCCGGCCGGCTCGCCCGCCTCGCGGACGCCCTCAACGCCCCCATCGGCAGCGCGCCGTTCGGGCGGGGCGGGGAGGAGAACTAGCCTCCGCTCACTCGGCCCCCGGCCCGGCGATGTAGCGGCCCAGCGCGGCGGCGGCGCGCAGCATGTGCGCGCGCATCCGGCGGGCGGCCCTCTCGCCGTCTCCCTCCGACATCGCGGCCAGGATCTCGCCGTGCTCCTCTCGCGAGCGGTGGATGCGGTCGCCCTGGCGCAATTGCGTGCGCCGGAAGGCGGCGAGGCGTTCGCGCAGGGCCAGCGCCTGCTCCGCGAGGAAGCCGTTATGGGTGCCGGCGTAGAGCGCCTCGTGGAAGGCGCGGTTCAGCCGGTCGTAGGTGTCGACATCCCCCGTCGCGACGGAATCCGCCGACCGGTCGTGCAGGTCGATGAGCGCCCCCCGTTCGAGGGGCGTCATGCGGTAGGTGGCGAGCCGGGCGCACAGGGCCTCGACCTCGGCGGAGGTCTCGAACATGTCGCCGATCCGCTGCGGGGTGAATTGCGCCACCACCACCCCCCGGCGGGGGCGGATCTCCACGAGCCCCGAGGCGGCGAGCTGGCGCAGGGCCTCCCGCACGGGGGTGCGCGAGGCGCCGTAGCGGTCGGCGAGAAGCTGTTCGTCGAGGGTCGTGCCGGCGGCGAAATCCCCCGCCGCGATGGCGTCCGTCAGCGCGTTGCGGATGCGCTCCGACAGGAGCCCCCGCTCCGCACTCTCCACCGCTTCGCCGCCGTCCATGCCCAGCCCCTCAGCCGACGAGGGCGCGCACCGTGAGGAAGAAGATCGACGGCCCCACGAGGCACCCGATGCCCGTGTGGAACGTCGCCGTCAGCGCGCCGTAGGGAACGAGCTTCGGATCCGTGGCCGCCAAGCCCCCGGCGACACCGCTCACCGTCCCCATCAGGCCGCCATAGGCCATCGCGGAGCGGGGATTGTCGAGCCCGATCAGCTTGGCGACGAGCGGCGTGCCGACCATCACCATCACCGCCTTGGTCACGCCCGTGGCGATGGAGAGCGCCATCACCGTCGAATCGGCGCCGATGGCCGCCCCCGTCACCGGGCCGACGATGTAGGTGATCGCCCCCGCGCCGATGGTCGTGATCGACACCGCGTCGTGATAGCCGAACGCCACCGCCGTCAGCGTGCCGACGATGAAGGGCAGGATCGTGCCGAGCGCCAGTGCCAGCACGCCCAGCAATCCGGCGCGGCGGGCCTCGATCACGTCCACCTCGAAGGCGGTGGCGACGATGGCGAAGTCGCGCAGCATCGCCCCGCCCATCAGGCCGATGCCGGCCAGCGCCGGGATGTCCGCGACGCCTTTCTTGCCCCCCGTATAGAGCCCGCCGAAATAGGCGAGCACCAGTCCGAGGACGATGGCGATCGCCGAGCCGTGAACCCGCCCGTTCGTCAGGCGTTTCGCGGCGAGGTTGGAGACCAGGATCAGCCCGCCCACCACGGCGAAGGCCGCCACCAGGCTCTGCTCCACGAAGACGTGCTCGATGCCGTGCCAGATGTCGTGACCCATGATGCTCAGCCCTCCCGGCGCGCGGAGTGGGTGACCGCCGGCTCCGCCGCGATCCCGTCGGCGTCGCCCGCGACGACGGCGCCCGCATGCGCGTCCCCGGCCCCGGGGGCCTCCCGTCCGCCGAAGCGGCTCAGGAGGGCCACGGCCCCGAAGCACAGGACGAGGGAGCCGACCGCCGCGATGATGACGATGGGGCCGCCGGTCAGGGCCGCGACCACGTTCTGCTGGGCGGCCATGGCGACCACGATGGGGATGTACATCCCCGCCCAGAACTCGACCCCGAACTTGACGCCCTTCGAGAGGCGGCCCCGGCGGTCGAGCCAGACCCGGGCGGCGATGAGCAGGATCATGGCGATGCCGACCCCGCCGACATTCGCCTTCACGCCGAGCGCGATCCCGAGGAGGTCGCCGAGATACACGCCGATCAGCGTGCAAGTCGCGAGAAGGGCGACACCGAAGACGATCATCGCCCACCCCAGCGGATCGCAGGATGGCGGACGGACTCTGCCCGGTATGGCATGGCGCGTTTCCCTACCCGTTCGTGATATTGTTCCGCCAAATATGCAGGATCGTGCCGATAAGGCAATCTGGTATACGGAAACGTGACATCCAGGGGTTTGATAATTCTGGGAGCGGTCTTAGTATCGCTGGCGCATACAGGGGAGGGACGCGATGGCCGACTGGCGCGGGGAGAGGAAGGCCCGCGACGCCCGCATCGAGGCGGGGCGGGCGCACGCGACGGGGAAGGTCGTGCCGGCGGCGGATGCGGTCGCGCTGCTTGAGGCGGTCCTGCGGCCGGGGGACCGGGTCTGCCTGGAGGGCGATAACCAGAAGCAGGCCGATTGCCTCGCCCGGGCCCTCGGCCAGTGCGATCCCACCCGGATCCACAGCCTGCACATGGTGCAGTCGGGCATCGTGCTGCCCGAGCATCTCGACGTGTTCGAGACCGGCATCGCCGAGCGGCTGGACTATTCCTATTCCGGTCCCCAGGGCGCCCGGGTCGCCAAGATGCTCTACGGGGGCCAGATCAAGCTCGGGGCGGTGCACACCTACCTCGAACTCTTCGCCCGGTACTTCATCGACCTGACCCCGCACGTGGCGCTGATCGCGGGTGTCTCGGCCGACCGGGAGGGCAACCTCTATACCGGGCCCAACACCGAGGACACGCCGACCATCGTCGAGGCGACGCACTTCAAGAACGGCGTGGTCGTCGCGCAGGTCAACGAGATCGTGGACAAGGTGCCCCGGGTCGACATCCCCGGCGACCGGGTCGATTTCGTGGTCGAGGCGGATTCGCCCTTCTTCGTGGAGCCGCTGTTCACCCGCGACCCGGCGGCGATGACCGAGACGCAGATCCTCATCGCCATGATGGCGATCAAGGGAATCTATGCGGAGTACGGCGTCCGCCGGCTCAACCACGGGATCGGCTTCGGCACGGCGGCGATCGAGCTCCTGCTGCCGACCTACGGCGAGAAGCTCGGGCTCAAGGGCGAGATCGCCACGCATTTCGCCCTGAACCCGCACCCGACGCTGATCCCGGCCATCGAATCGGGCTGGGTGAGACAGGTTCACTGCTTCGGTTCGGAAGTCGGCATGGACCGCTACATCCGCGAGCGGCCGGACGTGTTCTTCACCGGGGCGGACGGGTCGCTGCGCTCGAACCGGGCCCTGTGCCAGACAGCGGGTCTCTATGCCTGCGACATGTTCATCGGCGCGACCCTTCAGATCGACCTGATGGGCCATTCCTCGACGGTCACGCAGTCGCGGGTGGCCGGCTTCGGCGGGGCGCCGAACATGGGCTCGGACCCGCACGGCCGCCGCCACCCCTCCGACGCCTGGATGAAGGCGGGGCGGGAGGCGCAGGTCGTGGGCGACCCGGCGCTGATGCGCGGCCGCAAGCTCGTGGTTCAGCTGGTCGAGACCTTCGGCGACAAGCTCGTCCCCACCTTCGTGGAACGCCTCGACGCCCTGGAACTGGCCAGCAAGATCGGCCTCGAACTGGCGCCGGTCATGATCTACGCCGACGACGTGACCCATATCGTCACCGAGGAGGGCATCGCCAACCTCCTCCTCTGCCGGGACGCCGACGACCGGGAGCAGGCGATCCGGGGAGTGGCGGGCTACACCGAGGTCGGCCGGGGCCGCGACCGGGCGAAGGTCGAGGAGTTGCGGGCTCGGGGCATCATCCGCCGGCCGGAGGATCTGGGCATCGAGCCCCTCGACGCCGACCGGTCGCTCCTGGCGGCGCGCTCGATCAAGGATCTCGTGCACTGGTCGGGCGGACTCTACGAGCCGCCGGCCCGGTTCAGGAACTGGTGAGACTGGTGAGCCCCCCGCTTCCATCCGCCCCCTCATCCTGAGGTGCGGCGAAGCCGCCTCGAAGGAGGCCTCCAGGAATCGCCGAGGCGTCTGGAGCCCTCCTTCGAGGCCCGGCGAGCCGGGCGCCTCAGGATGAGGGGGTTTGATGGGATCGAGCAACCGCTCTTGAGGAACAGGACAATGGAATCCCTGACGTTCCGCCACACCACCCGGAAGCCGCTGCCCGGCGCGAAGCCGCAGGCGATCACCGGCGTGGTCGCCTCCGGCAATCTCGAAATCCTGCTGGAGCGGGTGCTACCCTCGGATGCCTGCGAGGTGGCGATCGAGACGCCCATCGCCGGCTACGGCGCCGTCTGGGAGGCGGTGGTGGCGGATTTCGTCGCCCGCGCCCAGCCCGGGGGCGTGCGCATCTCCATCAACGACGGCGGCGCCCGGCCCGATACCGTCGCCCTGCGCCTGTTGCAGGGCGCCCGGCTCCTGGAGACCTGACCATGGCCGCCATCGTTCGCGATCGCCTGAGCTGGTACGAGGCCAGCGCCCGCCAGCGCCTCGACGCCCTGCTCGATCCCGGTAGCTTCACGGAAGCCCTCGGCCCGGCCGAACGGCGGATGAGCCCGCACCTGCCCCTGTTCGACCTGCCGCGCGCCTTCGACGACGGCATCGTCGTCGGCACGGGCACCCTCGACGGCAGGACCGTGTACGTCGCCGCGCAGGAGGGCCGCTTCATGGGCGGCGCCTTCGGGGAGGTCCACGGCGGCAAGCTCGTGGGGCTGCTGCGGGCCGCCCTCGATCGGAAGCCCGCCGCCGTGCTCCTCCTCCTCGACACCGGCGGCGTGCGCCTCCAGGAGGCCAATGCCGGCGAGACCGCCATCGCCGAGACGATGCGCGCCATCACCGACGCGCGCGCGGCCGGGGTGCCGGTGGTCGGGTTGATCGGCGGACGGGCGGGCTGCTTCGGCGGCGGCGGCCTCATCGCCGGCACCTGCTCCCGGCTCGCCGTCTCCGAGGGTGGGCGCATCTCCGTCTCGGGCCCGGAGGTGATCGAGACCAACAAGGGCGCCGAGGAGTTCGATTCCAAGGACCGCGCCCTGGTCTGGCGGACCATGGGCGGCAAGCACCGGCGGCTCATCGGCGCCGCCGACGCCTTCTGCGAGGACAATGTGGCGGCCTTCCGCGCGGCGGCCCTGACGCTCATCGCGCAGGCGCCGGCCTTCGACCTCGACACCCTGGAAGCCGAGCAGGCCCGGCTGCGAAGGCGGATCGCCGAGTTCGGCGACTGCCGGGACGCGGCCGACATCTGGGCCCGGCTGGGCGTCAACGACCCCGAGGCGGTGCCGGCGATGGACACCCGCGCCTTCGACGAGACCGTGGCCCGCGTGAAGGAGGCGACCCATGACGCTCGCTGAGATCCTCGCCTCGCTCTTCCCCGAAGGCCACACCGTGGCGGTCAAGGACGGGCTCGTGGCCGGCGACGGTCCGTTCGAGGGCGGACGGCTGCGGGTCATAGGCGTCGATGGCGACACGCCGCTGGGAATCGAGGGCGCCCTGGACCTCGCCGGCCATGTCCTCGACGCGGTGCGGGCGGGGGACAAGGCGCCGATCCTGGTGGCGGTGGATTCCGACAGCCAGCGGATGAGCCGGCGGGACGAGCTGCTCGGCCTGAACGAGTGCCTCGCCCACCTCGCCAAGGCCCTGCTTCTGGCCGACCGGCACGGCCACCCCACCGTGGGGCTCCTCTACGGGCACTCGGCGGCGGGCGCCTTCATCGCCACCGCCCTGGCGACGCGGGTGCTGGCGGCGCTCCCCGGCGCAAACCCGAGCGTGATGGACCTGCCCTCCGTGGCCCGCGTCACCAAGCTGCCCCTGGAGAAGCTTCAGGAGATGGCGAAGTCGACCCCCGTCTTCGCCCCGGGCCTCGACAACATGCTCGCCGCCGGCGCCGTCCACGCGGTGCTCGATCCGGGCAAGCCCCTGGGGCCACAGATCCGTGACCTCATCGCCTCCCTGCCGGAGCGGGACGGGCGCGACCGCCTGGGGCGGGAGCGGGGCGGGCGTCCCGTGGCGGAGGAGATCGCGAAGGCGGTCGCCGGGCAGGTCCGTGCGGGCTGAGGTTGCCCGCCACGACCTCGTGACGGCGGACCCCGGCGCCTGGGGCGACCTCCTGGCCGGGCGCCGGGACCTCGACGGCCTGCCCCATCTCGCGGGCTGGGCGCGCGCCGGGCGACCACTCATCGTCCGCCGCCGCGTCCCGGGGGAGGGGGCGGAAAGGGTGCCCCTCGGCCTGCCCCTGCCCCCCATCGACGGCAAGCGCCGGATCGGGCTTTCTCTCCCTGCGGGGGTTCTGAGCCCGGTGGTGGCCCCGTCGCTCGCCGAGACGGCCTCCGTTGCCCCACCGGACTGGCAACCGACCCTCGCCGCCCTGCTGACTCTGGCCGACGACCATGGCCTGACGCCCCGGCCCTTCGGAGCCCTGCTGTGGCAGGCGGTGACGGGGTTAACCTATCTCGCCGCCGGCTCGGACCTCGATCTGCTCTGGCCCTGTCAGGGCCCGGCGCCGGCCTCGTTGCTCGATGGCCTCGCCCGGATCGATGCGGGGGCGCCGATGCGCCTCGACGGGGAGATCCTGCTGCCCGATGGGGGCGGGGTGCAGTGGCGGGAGCTGCACGAGGCGCCGGAGGGCGGGACCGTGCTGGCGAAGTATCTCGACCGGGTGGCGATGCGAGGGGTGGGCGAACTCGTGCGACGAGCGGGGAACGACGGCTTCGGATGACTCGCGTTCTCCCTCCCCCCTCCGCGGGGGAGCGAGAACCGGTGCGCCGCCCTCGACGTGACGCCATGAGCCCCGCACGCGGGGCGATGGGACCCTCCCGCGCTCCTAGTATCCCATGACCCTCGCGATCCTCCTCTCCGGCCAAGGCGCCCAGCATCCGGCCATGTTCGCCCTCACCGCCGACCGGCCGGAGGCGCAAGAGGTGTTCGAGGCGGCCCGGCCGCTGCTCGGCGGCACCGATCCCCGAGACCTCGTCCGGGCGGGGGAGGGGCTGCACGGCAACCGCACCGGCCAGGTCCTCTGCTGCGTCGCGGCGCTCGCCGGCTGGCGGGTGATCGCGGCGGACCGGCCCGGCCGGGCCATCGTGGCGGGCTACAGCATCGGCGACCTCGCCGCCTGGGGCGTCGCCGGGCGGTTCGACGGGGACACCGTGTTGCGCCTCGCCGCCGCCCGCGCCGAGGCCATGGACGAGGCCGTGGGGGAGGGGTTCGGCCTCGCGGGCATCCGGGGGATCGGCCTCGACGCCCTGGAGGGTCTCGCCCGCCGCCATGGTTGCCATCTCGCGATCCGCAACGCCGCCGACAGCGGCGTCGTGGGGGGCCGGCGCGACGCCCTCGAAACCCTGTGCCTGGAGGCGACGGCGAAGGGAGCGCAGCGCGCCATCCTGCTCGACGTGCGGACGCCCCCCCATACCCCGCTCCTGGCGCGGGCCGGCGAGCGGTTCCGGGCGCTGCTGGCGGAGGCGCCGCTGCACCGGCCGCCGCCCTCGGCGCCGCGCCTGCTCAGCGGCCTCGACGGAGCAACGGTGTTCCAGCCGGTGGGCGGGCTCGACAAGCTCGCGGGCCAGATCGCCCGGACCATCGATTGGGCCGGCTGCTTGGAAGCCTGCGGCGAGTACGGCGCCACCCATGTCCTCGAACTCGGCCCCGGTCATGCCCTGGCGACCATGGCGCAGGCGGCCCTTCCGGGGGCGCGGGTCCATGCCCTCGATGCGTTCCGCTCCGTGGAGGGCGTGCGGGATTGGATCGCCAGACCGTGAAATCCCCCGCCGGATGCTCGGAAAGGCGGGAGGGTGAAACCGGTTGGATCCGTCCCGGGCTGGCCCCGTCGGCGCCGTTGGACCATACCGGGCGGGTCCGCCCGGAGCAGGGAGTCCCGCCGTGAAGACCTATCAGCACTACATCGACGGCGCTTACGTCGATCCGGCCGAGGGCGAGTGGTTCGACTCGATCGATCCCTACAGCGGCGAGCCCTGGGCGCGGATCCCCCGGGGATCCCAGGCGGACGTGGATCGGGCGGTGGCCGCCGCCAAGCGCGCCATGACCGAGGGGCCCTGGGCGAGCATGACCGCCTCGGCGCGGGGCAAGGTCCTGCGCCGGATCGGCGACATCGTGGAGCGCGAGGCGCGGCACCTCGCCGAGGTCGAGACCCGGGACAACGGCAAGCTCTTCGCCGAGATGCTCGGACAGACCCGCTACCAGCCCGAGTGGTGGCACTATTTCGGCGGCCTCGCGGACAAGATCGAGGGCGCGCACGTGCCGATCGACAAGCCCGACACCTTCGCCTTCACGACGCACGAGCCGGTGGGCGTGGTCGGGGCGCTCACCGCCTGGAACTCGCCGCTGCTGTTCGTAGCCTGGAAATGCGCCCCGGCGCTGGCGGCGGGCTGCGCCGTGGTCATCAAGCCCTCGGAGTTCGCCTCGGCCAGCACCCTGGAATTCGCCGGCCTCGTGAAGGAGGCCGGGCTGCCGGATGGGATGCTCAACGTCGTCACCGGCTACGGCGCCGAGGCCGGCGCGGCGATCGTCGATCACCCGGATGTGGCCAAGATCACCTTCACCGGATCCGACGTGACGGGGGCACGGATCTACGCGCAGGCGGCCAAGCACATCAAGCGCGTGGCGCTGGAGCTCGGCGGCAAGTCGCCCAACATCGTCTTCGCCGACGCCGACCTGAAGATGGCCGCCGCCGGGGCCATCTCCGGCATCTTCGCGGCCACCGGCCAGACCTGCATCGCCGGCTCGCGTCTCCTGGTGCAGAACAGCATCCGCGAGGAGTTCACCGCCCGGCTGATCGAACTGGCGAAATCCGCCAAGCTCGGCGACCCGATGGCGGCCGACACCAATATCGGCCCCATCACCACGCCGCCCCAGTACCAGAAGGTGCTGGACTACATCGCGGTGGCCAAGGGCGAGGGCGCCCGCTGCGTCTTCGGCGGCGGCCCCGCCACGGGGGAGGGCGTCAAGGGCGGCCAGTTCGTGCAGCCGACGATCTTCGCCGACGTCACCAACACCATGCGCATCGCGCAGGAGGAGGTGTTCGGCCCGGTCCTGTCGATCATCGGCTTCGAGGACGAGGCCGAGGCGCTCCGTGTCGGCAACGACGTGATCTACGGGCTCGCCGCCGGCGTCTGGACGCAGGATATCGGCCGGGCCATGCGGATGTCGAAGGGCCTCAAGGCCGGCACCGTCTGGGTGAACACCTACCGCGCGGTGAGCTACATGATGCCCTTCGGCGGCATGAAGCGCTCCGGCCTCGGCCGCGAGAGCGGCATCGAATCGATCAAGGAATACCTGGAGACCAAGAGCATCTGGATCTCCACCAGCCGCGACGCGCCGGAGAATCCCTTCGTGATGCGGTGAGGGACCAGACACCGCTTCGCCTCGCGCGGATCGTCGCTGAATCCGTTCATGACTGTCGATCCCGAACTCCCCCTCATCCTGAGAGCCTGACCGGAAAGCCCGTGGCTCTCCCTGTCTCGCCCTCATCCTGAGGCGCCGCCGCGAAGCGGTGGCCTCGAAGGAGACTTCCAGATCCCTCCGCGATATCTGGAGCCCTCCTTCGAGGCGGCTACTGCCGCACCTCAGGATGAGGCGGAGGGAGGGAAACGGGGGACTTTCCGGCCAGACTCTCAGGATGAGGGCGAGGGTGGGAGGAGTTTTGCTACACTCCCTTGCGGGGAGTGGAATCCGCCACCGGCAGGGACCCGCGTCATGAACCCTCCACAGCGCTACGCCCTCACCGCCCTCGCCCTCCTCGCCGTGGCGTGGATCGCGTTCCACCTTCGGTAAGCCTCGGGGAACCGCCATGACCGATGAACCGCACGGCCTCGACCGGGGGCTGACGAATTACGGCGACCGGGATTTCGCCCGCTACCTGCGCCGCTCCTTCGCCCGGTCCATGGGGATTTCGACGCGGCTTCTGAGCAAGCCCGTCGTCGGCATCGCCATGACGCCCTCGGGCTTCAACAACTGCCACCGGAGCATGGACGATCTGGTCGAGGCGGTCTCGCGCGGGGTGCTCGCCGCCGGCGCCCTGCCCCGGGCGTTCCCCACCGTGTCGCTGGGGGAGGTTTTCCTCAATCCCACCAGTATGATGTACCGCAACCTGATGGCCATGGACACCGAGGAGATGATCGGGGCCCAGCCGATGGACGCGGTGGTCCTGATCGGCGGCTGCGACAAGACCGTGCCGGCCCAGCTCATGGGCGCCGCCTCGGCGAACCTCCCGGCGATCCAGCTCGTCACCGGGCCGATGTCCACCGGGCGCCACCGGGGTCAGCGGCTTGGGGCCTGCACCGATTGCCGGGGCTTCTGGGCGAAGTACCGGGCCGGCACCGTCGATGCCGAGGAGATCGCGGAGGTCGAGGGCAGGCTCTCCGTGACGGCCGGGACCTGCGCCGTGATGGGCACCGCCTCCACCATGGCATGCATCGCCGAAGCTTTAGGGATGTCCCTGCCGGGCACGGCGGCGATCCCCGCCGTCCACTCCGACCGGTTGGTCGCCGCCGAGGAGACCGGCCGGGCCGCCGTCCGCTTGATCGAGACGCGGATCCGGCCGAGCCAAGTGATCACGCGGGCGTCGGTGGAGAACGCCATCCGCGTGCTGATGGCGGTGTCGGGCTCCACCAACGCCATCGTCCACCTCACCGCCATCGCCGGCCGGCTCGGCATCCGCATCCCCTACGAGCGGTTCAACGCCATCTCGGACGAGACCCCGGTGCTGGTCGACCTGAAGCCGGTGGGCGAAGGCTACATGGAGGATTTCCATGCCGCCGGGGGCATGGGGGCGCTGCTGCGCGAGCTGCGCCCGCTCCTGCACCTCGGTACCGTGGACGTGGAGGGCCGGACCCTGGCCGAGCGCCTGGACGAGCCGGAGGGGTGGGTCGATCGGGCGGTGATCCGCCCGTTCTCCGATCCCGTCTCGCCTCAGGGCGGCCTCATCGCGCTCAGCGGGAGCCTCGCCCCGGACGGGGCGATCTTCAAGCGCGCGGCGGCCACCCCCGCCCTGTTCGAGACCGAGGGTCGGGCGGTGGTGTTCACCGGATTGGAGGACCTCTCGGCCCGGATCGACGACCCCGACCTCGACGTGACCCCCGACGACATCCTCGTCCTGCAGAATGCCGGCCCCCACGCCGCCGGGATGCCCGAGGCCGGCTACCTGCCCATCCCGAAGAAGCTCGCCCGGGCAGGGGTGAAGGACATGGTGCGGATCTCCGACGCCCGGATGTCCGGCACGGCCTTCGGCGCCATCGTCCTGCACATCGCCCCGGAGGCGGCGATCGGCGGCCCCCTCGCGGCGGTGCGCGATGGCGACCGCATCCGGCTGTCGGTGAAGGACAAGCGCATCGACCTGCTGGTCGCGCCCGACGAGGTGGCCCGGCGCCTGTCCACGCACGCCCCGCCGCCGGCCCCGGCCCGGGGCTACAAGGCCCTCTACCGGCGTAGCGTGACCCAGGCGCCGGAGGGTTGCGACTTCGACTTCCTCACCGCGCCGACCCCTTGATCCCCGGGCCGGCGGGGGCCATCGTCCGCCCAACGGGAGAGAAACGATGACGCGCGCCTGCATCGTGGGCTGGGCCCACACCCCCTTCGGCAAGCTTGAGGACCCGGATGTCGAGAGCCTGATCGCCCGGGTCTCCGGCGAGGCCCTGACCCATGCCGGGGTCGCGGCGGCCGAGGTCGACGGCATCTATGTCGGCGTCATGAACACCGGGTTCTCGAAGCAGGGCTTCGAGGGCTCCCTCGTCGCCGTCAACCAGCCCGAGCTGGCGCACGTCCCCTCGACTCATCTCGAGAATGCCTGCGCCACGGGCTCGGCCGCCCTCTACGCCGCCCTCGACTTCGTGGACAGCGGCCGGGGCCGGATCGCCCTCGTCGTCGGCGCGGAGAAGATGACCGCCAAGTCGGTGGCCGAGACCGGCGACATCCTGCTCGGTGCCTCCTACCGCAAGGAGGAGGCCGAGATCGAGGGCGGCTTCGCCGGCGTGTTCGGGCGGATCGCGGCGGGCTACTTCCAGCGTTACGGCGACCGCAGCGAGGAACTGGCCCGGATCGCCGCCAAGAACCACCGCAACGGCGTCGCCAACCCCTACGCGCAATTGCGCAAGGACCTCGGCTACGACTTCTGCAACCGGGTCTCCGACAAGAACCCCTACGTCGCCGCGCCCCTGCGGCGGACGGATTGCTCCCTGATCTCGGACGGCGCCGCCGCCCTCGTGGTGGCCGACGCCGAGACCTCCGCCCGCCTGGAGCGGGCCTTGGGCTTCCGGGCGCGGGCGCAGGTCAACGACATCCTGCCCCTGTCCCGCCGGGACCCCACCGCCTTCGAGGGCGCCCGCCGGGCCTGGGACAAGGCCCGCGCCCAGGCGGGCATCGCCAACGAGGATCTCTCCTTCGTCGAAACCCACGACTGCTTCACCATCGCCGAACTCATCGAATACGAGGCGATGGGGCTCGCCGCGCCGGGCGAGGGCTACCGGATCGTCCGCGAGGGCCTGACGGAGAAGGGCGGCCGGTTGCCGGTGAATCCCTCGGGGGGCCTCAAGGCCAAGGGCCACCCCGTCGGCGCCACCGGCGTGTCGATGCACGTGATGGCCTGCCTGCAGCTCATGGGTGAGGCCGGCGAGATGCAGGTGCCCGACGCCGAGCTCGCCGGGGTGTTCAACATGGGCGGCGCGGCGGTGGCCAACTACGTGTCGATCCTGGAGCGGCGGCGGTAGTCGCGGTTGGCCCGCCGCCTCTCACTCAACGGGGCGGCGGCCAGTGTGGCGAATGCCAAGGATCACGACCTCGCCGTCCAGGACAGTGTAGGTGATCGCGTAGGGGTACGGGATAGTGAGAACCCGGCGCTCTCCGCGTCGGGTCGTCGGCGGACCAGCGAGAGGCTGTTCGGTCAGCATCATCATCACTGATTGGATTCGGGCCAGCACACGCGACGCGCCCTGTGGGTTGTGCTCCGCGATGTAGGTGATGGTCCTCTCGATCTGCGCTGCGGCAGGCCGCGTGACGCGCAATCTCACAGGCCGTGCTGCGCCCACATTGCTGCCATCTCTTCGTCAGTCGCGAAATCGCCTCGCGCCGCAGCCGCCATCGACAGGTCGAGTTCCGCCGCCTCCTCCGCCGTCGGGCGATAGGGAACCAAATCTTCGCCGGCGAAGGCGAGCACCATGCGTGCGATCTCGTCCTGCATGTCCGGGCACAGGGAGCGGGCGGTCGTGACCGCCTTGTCGAGCAGGTCCGTCATGCGTGCATTATGAAGCGGATACCGCGTCGCCGTCGAGGGCGAAAACCCTACCCGCCCGCCTTGTCCAACGCCTGCGCGATATCGGCGATCAGGTCCTCGACGTTCTCCAATCCGATCGACAGGCGCACCGTCTCCGG
>JAKONI010000020.1 GCA_022702015.1 Beijerinckiaceae bacterium | reverse complement strand
GACGGCCCACGCGCCGTCTTCGTCGATGGTCCGGATCTAACGCCCATGTAACCCCGTGCTGCCGAAACGCCAGCCCGAACCGAGCCTTGCGTCCCCCACGCCCTAAGCGTGGGCACGGCGCGAGATGCATCGGCGGTATGACCGGTCGCATGCGTAAGCGCCTGAACCAACCCGTCGCACGCCCGTTGTCGAGGCGCATTCCAGACGGCCGTCGCCGATGACGGGTCCGTCGACCAGCGAGTTGGAGAGTTCAGACCTATGCATCAGGGCGATCACCGCGACCACGAAGGCGCGAAAAAGCTCTTCGAGCTGATCAAGGACGTCAAGATCGCGATGATGACGACGGCCGATCCCGACGGCACGCTGAACAGCCGGCCGATGTGGAACAACGACGCCGACGAGAACGGCGACCTCTGGTTTTTCACCAAGCTGCATTCGCCCAAGACCGCCGAGATCAGCCGCGATGACCAAGTGAACCTCGCCTACTCGGATCCGTCGAGCCAGAACTACGTGTCGGTGGCGGGCAAGGCCGAGGTGATCCGCGACCAGGCCCTCATCGACCAGAAGTGGAATGCCAGCCTCAAGACGTGGTTTCCCAACGGCAAGGACGACCCGGAGGTCGCCCTGATCCGCGTCTGCCCCGAGAAGGGCGAGTACTGGGACAGCCCGAATGCGACGATGCTGCACCTCTACGGCACCGTGAAGGCCGCCCTGACCGGCGAAAGCCCGAAGACCGAAACCAAGAAGGTCGGCCTGTCCTAAGCATCACGGAGGCGTGATGGGGGGCGGCGCGCCGGGTTCGGCCGCCGCCCTTTTTCCATGGCGCCCCTACCGGACCGGGGCCGCCTCGGCCTGCGGCAGGGGATCGCCCAGCCGCCCGATGGCGCCGGCCACGAGATCCGGCCCGGCCCGCAGGGTGCCGAGTTCCACCGCCGACATCGCCAGCATCACCGGCGCGAGGTTCGGCAGCGGCCCCCCGTCGGGGCCGAACAGGTGCAGGTCGTCGTCGGGCTTCACCCCGACGCTGCCGGCGATCCGGGCGGCATAGGCGCGGATGCGCGTCTCGTCCCCGGTGCAGAGGGGCGCGGGCAGGCGCAGGTCGAGGACCGGCAGCCCCGCCGCGATGGCGGGCAGCATGGCCGATTCCGCCACCATCCGATCGGGGCTCGGGACCCGGCGGCCCGCGAGCAGGGCGGCGGGATCCTCCGCCCCGCGCAGGGGCGTGGCCGAGATGGGCTTGGTCGAGACGGGGGTGTCCGAGATGGGCGTCAGCCCCGTGGCGATGTCCCCGACGGGTCGCGGGCCGTGGACCCGCGGCAAGGCCCTTCCCGCCACGGCGCGCCCGCCCGGACGTCCGCCGAGGCGGGCCAGCGGCGACCAGGGCTGAACCCGCAGGGCCCTCGCCTGGCCGGCCCTGGCCGACGCGAGCCTTGGGGCGCCCCCCGGCCGGTGGCGGGCGAGGAACCGCGCCCGCAGGGTTCGCCCGAGGCCCCTCGGGGCGAGGCCGGAGGAGACCGCCGCCGTGGCGGCGGACGCCGCCCCGCCGGGGGAGGCGCCCCGGCACTCCGAGGGCGCCCAGCGGCGGACGATGGCCAGGGCGCTCCGCCGGCCATAGTCGCGGTAGTAGCGGCGCAGGAGACGGGCGGCGGCGTCCGCCCCATCGCCGAGGGTGGCGAAGGCGGTATGCCCCTCGCCGTCGGCGCCGATCTCCCCCGGCCAGCGGGCCGACTTGATGCACCAGCCGTTGTTGAGCCGGACGCAGCGGGCGACGTAGGGCGGGTCCCGGGCGAGACTCGCCGTGAGGGCGAGGGCCTGCGGACGCAGCCCGGCGGCGGTCTGCGCGTGCCAGTTCGAGACCGCCCGGATCGCCGGATCGTAGTGCGGCGGCGCGGCGGGAACCGTGACCGGAGGGCGCAACGGGAGGGCGCGCAGCAGCGCGTCGGTCCCCTCGGCGGCGCGGGGGGCGAGGCTCGCCAGCAGGACGAGGGCGGTCAGAAGCATGGGGGCGGACGCCGCCTCACGGATGCAGCAACCTGAGCACCGCCTCGTGCAGCCGGGGGTCGCCGGCGGCGACGATCCGCCCGCCGCCCGCCGCCGGTCCACCGTCCCAGGCGGTGACCCGGCCGCCGGCGCCCTCGACGATCGGGATCAGGGCGCAGATGTCGTAGGGCTTCAGCCCGGCCTCGACCACGAGGTCGATCTGACCGGCGGCCAGCATGCAATAGGCGTAGCAATCCGCCCCGTAGCGCGACAGGCGCACCCGCCCCTCGATGGCGCGGAACCGGTCGGCCTCCTCGCCCTCCGCGAACAGGCGCGGGTCGGTGGTGGCGAGGATCGCCTGCGAGAGGTCGGCGCAGCGGCGGGTGCGCAGGGTGCGCTCGCCGGCCGGGCCGCGCAGGCGGGCCGCGTGGCCGTCCCCGGTGAAGCGCTCGCGCAGGAAGGGCTGGTGCATCATCCCCCGCGCCGGCACGCCGTGGTGGTTCAGGCCGATCAGGGTGCCCCAGGTGGGAAGGCCGGCGATGAACGCGCGGGTGCCGTCGATGGGATCGAGCACCCAGACGCATTCCGCGTCCGCCCGCTCGGTGCCGAACTCCTCGCCGAGGATGCCGTGGGCAGGGAAGGCCTTGGCGATCATCGCCCGCAGGACCACCTCCGCCGCCCGGTCCGCCTCGGTGACCGGATCGAAGGGCGAGCCCCCCCGCGCCTTGTCCTCCAGGGCGAACTGCGCCCGGAAGAACGGCATGATTGCCTTGCCCGAGGCTTCGGCCAGGTCGTCCATGAACCGGCCGAGTTCGACGACGCTCATGGGGTGCCTGCTCCGAGCCGCCGGCTGCCTCCGGCCGGGAGACGAAGCCGGGGCCACCGGGCCGCCGTCAAGCCCCCCTGTCTCATGCGTGCCCCCCAGCCATGGCCGGAGCCGGCGCCGGGGCGTCCCGGCGGGCCGAAGGGGCCGGCCCCGCATCCGCCTCGGCCGCCGCGAGGACGGCCTCCACCGCCTCGCGCAGGGAATCGGCCCGGATGTCCGCGTCCAGGATGAGGGTCGGCCGGGCCCCCCCCTCGTCCGCCAGCCACAGCCCGGCCAGGAGCGGCACGGCGGGCATGTACCGCCTCAGCCGGGCGAGGAGGCGGTTGAGGTGCTCCGGCTCGCCCCCGTGGGCGATCGAGACCACGCAGGTCAGCCGCGCCGCCCCCGGCTCGAGCCGTTCGAGCCGGGCCGTGGCCGTCTCGGAGAACGGCACCGCCCGCACGCCGATTCCGCGCTTGGCGAGGATCTGCGCCAGGATCGCCGCCGCCGCCGCATCGAGGAAGCCCCGGCCGGCGACGCACAGCACCGCCCCCTCCCGGCTCCAGGCCTCGGGCAGGGCCGGGGGGCCGGGAAGGACGGGGAACGGGCTGCAGGCGCCCTCGGCGCAATCGTCCCCGCCCTCTTGCGGGACGGGTGCCTTGTCCGCCCCCTCGACGAGGCCGTCCGCCCGGTCGGCAAGGTCGTCGATCAGTTCGGAGAGGGTGCCGCGGATGGCGGCCTTCTGGCCCGGCGTCAGCACGCCCCTGGCCGAGTCGCGGGCGGCGAGCGCCAGCGCCTTCAGCACCACGTCGTCGTAATAGGAGGACAGCGAGCAGTGCTGGAGGATCAGCTCCGCATGGCCCAGTACCTCCTCCGAATCCCCCGCCAGGATGCGCTGGTAGAAGTTCTGCACGGGGGTGAGGGCGGGGCGGTCGCCGAACAGCACGTCGAGGAATTCCAGGTGCTCGGCATGGCGGCCCAGCACCACGAGGCAGGCGGTGAGCGGCGTCGAGAGCAGCAGGCCCACGGGCCCCCAGAGCCAGGTCCAGAACAGGGCCGAGACCAGCACGGCGGTGGGCGAGAGGCCGGTGGACTGGCCGTAGAGCATCGGCTCGATCACCTGCCCCGTCACGGGTTCGAGGACGAGGAACAGGATCGCCGTGGCGATGGTCATGTTCCAGCCCGGGTCCACCGAGGCGGCCAGCAGCATCGGCAACAGCGCCGAGATGAAGGCGCCGAGATAGGGCACGAAGCGCATCAGCGCCGAGACGATGCCGCACAGGACGGGGTTCGGCACCCCGATCAGGTAGAGGCCGACGCCGACCACCACGCCGAAGGCGGTGTTGAGGGCGACCTGGGCGACGAAGTAGCGGGAGAGGCGCCGGGCGGCGTCGTCCATGGCCACCGTGGTCCGGTGCAGGTCCCTTGACCCGGCGAGGCGGATCAGCCGGTCGCGCAGGTCCTCCCGCTGCATCAGGACGAACAGCAGCACCACGAAGACGATGCCGGCGGTGGCCAGCGGCTGGAGGACGGGGGAGAGCAGGGTGCTCGCCGTCTCCAGGGGGCTCGGGGGGCTCGCCGCCATCTCCACCAGCACCGGCTTGGGCGCATCCGGCGGGGCGGCGGCCGGCAGGGCCCCGCCCTTGGGACCCTCCTTGGCACCGCCCTTGGGACTTTCGTTGGGACCGCCATTGTGACTCTCGTTGGGGGTACCCTTGGCGCCGTCCTTGGCACCGTCCTTGGCGCCGGCGCCGTTCTCCGCTGGGGGGCGGCCCTCCGGGGTTGCGCTGTTGGTGCCGGCATTGTGGATCACGCGGCCGATATTGGCGACGTAGTCCGTCATGCGGCCGGCGGGGCTCTCGCGCAGGTTCTCGATCTTGCGCTCGATGGTGGCCCGGTACCGGGGCACGTCGCCGGCGAGGTCGGCGACCTGGACGCCGATGAGCGTCGCGAGCGCCCCGACGATCCCGAGGGTCATCAGCACGGCGAGGCCCACGGCGACCAGGCGCGGCAGGCGCCAGCGGCGCAGCAGGTTCACCAGCGGCCCCAGCACGAAGGACAGGAGCAGGGCGATGGCGATCGGGATGAAGATCTCCCGGCCGAAATACAGGCCGGCCACCAGGAGGGCGCCGACGAGGAGCGGCGAGGCCAGGGCCGACCGGGGCGTGTCGGCGGCGGCGACGCGGGTCGGCCGGGGGCGGATCAGCGCATCGTCCATGCCGGGAACCCCGGTGCTCCTCCTGGCCATCCCGCTCGGCTTCCCTGCTCGCCCCCACCACGCGCCGACCTTGGCCGGACGCGACATGGACGAGGAACCGGCGGGGGCGGGAAAACGATCCCCGCCCGCCGTTCAGGCCCCCTGCACCCCCGCCCGGGCGATGTCGGCCGCATCCTTCAGGTCGGGGAGGGACCGGCACAGGGTCAGGACGTGGTCGGCCTGCGCGGCGGGGAGCACGCCGTCGGCGAGGTCCTTGAACTTGGCCTCGAGCTGCGCGTCGGTCATCGGCTTCTCCACGCTGCCGATGGCGTGGACGATATGGCGGTGGAGCGTGCGCCCGTCGTTGAGGGTCACGGTCATGTCCACCTGCGCCGCGTCGATTCCCGGGGTGACGACCGGGTGGATTTTCTGGCGCAGCGCCACCACGCGGGGGTCGTTCACCGCCCGGTCGCTGAACTGCTTCTCGCCCCCCGCCCCCTCCACGAAGGCCACCGCCGCCGCGTGATAGATGCTGAACTTGCCCTCCAGCCCGGTCTTCGGGGCGGTCTTGCCCGTGAGTTCGAGCACCAGGGGGTGAACCTTCAGGTCCACGCTTCTGATGTCCTCCGGCTTCACGTGATCCTCGTCGCGGATCTGGATCGCGGCGTCGATCGTCGGATGCATGACGATCCCGCAGGCGAAGGGCTTGTAGGTGTTCAGCGCGCTCTCGTACCGGCTGCCCAGCCCCTCGGTGATCTGCGACCAGTCCTGCTTGGTGGAGATCGTCTGCGCCCAGCCCCGGCGGACCTCGATCATCTGCTCCGAGGAGGTGAAGCCCTTGGCCGCCAGGATCGCCGCGAACAGCCCGTTGGCGGCGGCGCGGCCGGGGTTGAAGCTCTTGTTCATCGAGCCGAACGATTCCCGCAGGCCCACCGGCTGCGAGGCGGCCAGACCGAGGGCGAAGACCGTCTGCTCCACCGTGAGCCCCATCAGCTTCGCGGCGGCGGCGGCGGCCCCGAACGGCCCGCAGGTGCCGGTGATGTGCCAGCCGGCGTCGTAGTGGTTCGGATAGACCATGTTGCCGATCCGGCACTCGACCTCGATCCCCACCACCAGGGCGTCGAGGAAGGCCTTGCCCGAGACCGGCTTCATCTCGGCATAGGCGAGGATCGCCGAGGCCACCGGGCCGGCGGGGTGGATGATGGTCTTCAGGTGGGTATCGTCGAAATCGAAGATATGGCTCGCCACCCCGTTGAGGAAGGCGGCGTTCATGATGTCGAACCGCTCGGTGCGCCCGAGCAGGCTCGCCTGCGGCGGCCCCGAGAAGGGCTGGAGCGCCGAGACCGCGATGTCCACCGTCTCGTGGTGCGAGCCGCCGATGGCTACGCCGACCCAGTTGAGCAGGCTGCGCACCCCCTCCCGGCGGACGTTCTCCGGCAGGCTGTCGAAGGTGGACCCCTGGATCCACTCCGCGAGGATCCGCGTGACGGGCGGGGGAGGGGGCGCCTTCCCGGCGGGGGCGGGGATCTCGGCGGGAGTCCCGGCGGCTTGGGCTGCCTGGAGGGCAGGGGCACCCAGGGCGAGGCCGGCGGCGCCGAGCAGGAAGCGGCGGTTCATGGTCATTGGAAGCTCCCACGCGGGGCCATGGGGACCCGCCTTGGTCGACCTTATACCCGACGAGTGATGTCTTCCGTGAGTCATCCGCCGGTCGCTCCGTGCCACACCCATCCCACCGAAAAGCTCGCCTTGGTCCCCCCGCCCTTTTCTTGGGGGTCAGGCCGAAAAGCCCTTCCCCCACTCTCCCCCTCATCCTGAGGTGCCGCCGCGAAGCGGTGGCCTCGAAGGAGCCCTCCGGTCAGCGCCGTGATCCCTGGAAACCTCCTTCGAGGCGGCTCCGCGGCACCTCAGGATGAGGGGGGTTGAGTAGAGCAGGGGCTTTTCGGTCGGGCTCTCGGGATGAGGGGGAGAGGGGGACGAGGATCGCCCTCCCGAACGAGCGGCTTCCTCTCACACCACCACCGGCATCCCCGCCTGCTCGCCCACGCCGAACACCCGGCGATAGCGGGCGATCTCCTCGGCCGGGCCCTGCGCCTTGGTCGGGTTGTCGGAGAGCTTCACCGTGGGATGGCCGTTGGCGTCGATCACCTTGCAGACGACGGAGATCGGATCGAGCCGGTGGTCCGGCATCAGGCCGCGGAAATCGTTGGTGAGCAGGGTGCCCCAGCCGTAGCCGAGGCGCATCCGCCCGTGGAACCGGGCGTGGATGCGCTCGATCTCGGCGATATCGAGCCCGTCGGAGAAGATCGCGAGCTTGTCGCGGGGGTCGCGCCCGTGCGCCTGCCAGAAGCGGATCGCCTCCTCGCCCCCCTCGATCGGGTCCTTGGAGTCGATGCGGATGCCGGTCCAGTCGGCCACCCAGTCGGGGGCCTTCGCCAGGAAGCCCTCGGTGCCGTAGGTGTCCGGCAGGACGATGCGCAGGTTGCCCGCGTAGTCCTCCTGCCAGTCGGAAAGCACCGCGTAGGGAGCCGCCGCCAGGGCCGCGTCGTCGGGGGCCAGCGCCGCGTAGACCATGGGCAGTTCGTGGGCGTTGGTGCCCACCGGCTCCACCTCGCGCTTGGCGGCGATCAGGCAGTTCGAGGTGCCGAGGAAGCGCGGCTCCCCCAGCCCCTCGGCCATGGCCTGCACGCACCAATCCTGCCACAGGAAGCCGTGCCGCCGCCGCGTCCCGAAATCGGCGATGGACAGGTCGGGCAGGCGCCGCAGCCGCTCGATCTTCTCCCACACCCGGGTCATCGCCCGCGCATAGAGCACCTGGAGCGCCAGCTTGCCGAGGCCGCGCAGCACCGCGCGCGCGCGCAACTCGTTGAGGATGGCGAGCGCCGGCACCTCCCACAGGGTCGTCTCGACCCAGGGGCCGTGGAAGGTCAGCTCGTACTGCCCGTCGCGGGTGGCGAGTTCGTAGTCGGGCAGGCGGAAATTCTCGAACCACGCCACGAAGTCCGGTTCGAGGATCCGGCCCTGGCCCCGGAACACGTTGCCCCGCAACCATGTCACCTCGCCCTTCGACAGGCGCAGCGAGCGGGCGTGGTCGAGTTGCTCGCGCAACAGGCCGGCATCGACCTCCTCGGCGATCCGCACCCGGGCCGTGCGGTTGGCGATGCCGAAGGTGGTGGACACCTGCGGATGCCGGCGCAGGATCGTCTGCGCCATCAGGAGCTTGTAGAAATCCGTATCGAGCAGCGACCGCACGATCGGGTCGATGCGGAAGCTGTGGTCGTAGACCCGCTTCGCCAGATCGAGCATTTTCGGGGACTCGGGGTCGCGCCGGGGGAGAGGGAGGGCGCACGGTTTCCGCCGTCGCGTCAACGGGGCCCGTGGGCTATCCCGCCCTTTTCGCCACCCTGGCGGTGAAGGCGATACCCTGAAGCCCTTGCGGCCGCGCCCGCCGCGCGCCACCTCACGCCCGCCCTTCCCCAACGTCTCCCGGCCCGTGGCTCCTCCCTTGAACGACTTCGCCTCCCGCGCCGGCTCGGCCCTGCGTGCCTTCGCCGAGGCGTCCCAGGACCTCGTGGTCCAGCCGACGCTGCGCCTCGGGGTCACGGGGCTCGCCCGGTCGGGCAAGACCGTGTTCACCACGGCTTTGATCCATCACCTTGTGGAGACCCACGCCCTGCCGGCCTTCGCCGTGGCGCAGGAGGGGCGGTTGCGCCGGGCCCGCCTCGTGCCCCAGCCAGACGACGACGTGCCGCGCTTCCCCTTCGAGGAGCATTTCGCGACGCTGACGCAGGCCCGCGCCTGGCCCCGCTCCACCGACCGGATCAGCCAGTTCCGCGTGGAGATCGCCTACGAGCGCGCCGCCGGCTGGCGCTCGGGCCCGGCGACCCTGATGCTCGACGTGGTGGATTACCCCGGTGAGTGGCTCCTCGACCTCGCCCTCATCGAGACCGACTATACGTCGTGGGCGCGCTCGACCATCGCGGGGACGAGGCGTCCGGGGCGGGCCGCCTCCGCCGCCCCCTGGCTCGCCGCCCTCCAGGGCTTCGACCCCGCCGGGCCCCTCGACGAGGTGGCGGCCGAACGGGCGAGCGACGCCTTCAAGACCTACCTCTCCGCCCTGCGTGCCGGCCCCGAGGCGGTGGCCACCACCCCGCCGGGGCGGTTCCTGATGCCCGGAGACCTCGCCGGCTCCCCGGCGCTCACCTTCGCCCCCCTCGACCGCCTGCCCGACACGATCACCCCCGACAGCCTCGCCGGGCTGATGCAGCGGCGGTTCGAGGCGTACAAGGCGAAGGTCGTGACGCCCTTCTTCCGCGACCACTTCCAGCGGGTCGACCGGCAGATCGTGCTGGTCGACGTGCTCTCGGCGGTGGATGCGGGTCCGACGGCCCTGGCCGAACTGGAGGAGGCCCTCGATACGGTGCTGCTCAGCCTGAACATCGGCCGCAACTCCCTGCTGTCGCGCTTCTTCGCCCCCCGGGCCGACCGGGTGATGTTCGCCGCCACCAAGGCCGACCACCTGCACCAGACCAGCCACGACCGCCTCGACGCGCTGCTGCGCCTCCTCGTCTCCCGGGCGATGCGACGGACGGAGGCCGCCGGCGCCCGGGTCGGCACGGTGGCGCTGGCCTCCGTGCGGGCGACCCGCGAGACCACCGTCCATGACGGGGGCGAGACCCTGCGGGCGGTGGCCGGCACGCCGGAGGCGGGCGAGGTGGTGGGCGACGAGACCTTCGACGGATCGAGCGAGGCGGCCATCTTCCCCGGCGAGTTGCCCGCCCGGCCGGAGGCGGTGCTGGAGGGGGCGGTGGAGCCGGGCTCGCTCCGCTTCCCCCGCTTCCGCCCGCCGCTGATCCGCCCCGATTCCCTCGGCCGCCCCGGCCACCTGCCGCAGATCCGGCTGGACCGGGCGATGCAGTTCCTGATCGGAGACCGGCTCGGGTGATGCGCGCCGTCCTGCCTCCGTCCCCAGGCGTCCCTCGTCCCCGTGACCTGGGGCGTATCGTGCCATGTAACCCCACCATGTTCCTCATCCTGAGGTGCCCGCGTCAGCGGGCCTCGACGCACCTCGGGATGAGGGGGAGAATGGGAAGCCCGCCGCGTTCGTGAGGACCTGATTCATGACCTCAGGCCAGAAGCCCCGGGCCTTCCGCCTCTCCCCCGAGCCGCCACCGGGGCCCGGTTTCGCGCCGGCGCCGGAGCCGGCCGTGCCGCGCCCGGTGATCGTGGAGGAGCCCTTCGAGATCGTCGAGGCCGCCGACGGCGTGCCGGTGCCGGTGGCGCCGCGGTCGCGCTCGCCCTGGGGGGCGCTGTTCTGGTCGGCGGCGGGGGGTCTCGTCTCCCTCGGGGTCGGCCTGTCCGTCGAGCGGATGATCGCCGACCTGTTCCAGGCGGCGCCCTGGCTCGGCTGGGTCGCCCTCGCCTTGCTCGGCATTGCCCTGCTGGCGCTGGCGGTGATCCTCGGGCGCGAGCTTGCCGGCCTGCGCCGGGAGAAGCGCATCGAGCGCCTGCGCCAATCCGCCCTCGACGCCATCGCCGCCCGGGACCACAGCGCCGCCATGGGCGTGGTGAAGGAGGTCTCGGCCCTCTACGCCGACCGGGGGGCGCTGGCCCCCGCCCGCGCCCGGCTGGAGGGAACGGCGGACGCGATCCTCGACGTGGACGACCGGATCGGCCTCGCCGAGCGTGAGTTGCTGGCCGACCTCGACCGGCAGGCCCGCAACGCCATCGCCACGGCGGGCAAGCAGGTCTCGGCGGTGACGGCGCTCAGCCCCCGGGCCATCGTCGATGTCGCCTTCGTGCTGTTCGCCGGCGTGCGCCTGCTTCGCCGGATCGCGGCGATCTACGGCGGCCGTCCGGGCTTCCTCGGCTTCCTCCGGCTCACCCGCTCGGCGCTGGCCCATCTCACGGTGACGGGGGGCATGGCGGTGGGCGAAAGCATGCTCCAGCAGGTGCTCGGCCTCGGCATCGCCGCCCGGGTCTCGGCCAAGCTCGGGGAGGGGGTGCTCAACGGGCTGATGACCGCCCGGTTCGGCCTCGCGGCCCTGGCCGTCTGCCGGCCGCTGCCCTTCGTCCGCATCGAGCCGCCGAAGCTCTCCGA